>CANDCW010000017.1 GCA_947383275.1 uncultured Bacillota bacterium
CTCCGGTGCCTGGCCCTGGCGCTGCACTGGTACAACCCCCTGGTGTGGCTGGCGGTGATTCTCTCCAAGCGGGACGGCGAGCTGGCCTGCGACGAGGGGGCAGTGGCCCGGCTGGGCGAGGGGGAGCGCGTCCCCTACGGGCGGACGTTAGTGGACATGGTGGCGGCGCGGTCCCTGCGTCCGGTGGACCTGTTGTCCTGCTCCACCGCCATGACCGGGGGCGGGAAGTCCATCAAACACCGGGTGGCACGGCTGGCGAAGCACCCAAAAACGGCAAAAGCCGCCCTCTTCGCCGCGGTTGCCGTTGCCGCCCTGGCAACCGTGTTCGTCTTCGCGGAACGGGCCCAGCCCAAGGCCAATACCATGTTCCACGACCAGCTGGAGCTGGCAGACAGCATCCGATACAGCCCACCCCTCTACTCCAGCCAGATTTACCCCTCCCCCGTCGCCGATGAGGACCTGCTGGCTGCGGCCAAGGAGGCGCTGGCCGGCTTTGCCTATCTGCCCGACGCCGCCCCCCGCCCCGACCTGGAAGAGGGGTTGATCCACACCTCCTATGTGGTTCTCATCAACAACAGCATGGAGACGGAGTACACCCTCCTGTGGCAGGACGGCTACAGCTACCTGCTCCCCGGAAATATGTGGGAGGAGGAAATGAAGCTGCAAAAGGAGCACGGGGAGGGGGCCCACATCCATGGGGTCAGCGGGACCATGCGGGGCCCGGCCGGCGTCAACGCGGGGTCCGTGCTGGAGGACCTGGCCCGGCAGCAGTGGTACCGCGCTTCCCAGGCCCGGGATACAGAGCTGGAGGAAAACCACCTCGCAACCAGCAAGGCCCTGGCGGAGGCGCTGGAGAGCTGCGCGTGCATCCGCTTTGAGGATGGCACCCCTGACATCACCGACCCCGCTTTGCTGGCTCAGGCCGGGAAGATTCTTACCTCCGGGTATCTCATCGACGATCTGTCCCAGACCGGCGCGGAGGGCGACAACGAGTCCATCGAGCTCCGGGGAAAGGACGGACAGCGGCTGAGCAGCTTTTTAATCACCAACCAGGCCATCCGGAGGCAGCTGCATGAGCTGGCGCCGGATGATCAGAATCACCAATTATTGGGCGACCTGACCCAGGAGCAGGTGGACCGGGCCAACGAGGCTTTTGCCTCCTTTGTACAGCTGTCCGAACACAAGTTTGGCAACAGCGAAATCAGCTGCTTCTTCACCAGCAGCTACGACGACCCCACCCAGATCGATCTGGAGGAATTCCTGCGCTACTGCCCCATTGGGATTGGGAACAACAACTGCCTGGGTGAGGATGATATAGATGAATTCCTGGCCGTAATGGAGAAGGATAACCTCTGGATCGACCCGGAGCGGGAGCTCAGCTCCCCCGAGGACCTCCCGGTTCCGGTCCACCGCTACCCCAGGAGCGAGGTGTCCGCCCTGCTGCAAAAATACGCGGGGGTCACGGTGGAGGAGCTGGATTGGGAAAGCTGCCTCTACGTGGAGGAGTACGACGCGTTCTACAACTTTACCAGCGACGCCGGCCCGGGCTTCTTTGAATGCGCCGGCGGGCAGGTGGCGGGAGACAGCGTCCTGCTGTGGTCCGCCCCCCTGGAGGACGGCACCCGGAGCGAGCTGACCTTGCGGAAAAGCGGGGACCGCTGGCTGATTCAGTCCTTCCATCTGGCCCCGATGTATGAGCGGTAATCCTACCCCCCGGCGGCTTAAAGCCGCCGGGGGATTTCACATTTCTGTAATATTTTCCAAAATTTTTTCTGACTTTTGTGCCTTTTGCCCACTATACCCGCCGTTAATTTCCTGCTTTTCTTCTGTTTCGCCCCGTTAAAAAGCCGTTAATTTCGTTGTTTTTCCGACAAAAAATCAGTATCATGTATCATTGAAACATAGGCTTCCTACTCCTGAAAGGCGGTTATTCCCTATGAGTCTTCGCGTGGGCATCGACATCGGCTCCACCACCGTCAAGGTGGTGGTCCTCAACGAACAGGATAAGCTGCTCTTCCGCTCCTATGAGCGGCACTTCTCCAAAACCCGAGAACGGGCCTTGGAGACGCTGGCCTCCATCCGGGACATGCTTTCCGGGCAGAACATCAAAACAACGATTACCGGCTCCGCCGGGCTGGGGGTGGCCGACGCGGCGGGGATCGACTTCGTGCAGGAGGTATACGCCACCGCCGCCGCCGTCAACACCTACATCCCCGACACCGACGCGGTCATCGAGCTGGGGGGCGAGGACGCCAAGATTATCTTTTTCGGCGGCGCCCTGGAGGAGCGGATGAACGGCTCCTGTGCCGGGGGCACCGGGGCCTTTATCGACCAAATGGCCACCCTGATGAACGTTACCGTTAACGAACTTGACGAATTGTCCCTCAAGCACGAGAAAATTTATCCCATTGCCTCCCGCTGCGGGGTGTTCGCCAAAAGCGACATTCAGCCCATTCTCAACCAGGGCGGGCGGAAGGAGGACGTGGCCGCGTCTATCTTTCAGGCCGTGGTGGACCAGACCGTGGCCGGCCTCACCCAGGGCCGGGAGCTGAAGGGGAAGATCGTCTTTTTGGGCGGGCCGCTGCACTTTCTTATGGGCCTGCGCCAGCGGTTTGTGGAGACGCTGAAGCTGGATGGGGATCACGCCGTGTTCCCCGAGGATGGGGACTGCTTCGCCGCCATGGGGGCCGCCCTGTGCGCCACCGACTACACCCCGGCCCCCTTTGAGGCGGTCATGAAGAAGCTGGAGGACAGCGCCCAGGCCACCACCCTGGTGGACACCATGCCCCCCCTGTTTACCAGCCAGGCGGAGTATGATGCCTTTTCCGCCCGGCACAACGCCAGCCGGCCCCCGGAGGCGGACATCCACACCTACGCCGGCCCCGCCTATCTGGGGGTGGACGCCGGGTCCACCACCACCAAGCTGGCCCTCATCGCCCCCGACGGCGGGCTGCTGTATACCTATTACCACTCCAACCTGGGCAACCCAGTGGCCATCGTCCTAGAACAGCTGAAGGAAATTTACCAGCTGTGCGGGGACCGCATCCAGATCAAAGGCGCGGCCGTCACCGGCTACGGGGAGGACCTGATTAAAAACGCTTTCTCCTGCGACCTGGGGCTGGTGGAGACCATGGCCCACTACAAGGCCGCCGCCCATTTTCGGCCCGATGTGGACTTCATCATCGACATCGGCGGACAGGACATGAAGTGCTTTAAAATCAGAAACGGGGCCGTGGACTCCATCATGCTCAACGAGGCCTGTTCCTCCGGGTGCGGCTCCTTTATCGAGACCTTTGCCAAGGCCCTGGGCTACAACATCGCCGACTTCGCACGCCTGGGCCTGTTCACCCAAAAGCCGGTGAACCTGGGCTCCCGGTGCACCGTATTCATGAACTCCAGCGTCAAGCAGGCCCAGAAGGACGGGGCCTGCTTGGAGGACATTTCCGCCGGGCTGTCCACCTCCATCGTGAAAAATGCCATTTACAAGGTCATTCGCGCCGCCTCCGCCGACGATTTGGGCAAGCACATCGTGGTCCAGGGGGGCACCTTCCTTAACGACGCGGTGCTCCGGGCCTTTGAGCAGGAGCTGGGCCGGGAGGTTACCCGCCCGGTGATTGCCGGCATCATGGGGGCTTTCGGCGCGGCTCTGTCCGCCCGGGACCTGGGGCTGGAGCGGTCCTCCCTGTTGGGCCCCAAAGCTCTGGAGTCCTTTACCCACACCGCCAAGCCCGCCACCTGCGGGCTGTGCACCAACCACTGTTCCTTAACCGTCAACTCCTTCGACGGCGGGCGGCGGTTTGTGTCCGGCAACCGCTGCTCCCGCCCCCTGGGGGAGGAACCCAGCCGCCTGCCCGACCTGATGCGCTACAAATACGCCAAGCTCCGCGCCCTCCATGGCAAGGGCCAGGGTGACGGCTCCCGGGGGAAAATCGGCATTCCCTTCGGGCTGAATATGTACGAAAACCTGCCCTTCTGGTTTGAGCTGTTCACCCAGCTCAACTTCGAGGTGGTCCTCTCCCCCGAATCCTCCCGGAAGATCTATTTGAAGGGACAGCGGACCATTCCGTCGGATACCGTGTGCTATCCCGCCAAGCTCCTCCACGGCCACGTGGAAGCCCTGGCGGAGGGAGGGGTGGACGCCATCTTCTACCCCTGCATGCCCTACAACTTTGACGAAGGGGCGGGGGATAACAACTACAACTGCCCCGTGGTGGCCTATTACCCGGAGCTGCTGGCGGCAAACGTCCCGGAGCTGAAGCAAGCGCGGTACTTGTACCCCTACTTCGGCCTGCACCGCCCCAAGGACATGGAGCGCAAGGCCGGGGAGTGGTTCTTTAATGAGTTCCACATCCCCCGCCGGGAGACGGCGGCGGCGGTGAAGTCCGCTTACATCGCCTACAACACCTACAAAAACGACCTGCGCAGCACCGGCCGCACCTACATCGACCAGGCCCGGACCCAAGGCCATCCCATCCTGGTGGTGGCGGGCCGGCCCTACCACATAGACCCGGAAATCAACCACGGCATCAACGATCTGATTACCTCCTACGGCTTCGTCCTGGTCACCGAGGACGCGGTGGCCTACCTGGAGGACAAGGCCCCCCGGCATGTCCTCAACCAGTGGACCTACCACGCCCGGATGTACAATGCCGCCCGATACGTCTGCACCCAGCCGGACATGGAGGTCATTCAGCTGGTCTCCTTCGGCTGCGGCATCGACGCCATCACCGGCGATGAGATGCGCTCCATTCTGGAGGAGGGCGGAAAATTGTACACCCAGCTGAAAATCGATGACATCAGCAATCTGGGAGCTGTTAAAATCAGAATCCGCAGCTTGATGGCCGCTATTGAGGCCAGGAAGGAGCACTGATATGGCAAATTTAGTTTACAGCAGTACGGGACGCCTGCTGTTCACCAAGGAGATGAAGGAGGAGTACACCCTCCTCATGCCCCAGATGCTGCCCGTCCACTTCGGCATGATGAAGAAGCTGCTGGAGTGCGAGGGCTACAAGGTGGACATGCTCACCACCAACCACCGGGGGATTGTGGACGAGGGCCTGAAATACGTCCACAATGACACCTGCTACCCCGCCCTGCTGGTCATCGGCCAGCTCATCGACGCGGTGAAGCACGGCGGCTACGACCCCCACAAGGTAGGGCTGCTCATCACCCAGACCGGCGGCGGCTGTCGGGCCTCCAACTATATCCACCTGCTGCGCAAGGCCCTGGAAAAAGCCGGCATGGCCTACATACCCGTCGTGTCGGTCAACCTGTCCGGGCTGGAGAAAAACCCCGGCTTTTCCCTGACCCTCCCCTTCATCCGCAAGGCGGTATACGCCATGATGTACGGCGACATCATCGTCAATGTAGCCAACCAGGTCCGGCCCTACGAGGTGGAGCCCGGCGCCGCCGACGCCATGATTGACCGCTGGTCCCAGACGCTGGTAGACGGCTTTCAGGCCGGAAAGGGAATGAGCCGCAAGCAGATGCGCGCCCTCTTTGACGCCATCTGCGCCGATTTCGCCGCCATCCCCGTGGCGGGGGAGCCCAAGATCCGCGTGGGCGTGGTGGGGGAGATTTACGTCAAGTTCGCCCCCCTGGGCAACAACAATCTGGAAAAGTTCCTGCTATCCGAAGGCGTGGAGCCCGTGGTTCCCGGACTGACCGATTTCATTATCTTTAAAATCTACAACCGGGTGGCCGACGTGGAGCTGTATGGCGGAAAGTGGGTCAAGAAGTTCGGGTGCAGCTTGTTTATGAAGTATATCGAGGGCTGTCAGCAGGACATGATTGAGGCCCTGGAGCACTCGGGCCGCTTCCGCGCCCCGGGGACCTTCCGGGAACTGCACAATCTGGTCCGCGGCTACCTGGGGGACGGCAACAAGATGGGCGAAGGCTGGCTGCTTACCGCCGAGATGCTGGAGCTCATCCATTCAGGCACCAATAATATTGTATGCACCCAGCCCTTCGGCTGTCTGCCCAACCACATCGTGGGCAAGGGGATGATCCGCAAGCTGAAAGACGACTACCCCTACAGCAACATCGTGGCCATCGACTACGATCCCGGCGCCACCAAAATTAACCAGGAGAACCGCATCAAGCTAATGCTGGCCAATGCCAAGGGCCTCACCCATTCCGAGCCCGCCCGGCCCCGCCAGGAGCCCCAGGCGGAACGGGAGCCCCAGCTGGCCCACGCCAACATTTGACAAAAACCGCGTTGTGTGCTTAAATGCCTCCTCAGCTGGAATTTGTACTGCAAATCTGGTTGAGGAGGATATGATAAACATCGAATACATCAAAGACAACGGAACAGATCTTGCGGTTATTTCCAGTGACAGCAAAGTAATTACAGATGTGCAGTCCGCCCTGGACCTGGCGATGATGGTGAAAGCGGGGCCGTCCGGGTTGGACGGCCCGCTTCTTTTTTATACCAGCCGCACCATTACCTCTTCCCCCTGTGCGGAGACGCACAAGGTATCCCCCTTTTTCAGCCGGCCGGCCAGCATCAGGTCGGCTGCGGGGTCCTCCACCAGGCTGGCGATGGCCCGGCGCAGGGGCCTTGCGCCGTACTCCCGGCTGCTCCCCTTGCCGGCCAGAAGGGCGACGGCCTCCTCCTCCACCGCCATGGCGATGCCCAGCTTGTCCAGCCGCCTTCGGGTTTCGCCCAGGAGCTGCCGGGTAATGGCGTTGAGGGTGTCCCCGTCCAGGGGGTGGAAAACCAGGGTGGCGTCCAGGCGGTTGAGAAACTCGGGGGCAAAGGTCTGGCCCGCGTCGGACAAAACGGCCCGTTCCAGCTCTTCCCGCTCCGCACTGCCCCCGGCGGCAAAGCCAAGCCGCTTGCCTTTGGCAAAGCGCTGGGCCCCCAGATTGGAGGTCATCACCAGCACGGCATTCCGGAAGTCGGTCTTACGGCCCTGGGCATCGGTAAGGACGCCCTCCTCCATCACCTGGAGGAGAAGGGACCAGATGTCGTTGTGGGCCTTTTCCAGCTCATCCAGCAGCACCACTGACCAAGGATGGCGGCGGACCCGCTCGGTGAGCTGCCCTCCCTCCTCGTGGCCCACATAGCCGGGAGGCGAACCAATGAGGCGGGAGACGGTGTGGGCCTCCATATACTCGGACATATCGAAGCGGAGCAGAGCCTCCTCGCTTCCAAAGAGGGCGGCGGCTAAGGCGCGGCAAAGCTGGGTCTTGCCCACCCCGCTGGGGCCCAGCAGGAGGAAGCAGCCCACCGGGCGGCGGGGGTCCTTCAGGCCCAGGCGGCCCCGGCGGATGGCTTTGACCACCGCCTCTACCGCCCTATCCTGGCCCAAAATGCGGCGTCGAAGGGCCTTGTCCAGCTCTGCCAGCGCCTTTTTGTCCGCTTCATCCGGATCACTGACCGGCACCCCCGTCCACTGGGACAACACCGCCTGGATGTGGTGGGGCTCCACGGCAAACTGTCCCTGGCCGGACTGCCATTTCTGCCGCTCCCCCTCCAGCTCCCGGCGGAAGTCCCGCTCCACGTTGCGCAGGATGGCCGCCTGCTCAAAGTCCTGGCGGCGCACCGCGTCGGCCAGCTGCCGGCCGGCCTGAGACACCCGCCCCTCCAAACGCTGGAGCTCCGGAGGCAGCGCTTTTCCCGACAGGCGGGCCTGGGCTGCGGCCTCGTCCACAAGATCAATAGCCTTGTCAGGCAGGAACCGCTGGGGCAGGTAGCGGCAGGACAGGTCCACCGCCGCCTCCAGCGCGCTGTCGGAAATAATCAGGTGGTGGTGCGCCTCATACCGGCCCCGGAGGCCCTGCAAAATGGCAATGGTCTCCGCCCGGCTGGGCTCCTTGACGGTGATCGGCTGGAAACGCCGCTCCAGAGCGGCATCCTTTTCAATATATTTTCGGTACTCGTCGATGGTGGTGGCCCCGATGACCTGGAGCTCCCCCCGGGACAGGGCTGGTTTCAGGATATTTGCGGCGTCTATGGCCCCCTCCGCACTGCCCGCGCCCACAATGGTGTGCAGCTCGTCGATAAACAGGATGATGTTCCCCGCCCGGCGGACCTCGCCCAGAATATGCTTCAGCTTTTCCTCAAACTCGCCGCGGTACTTGGTGCCCGCCACCATGGCGGACAGGTCCAGCGCGTACACCCGCCTGCCCAGCAGATGCTGGGGGGCGGTCCCGTCGGAAATTGCCAGGGCCAGCCCCTCCACCACGGCGGTTTTGCCAACCCCGGGCTCGCCAATCAGCGCGGGGTTGTTTTTGGTCCGGCGGGATAGGATCTGAATCACCCGGTCCAGTTCCCCCTTCCGCCCGATGACCGGGTCCAGACGGCCCTCCGAGGCCATACGGGTCAGGTCCCGGGCGCACTGGTCCAGCTGGCGGGTGTCGCTGTTGGACCGGGCCTCCGGCTCCCGCGGCCTGGGCTTGGGCGCGGGAGCCTCCTCGCCCCCAAGGGAGGCGGTAAGGTCGCGGTACAGCCCTTCTCCGTCCACACCGCAGTGGGCCAGCAGGCGGGACGCACCATTGCCCTTGGTCCGCAACAGCCCCAGCAGGAGATGTTCGGAGTTGACCGCCCGCTGCCCCAGGCGGCGGCTCTCCTCCACCGCCCCCTGAATGGCCAGACAGCAGTTGGGAGTCAGGCCCTGGAAGCTGGACTTGGCGGGAACCCCCGTCCCTACCCGCTGGGCAATTGCCGCCCGCAGGGCCTGGCTGCCCGCCCCCGCCCGGCGCAGGGCCATGGCCGCGGGGCTGAATTCCTGTCCCGCCAGCCCCAGCAGCAGGTGCTCGCTGCCCACATAGCTGTGCCCCAGCCGGGCGGCGTTCTGCTGAGCCAGACGGATGGCGCCCAGGGCGGTGGATGTGAATTGGCTGTCTGCCATGTAAAATCACCTCAGAATCAAATTCTTTTTACCATCATGCCCGGTTTTTTCCCACTTTAGACACACAAGCGTGTTGCGGGGCGCTTTGTCGCGCGCCCTGGGGAAATTTCCTGCGCTTCAAAAATTTAGCATTGCTTTTTTCTGAAAATGTGATAGAATGAGGATACCATTTTAATGGAGGTGTACATATCATGGCCTATGTTATTAGTGACGCTTGCATCAGCTGCGGCTCCTGCGCTGACGGTTGCCCCGTGGGCGCAATCTCCCAGGGCGACTCTCAGTATGTTATCGACGCCGGCGCCTGCATTGATTGCGGCTCCTGTGCCGGTACCTGCCCCATGGGCGCAATTTCCCAGGGCTGATAGGCAAAAAAACGACGCCGGGAGACCGGCGTTGTTTTTTTATACAATTTTTGAAAAACAGTATTGCAATTATCTGTGCAATTCGTTACAATGAGAACGGGTGTTGTATCCCGCTCCGGTTGTAGCCCGGAGAAACAAAAGAGAGGAGCACAATGTATGAAGAAGAAAGCCTTATCCCTGGCGCTGGCGCTGAGCATGTGCCTGGGCCTGACCGTTCCGGCATTTGCCAACGAGGAAAGCCCTATTCCAACTGAGGAGGGTGTCAAAAACATCTCGATCACCGCAGAAATTGGAGGCATGTCCTTTGATGATCTTGACGTAAAATCAAATTACACCCTGCGGAATTGGGAGTATAACGAAGAAAAGGACGAGGCCGTCCCTGCCGACGATACGCTGACCGACTATATCGCGGTTACCAAAAACACAAAGTTTACCGTCAAACACACCGGCACGGTGGATGACGGCACCACGCTGCGCATCTATGTCACCAGCTATATCAACACAGGCGATGGAATTTACGACTGGTCGGATTGGCCCCACGACTCCTACCTGACCCACACCGGCTTCATTCCCGACTTTGTCGATCCGGAGGACAGCCTGGTGGAGCTGAAGGCCGGGGAATCCGTCACCTTTACACTGCCCTTCTCTGAGCATAACGAAGACGGAGAGGATGTCATCTTCCAGTTGCGTGCTGAAATGTATTTTCCTCAGTATGAGTGGGCTTTTTGGAAATATTATTTCTGCAAAGAGGACGAAGCCGCCTACAACGCGGCCATAGCGAAGGGGCCCTCCGCGCCTGATCAGCCCGTCACCCCCGCTGTTCCCGACGAAATTCCGGCCAGCGGCACGGCCATTGCCAGCACCCAGACGGTCACCGTGGACGGCAAGAAAACCGAGTTCCAGATGTACGCCCTGAAGGACGCCAACGGCAACCTGACCAACTACATCAAGCTGCGGGACATGGCCTATGTCCTCAACGGCACCAAGGCCCAGTTCGCCGTAGGTTTTGACGGGACCATCTCCCTCACCGCCGGCCAGGCGTACACTGCCGCCGGGGGTGAAATGACCACCCCCTACTCCGGCGACCGGGCTTACAAGGGCGGGACTCAGTCCGTAAAGGTAAACGGCTCCGCCGTAGATATGACCGCCATCACCCTCACTGATGACGCGGGCGGGGCCTACAACTACTTCAAGCTCCGGGACTTGGGCAAGACCCTGGGCTTCAACGTGGGCTACAGCAACGAGCAGGGCGTCTTTATTGAGTCTGATAAGCCCTACGCCGAATAAGCCGCCATTTTAGCAGTCCGTTCCGCGCTTGCGGGAGGGACTGTATTTTATACCTTATTATATAGTTTTTAATATTATATTTGGTTATATTTCATATTGATATTTTTGGAGTCTTCGGATATACTGTAATCAGAAGAAGAATCGAAGCCCGCCTCCACCGGAAAGGAGTGTGCCCTATGCGCGCCAATGCCTTAACCGCCCATCCCATCGTGCCGGCCGTAAATGTCCGTCCCAGCCGCCGGACGGAGGTCCGGGATCCCTACGACGGCCTGCGTCCCTGGTCGGCCATCACCCACGGCGCAGGCGCTGTGCTGGCCGTACTGGGCGCCGCCGTCCTGCTCTTTCAATCCGCTGCCTTGGGAAAGTGGCTGCTGTTCGGTCTGTTTACCGTGTATGGCCTGTCCATGGTCTGCCTATACACCGCCAGCACCCTATACCACTGTCTCAATGTCTCCGTCCCCGGGCGGCTGGCCCTGCGGAAATACGACCACTGCTCCATCTATCTGCTGATCGCCGGCAGCTACACGCCGCTGTGCCTCACCGTCCTGCGGAACTCCGGAGGAATCCCCCTGGTTATCGCCGTGTGGACGCTGGCTGCGGCCGGGACGGCGCTCACCATCGCCAAGCTGGCCATCCCCCGGTGGCTCACCAGCGCCATTTACCTTTTCATGGGCTGGCTGGCCATCTTCGCTATTGTCCCCATCTACCACGCCCTGCCCGGGGAAGGCTTTCTCTGGCTGCTGGCCGGGGGGCTGCTGTATACCGTGGGAGGCGTGCTCTATGCCGTCAAGTGGCCGGGGCGGGACAACCCCCGCTTTGGCTGCCACGAGATTTTCCATGTGTTTATCCTCCTGGGCAGCATCACCCACTTTGCGATGATGTACCGGGTTGTTCTGTGGCTGTAGGGGGCCAATCTGTTCTCCGGGACCCTCCCTTTGGGGCGGGTCCTAAAATTTTTCCGGCTAATTTCCCGTATTTCTTCGCCAACCCCTTGCCAAGGGCGGGAAAATAGGGTAAAATAAGTCAGCTAAGCATAACAACACAGTTTATATAATGGAGGATGATTCCTATGCCAATGATTTCTGCCAGCGATTTCCGCAACGGCGTGACCTTCGAGATGGACGGCAAGGTCATGCAGGTGGTCGAGTTCCAGCATGTCAAGCCCGGCAAGGGCGCGGCCTTTGTCCGTACCAAGATGAAGAACGTCATCACCGGCGGCGTGACCGAAACCTCCTTCAACCCCACCGCCAAGTTTGAGCAGGCATTCGTGGAGCGCAAGGACATGGACTACAGCTACAGCGACGGCGACTTGTACTACTTCATGGACCCCGAGAGCTTCGACATGATCCCCATTGGAAAGGATCTGCTGGGCGACAGCTTCAAGTTTGTCAAGGAGAACATGACCTGCAAGGTGATGTCCTACAAGGGCAGCGTGTTCGGCGTGGAGCCCCCCAACTTTGTGGAGCTGGAGGTCACCGAGACCGACCCCGGCTTTGCCGGCAACACCGCCACCAACAACGTGCTCAAGCCCGCCACCCTGGAGACCGGCGCCGAGATCAAGGTCCCTCTGTTTGTCAACCCCGGCGACCGGATCAAGATCGACACCCGTACCGGCGAGTATCTTGAGAGATGTAAGGCTTAATTGGGGCACTGCCTCAGAAAGGGAACAACTATGACTATTTCCGAAAAGGTAGCCTACCTGAAGGGTCTGGCCGAGGGCCTGGACCTGGACACCACCAAATCCAAGGAGGGCAAGCTCATCTCCGTCATGATCGGCATTATGGAGGAGCTGGCCATGTCCGTAGAGGACCTGGAGCAGAACGCCCTCAATCTGGGCGAGGAGATTGATGTGCTCTCCGACGATCTGGCCGACGTGGAAGAGGTTGTCTACGACGAGGACGAGGATTACGACGACGACTGGTTCGAGGTGGAATGCCCCAGCTGCGGCGCAGACATCGTGGTGGATGAGGACGCGCTGAGTGAAGGCGAAGTGGAGTGCCCCTCTTGCGGCACCCGCTACGCCATGGAGCTCACCGAGGACGATGAAGAGGACTTTGAAGGCTCGGGGGACAGTGAAGAGACAGAAGACTGAACCCATATGCTTTTCCGGGCGGCTCCAGGGCCGCCCATTTTATTTTCTGAATTTGGGAACCTTTGCCGAAAAAACACGTCTATATACTCAGAAGTCTAAAACGGAAAGGAGCATCCCTATGAGACGAATGTTAGCTGCGGCGCTAGCCGCAGCTCTGCTGTTGGCAAGCTGCGGGAGTCCATCCAGTCCAGAACGTGAGGTGAAGCAAGTGGCGCATGAAACGGCGGTGAGCCGCACACAGCCCCTTTTGCTGGCCGACCATACCCTGGCTCAGCCGGTGTACCCGGAGTTTCCCCAGCAGCCCCAGCTCCCTGAGGAGGGAGGCGAGGCGGACTGGCAGGCATACAGCGAAGCCTATGACAGGTACCAGGACGCCCTGGCGGCCCTCCGCGGAGACAATTCCAGCATCACTGAGGCGGAGCACGCCGCCCTGAACGCCTTTGCCGCCAAAAGCGTCTCCCTGATCTTGACGGCGCACGAGGGAGAAAACGCAATTTACTCTCCCCTGTCCCTGTGGTCGGCCCTGGCTATGCTGGCCCAATGCGCTGGCGGGGACAGCCGCCAGCAGGTATTGGACGCCATGGGCACGGAAAACATGGAGTCCCTCCAGGGCCAGGCGGAGCACATCTGGCAGGCGCTATACACCGACGATGGCATCAGTGCCCTGATTGTGGCCAATTCCATCTGGCTCAACAGCAATTTGCAGGGGGCCTATGTGCAAGAAACCCTGGATACGCTGGCCCAAAAATTCTATGCCGGGACCTACTCCGCCCCCATGGGGACAGACGGCGCAGACGCGCTTGTCTCCGAATGGGTGAGCCAGCAGACCAAGGGCCTCATAGGCTCCGACGCGCCGGTGGTCCAAACCAGCCCGGAGACCCTGGCCCTGCTGGTTTCCTCCCTATACTACAAGGCGGCGTGGATCAAGGAATTTGTCCCCGACCTGACCGAAGAGGACATCTTCACCAGCGCTGCCGGGGAGGAAGTCCGGGTGGACTTCATGCACAAGGCCCAGGACGACTACTTTATTCGCCGGGACGGCTATCAGGCCGCGCGGCTGAAAACCAAGCTGGGTGAGATGGTCTTTATCCTGCCTGAAGAGGGAATTTCCCCTGAATCCCTGCTCCAGAAGGAGGACTTCCTCGCCCGCCTGGAGTTCTACGGAGACGGGGCTCTGTGGGGGGATGTGCAGTGGTCGGTGCCAAAATTTGACGTAAACTCAGACCTGGACCTGATGGAGGCCCTGAAGGCCATGGGCATCACCGACCTGCCCGACTTCAACAAGGCCGACCTGTCCGCCCTCACCGATCTGGACGCTTTCCTATCCCAGGCCAAGCAGCTTGCCCGGGTGAAGGTGGACGAGGAGGGGGTGGAGGCCGCTGCCGCCACCATCCTGGCAATGAACTTCACCTCCTTGCCGCCTCAGCCCACGGAGGTCTGCGTCATGGATCTGGACCGGCCCTTCTTGTTTGTCATCCGCACTCAGGACATGCCCCTGTTCATTGGGGTTGTGAATCAGATGTGAAAACTCAGCCCCCGGCCAACGGCCGGGGGCTGTTTCTGTTTATTTGATGGCCATGGTCCTGACCTCATCCCCCAGCAGGGCGGCGAAGTCCTCCAGGGACATGGCCCCCAGGTCCTCGCCGGAGCGGCGGCGGACAGAGACGGTGCCGTTCTCCATATCCCGGTCGCCTACCACCAGCATGAAGGGGACCTTCTCCAGGGTGGCCTCCCGGATCTTCTTCCCAATCTTCTCGTTGCGATCATCCACCTCCACGCGGAACCCCCGCATATCTAGATTCTCCGCCACGTCCGCGGCGTACTGGGCGGCCCGGTCGGTAACGGGGAGGAGCTTCACCTGCACGGGGGCCAGCCAGGCGGGGAAGGCCCCGGCGAAGTGCTCGGTGATGACGCCGATAAACCGCTCGATGGACCCCAGCACCACCCGGTGGATCATCACGGGTCGGTGCTTCTGGCCGTCCTCGCCGGTGTACTCCAGCTCAAAGCGCTCGGGCAGCTGGGAGTCCAGCTGGATGGTGCCGCACTGCCAGGTGCGGCCCAGGGAGTCGGCCAGGTGGAAATCCAGCTTGGGCCCGTAGAAGGCCCCGTCCCCCTCGTTAACCACGAAGTCCTTGCCCATGTCGGTAATGGCGGCCTTCAGGATGTCCTGGTTGCGCTCCCACTCCTCCACAGTGCCGATATGGTCCTCGGGCATGGTGGACAGCTCGATGGTGTAGCTCAGGCCAAAGACGGAGTACACCTCGTCAAAGAGCCGGACGGTCTCCTGAATCACGTCCTGCATCTGCTCCCGGGTCATAAAGACGTGGGCGTCGTCCTGATTAAAGCAGCGCACCCGGAACAGGCCGTGGAGGGCCCCGGACAGCTCGTGGCGGTGGACCAGGCCAATTTCCCCCACCCGCAGGGGCAGGTCCCGGTAGGAGTGGGGCTCGCTGGCGTAGACCAGCATACCGCCGGGACAGTTCATGGGTTTGACCGCAAAGTCCACATCGTCGATGACGGTAGTGTACATGTTGTTCTTGTAGTGGTCCCAGTGGCCGGAGCGCTCCCACAGCTGGCGGTTGAGCATGATGGGGGTGGAAATTTCCACGTAGCCGTACTTCTTGTGGACCTTCCGCCAGTAGTCCAGAAGGGTGTTTTTCAGGGTCATGCCCTTGGGCAGGAAGAAGGGGAAGCCGGGCCCCTCGTCCCGGAGCATGAACAAGCCCAGCTCCTTGCCCAGGCGGCGGTGGTCCCGCTTCTTGGCCTCTTCAATCTTGGCCAGATACTCGTCCAGCTCGTCCTTCTTGGGGAAGGCAATGCCGTAAATGCGCTGAAGGGTCTCCCGGTTGGAATCCCCCCGCCAGTAGGCGGCGTTGCAGGCGGTGAGTTTTAAGGCGTTGCCCTTAATCCGCCCGGTGGAGTCCAGATGGGGCCCGGCGCACAGGTCGGTAAACTCCCCCTGCTTGTAGAAGGAGATGGCCTCCTCCTCGGGCAGGTCGTGGATCAGCTCCACCTTATACTTCTCGTCCCGCTCCTCCATGAACTTCAACGCCTCGGGGCGGGGCAGCTCGAACCGCTCCAGCTTCAGCTTTTCCTTGCAGATCTTCCGCATTTCCCCCTCAATCTGCTCCAGGTGCTCCGGGGTAAAGGCGAAGGGGGCATCCATGTCGTAGTACCAGCCCTCGTCGATGGAGGGGCCGATGGCCAGCTTCACCTCGGGCCACAGCCGCTTGACGGCCTGGGCCATCACGTGGGAGCAGGTGTGCCAGTAGGTGGCGCGGTACTCAGGATTTTCAAAGGTATACTGGTTGTTTTCTTCAGACATAATATTTCCTCCTTGTATTGGGGCGGACAATAAAAACGCTCCACCCCTGATTCAGTTCAGGGGTGAAGCGGAAAGCTCCATGGTTCCACCCTGCTTGCGGTCTGCAGACCGCCGCTCGTGTCCTCAGTAACGGGAGGCCCCGGCCCGGTCCTCCCGGGCGGCTCCGGAGTGGTACCGGCCGGCTTCCCCGCAGGACGCTTTCAGCGCCAGGCGCCCCTCTCTGCGCGGTTTTTCCAGCCTCTTCTCCGTCAAAGCCATTTTAACAGTGACATAATATCATCAGAGCGGGGAAAAGTCAAGCATCATTCAGCTCTTTCGCGTGACAGGACCACCAGCGCTCCATCTTTCACATCAACGGTCAGGTCCGCTCCGGATTCCACCTGTCCGGCGATGATTTCCCGGCCGATGAGGGTCTCCACTGTGTGCTGAAGGTAGCGGCGCAGGGGACGGGCCCCGTAGATGGGGTCGTAGGCCGCCTCAATGACGGCGCTCTTTGCCGCAGGGGTGAGGGCCACGGTCAGCTGCCTATCCGCCAGACGGCGGTTCAGGCCGTCCACCAGCAGGTCGATGATGTGGGTAATGTTGTCCCTGGTCAGCGGCTTGTAAAAGACGATCTCGTCCAAACGGTTAAGGAACTCCGGGCGGAAGGACCGCTTGAGCAGCTCGTCCACCTGATTCCGGGCCTCCTGGCTGATCTCGCCGTTTTCCTGGATACCGTCCAGCAGCGCCTGACTGCCCAAGTTGGAGGTCAGAATCAGGATGGTGTTTTTAAAGTCCACCGTCCTGCCCTGGCTGTCGGTAATCCGGCCGTCATCCAGCACCTGGAGCAGCACATTGAACACATCCGGGTGGGCCTTCTCTACCTCATCGAAGAGGACCACGGAGTAGGGTTTTCTCCGGACCGCCTCGGTAAGCTGGCCCCCCTCCTCGTAGCCCACGTACCCCGGAGGGGCCCCGATCAGGCGGGAGACGGAGAATTTTTCCATATACTCCGACATATCAATGCGCACCAGGTTCTTTTCGCTGTCGAACAGGGCCGCAGCCAGGGTTTTGGCCAGCTCTGTCTTGCCCACGCCGGTGGGGCCCAGAAACAGGAAGGAACCGATGGGCTTATCCGGGTCAGCAATGCCCGCACGGCTTCTCAGAATGGCCTCGGACACCAGCCGGACGGCCTCGTCCTGGCCCACCACCCGCTTGTGGAGGATATCCTCCAGGTGGAGCAGCTTCTCCCGCTCCCCCTCCATCAGCCGGGCTACGGGAATTCCGGTCCACCGCTCAATAATTCGGGCGATCTCCTCCTCAGTCACCTTGTCCCGGAGGAGGGAGCGGGCCCTGCCCTCGTTGGCGATGGACTCCTCCGCCTCCAGGGCCCTGCGCAGCTCGGGAATTTTTCCGTACTGCAATTCCGCCGCCTTTTCCAGGTCGTACTCCCGCTGGGCCTTTTCCAGGGCGGCGTTGGCCCCCTCCAGGTCCTCCCGCAGCTTCTGAACCTTTCCGATGGCGCCCTTTTCATTGTCCCACTGGGCTTTTTTGGCGTTGAAGTCGTCCCGCATATCGGACAGCTCCTTCTGTATCTCCGCCAGGTGCTCCTGGGACAGCTTGTCGGTCTCCTTCTTCAGCGCCGCCTCCTCAATCTCGTGCTGGATGATTTTCCGCTGGATGACATCCAGCTCGGTGGGCATGGAGTCCATCTCAGTGCGGATCATGGCGCAGGCCTCGTCCACCAGGTCAATGGCCTTGTCTGGGAGAAAACGGTCGGAGATATAGCGGTTGGACAGGGTGGCTGCGGCGATAATGGCCCCGTCGGTGATCTTTACCCCATGGAATACCTCATACCGCTCCTTGAGTCCCCGGAGGATGGCGATGGCGTCCTCCACGGAGGGCTCGTTGACCATAACGGGCTGGAACCGCCGCTCCAAGGCGGCGTCCTTCTCAATATACTGCCGGTACTCATTGAGGGTGGTAGCCCCGATGCAGTGCAGCTCCCCCCGGGCCAGCAGGGGCTTGAGGAGGTTGCCCGCGTCCATGGAGCCCTCGGTCTTACCCGCCCCCACAATGGTGTGAAGCTCGTCGATAAAGAGGATAATCTTCCCCTCCGATTTCTTCACCTCGTTAAGAACGGCCTTCAGCCGCTCCTCAAACTCCCCCCGGTACTTGGCCCCGGCAATGAGGGCTCCCATGTCCAGGGCGAAGATGGTCTTGTCTTTCAGGGAGGCGGGCACGTCCCCCTTGACAATCCGCTGGGCCAGGCCCTCGGCAATGGCGGTCTTACCCACGCCGGGCTCGCCAATTAAAACGGGGTTGTTCTTGGTCTTTCGGGAGAGAATGCGGATTACGTTGCGAATCTCGTCATCCCGCCCGATCACCGGGTCCAGCTTATTCTGCCGGGCCCGCTCCACCAGGTCGGAGCCATACTTTTTCAGGGCGTTGTAGGTCTCCTCCGGATTGTCGGAGGTGACGCGCTGGCTTCCCCGGACCTGGGCCAGGGCCTGCATCACCTTCTCCTTGTCCAGGCGGTAGGCGCGAAACAGCTCCTTCAGGGCGCTATTGGGATGGCCCAACAGACCTAAAAGGATATGTTCCACCGAGATGTACTCGTCCTTCATGGCTCCGGCTTCCCGCTCGGCCCCCTGAAGGGCCCGGTCCACGTCCTGTGAGACGTACACCTTGCCGCTCTCCCGTCCGGAGCCGGACACCTTGGGCAGCTTATCCACCTCCGCCTTCACCGCCGCCTCAAAGCTGGGGACGGTCATCCCCATGGCGGTGAGGAGCTGGGGGATGAAGCCCTCCGCGTCCCCCACCAGGGCCAGCAGCAGATGGGGCTGCTCAATCTGCTGGTTTCCGTGCTCCAGGGCAATGTCCTGCGCCCCCTGGATCGCGGCCAGGGATTTTTGCGTAAACTGATTCATGTTCATAAAATAACACTCCTTTCATGGAACAGCCTGCGGTATGCTTGTAGTATAGGCGGTTTCCGGAGAAATTTCATGAACAAACCGTGAATTTTTAGCACTTCGCATGTCTGAGTGCTAATTTCCAGCCCCCTGTCTCGTCCGCTATGTACACGGCCAAAGCTCTATGCCTGCGGAAACATTGATTTATCACATATCCCGTCCCCCGTGACGCTCCGTCCCAAAAGGCAATTACCTTTTCCGCATAATCAATGATCTTCCGATTTCGTTTCATGGGCGCTCCCCGGCCATACTTTTCGTACTCTGGTAGAAATTCGGTCAGCTTTATCCCCTTTGCTTGTGCGTATTCTCTCGCACAAGAATCAATTCCTCGGGCTCCGCCAGAAACGACTTCCGTGGTATCTTTCGGCAAGTATGCCTCCAAATCAGCTACAAATAAATTTCTTGAGCCTATTACTGCAACCTTCATAGCTCTCCTACCCGCAAAAGTATTCGTCATATTTCCACTATAATACCACCATTTTTGTTTGAGCGCAAACGTTTCGCTAAAATGAAGTCAGAATAATATGAAATTGACTAAATAGAGGTGCTATGATGGACGACAAACTTTTGCGGTACACGTTGCGGGTCGATCGTGTTCTATTTCAGAAGTTTCGGTATATTGCAGATGCGGAGGGACGTTCAGCCAACAAGGAGATTGAGCAATATCTGAAACGGCGTGTGGCCGAATATGAGAGGGAAAATGGAAAGATTTCCATTGAACCATAAGATTGATCCAGTCCTAAGCGGATAAAAATAATAGAAATAAGATTAAAACAAAAAAGACGGCTCTTGGCCGTCCCAAGGTAAAAAGAAATGACCCTTGACTGTCCGTTTCGTAATCCGTTACAGTCAAGGGTCATTTCTGTTCTGTCTTATTATCTAACATCATATGGCTACCTCCGTTTCTACAGAATACGCTCCGCCATAACTCCCTCCAGCAATCCTCCGGTTCTTCCACAACCACCATCCTGTTGCCGTTATTACGGCCAAACTCCTCAAACGTGAGGCTCTTTGGTTGGATTCCCTTCCCGCTTGCTTTATGGGTAGGCTTTGCGTTAACTACGCCGTCTGCTTTCCGGTCATTTTGGAGATACACAACAGAATCCTGAAGCTGACTTATCTCACCTTGGCTCCCTCTCATGGCCGACGCAAATTTTTTAATACAGACTATTTTGACCCGGCATACGGTCGTAGCTGCGGGGATGGTTATTTGTACATTGGACTCACCCTTCCTTGATCTGGTTATAATTTACCACACTAATGTGATTTTGTCAACTGTTTTTGTTCGTTTTATTCAACAAATTTCAGGGTTTGTTTTTTACGTTTTGAATATCCCTGCGGAGGAGCCTGCAAAATAGCGCCCCTAGAGAAAAAACTCCAGGGGCGTCTGTCACATTTCCGCCGGTTCGGGGTCTCCGGGCAAAGAACACAAAAATTTGTACTGGGGCACCAGGGACTTCCAGCCCTCCAGCACCTGAACGGCCAGCTCCGGCGTAAAGAAGGGCCCCTCGCAGTTGCAGTCACGGGAGAAGCTGATCTGTTTCCGGTTATACCAGGGATAGAGCAGGGGGCCGGGGTCGCCCTTAGGCCGCTTGTACTCTTGCCCGTCCATGACAAACTCACCCCGCCTCTCCACCGCCCTGGCCAGCTTTTCCACGGGCTTGGGGTCCCGGTCGATGCGGGCGCGGAGCTTGGCCATGGTAGCAGGGGGAACTTCCCAGCAGCCCATGCCATAGCCGTAGTGGTCGGCGGCCACCTCAAACCAGAAGCAGGGGATTTGCCCGTCATGCTCCCCCGGCTTGCGCAGGGAGAACCACAGATGGTCCTTGTAAGGCCCCCGCCCGAAGAGGCGGCGGGCGTCCCGGTAAATGCGGCTCACCTTTAGCTCCAGGCCCAGTTTGGGGTAGGCATCCGTCATTTCGTCCCGCAGCTGTTCGGCCAGCTCACGGGTGGGGCGGTCCACCAGCTCCTGGAACTCCCCCTTATGTGCCTGGAACCAGGGGCGCTCGTTGTTCAGCTTCAGGCCCCATAGAAAGTCAATGGCGCCCTGGGTATAGCCTTGAAACATCGTTTTCCCTCTCTCTATTGAAGTTCCCGCCCCGGCCAGGCGGGAACAGCAGGGTTTAACCGGCCGCCTGATTGGGGTCGATGGGCGCGATCCCGGAGTCGGAAGGGGGTGCCGGCTCCGTCACAGGCGGGGTGACCGGCTCCCCGGCGCCGGGGTCGGTGGCGGCGCCAGGATCGACGGTGGTCCCCGGGTCCTCCGGAGCTGTGGTCGTGCCGGGATCAGTGGTGCTTCCCCCGCCGGGCTTTCCGTTCACCCAGGTGGAGGGGTCGCCGTCGGCGGGATTGTAGTGGTAGGTGTTGGGGCGCATCTTGTACTTGCTGCCCCCCATGTCCTGCTTGTCGATCTCGTTGCCGTCCTTGTCAAAGACGTAGCGGTAGGTGTGGGCGCTCCACCCGGTGTAGGCGTACTGCTTCCGGTCCAGCACCAGGGTTCCCCGGGGCACGCTGTCATCGGGGGTATAGACGGTGGTGGGGGCAACCCGGTCAAAGGTCGTGCTCTTGGGCTCGGCGAAGATACCCTCCGGATTGGTACCGTAGATTTTTACGTTGAGATAGCGCTTCCCGTTGGAGTCGTAGCTGTTGGTGACAATCTTAATGGGGTAGTCGGTGCTGTTTTTAAAGCGGAAGTCCAGGCTGCCAAAAAATACGGTGGCGTCCATACCCAGCTCCACATAGCCGGTGTTGAACTGGTGGCAGTGGCGCTCCACCACCTCCAGGTTAGTGTGGAGGACGGCGTAATAGATGGTGGAGGAGGTCTGGCAGATGCCGCCTCCGATGTCATCCACCGACTGGCCGGCCTGGTAGATGGGGGCGTTTTTGTAGCCCTTGTCGGCGCTGCGGCTGCCGGTGGTGTTGTTGTAGGAGAACTCCTCCCCAGGGAGGAGAATCTTCCCGTTGCACGCCTCGGCGGACAGCTTCACGTTGTACTTCCGGTTGGCGGAGCCGGACACCGTGGTGGTGCCCTCCCCCAGCAGATCTTTAAAGAGCTGGCCCCCCAGGTCCTCCTTGGTCACATTGGGCCGGGTGACGGTGAGGGGGATGATAACCGTATCGCCGCTCTTGGCGTTTGCATAGGCGGTTTTCAGCTCCTGGACGTCGAAGTCCAGCCCCACCTGGTGGTCGGTGATCTCCATGGACTCCAGGTCCAGAGAGGCGTCCTTGGGCTCAGTGTACACCTCCCGGTGGATGGCCTCAAAGTCCGGGTCCGCAGGGGTGTGGTTCTGTGCGACGGTCACGGGAACGGTCTTCTCAATGGGGCCGCTCTCCCCGCTCAGGCGCTCCATAAAGGCCTCCTCAACGGCGGCCTTGGCGTCCTCCTCCACCTGCGCCCAGTCGATGCTGGCCCCGGGCGCGGCCTTAGTCATTACCAGCTCGAAGCCCTCAACCTGGTAGCCGTGCTCCCCTGTGGCGTCCTCAATGGTCTGTTCCATGTCCATTACAAAGTCGTCCAGGGCTAAGAATTCCGGCGCAAGAGGGAGGTCCACCTGGCTGGACATGCCCAGCATGTGGCCCACAAGCTGGGGCCCGGCGGTAAAGAAATTTTCATGGCCCATCCGCCGCGCGGCCTGCACGCCCTGCTCCACGTCCAGCTCCAGGGCGGAGCAGTCCATGCTCTTCTCAATGTCCTCGTAGGTCAGGGTCAGGGTAATGCCGTCACCCGCCTGGCTGGCTGCAGCCGCCACTGTATTCTGGGCCTGCTCCGCCGTCATGTTGGATACGTCGATTCCCGCCACCGACACGTTAGGCAGGATGGCGTCCCGCCCGGAGGCCCAGGCGCACACGCCGATGTAGGCCGCTGCCAGCACTCCTGCCACCGTGCCGGTGATGATCCAGGGCAGCTTTCCGCCGCCCTCCTTTTTTGCCACGCGCTGTCCGTCCATTGCTGTTGTTCCCTCCTATCCGGCCCGCTTCTGGGCCGGCCACGCCCGCGATTCCGCAGGCGGTCTCATGTAGCGCTTTTGCCGCACGCTGTGCGCCAGTGTTATATTATAGCACGGCGCTCCCTTGAAATAATTACAGAATAGTTACAACTCCACTGAAAAATCCAGCCAAAAAAGCGGCGGAACCATTTACTTTTTCCTTCCGGTGCGCTATGATAGAGGAGCTGATATTTCTTCACCGAATTTTAAGAAAAAATCAATTCTATTCTCAGCCTGTTTCTGTTATGATAAGGCTACTACGGTCGGGGGGGTACGACATGTCTGATTACCGGAGCCAAAAAAACGGCGGGGACGGATTCTATTGGCTAATTGCCCTGGGGCTGATCTTTACCGGCGTGGCCGCACCCGTGGGCGTGCTGATGATTGTGCTGAAGCTGCTCAGCGGCGGCAAGAAAAAGGGGCGCCACCCCTACTATGAGCAGCAGTCCGGGCATACCAGCGCCCGGACCGCCGGGTGGGACTCCACCGCCTGGGAGGCCCCCTCCCAAGCCGCTCCCGCCTGGGGGGAGCCCGCCTCCAAAAAAGCCCCCAAGTCCGGGAAAAAGAAAAAAACCGGGCGGGACCTGATCTCAGAGCTGGACAAAAAGGGCAAAAACTGGGCCATCGCCGGCGGAGCCACCGCTGCGGGCTGCCTCATCGGCTTTATTGGCAGTATAAGTGAAACGCTGTACTGGCTGTTCCAGGGCAATCTTGCCTACTTTATTGAGGAGCTCACAGGCCCGATGGTGCTGCTGTGCTGCATGGCCGGAGGGCTGGGCTCTCTGTGGGCCGGACTGCGCAAACGGAAACAGGCCCGCCGTTACCGCAATTATCTGGCCATGATCGGGCAGCAAAATTCGGTGTCCGTCTCGGCGCTGGCCTCCGCCACCGGCCTATCCCCCAGCAAGGTGCGGGACGATTTGGCCGACATGCTGGACGACGGCCTGTTTCCCCAGGGCTTCCTGGACTACGGCGGCGACCGGCTGGTTCTCACAGGAGACGGCATTACCGACCCGCCCAAACGGGAACAGCAGGCGCCCCCGCCCCCCAAGGCAGATGAAAACGCCATTCTGGCTGAGATACGCGCCATCAACGACGCCATCGATAACGAAAAGCTGTCCGCCCAAATCGACCGGGTGGGCGTTATTACCGCCAAGATCCTGGACTACCAGAAGGCCCACCCGGAAAAGGAAGCGGAGCTTCACAGCTTTTTGAGCTACTATCTGCCTACCACCCTGAAAATCCTCCGCACCTACGCCCAGCTGGAGGACCAGGAGGTGGCCGGGGAAAACATCACCGCCGCCATGTCCCGCATTGAGGGGATGATGGATAAGGCCGTGGAGGGCTTTGAAAAACAGCTGGACCGCCTGTTCCAGGGAGATGTCATGGACATCACCACCGACGTGGAGGTACTGGAGCGGATGCTGGCCAAGGATGGCCTGTCCGACCAGGGCGGCCTGACACTGGGCGTATAAGCGGCCAAAAGCCGCCCCGATGGGGCGGCTTTTTACGTCTTTTGATAGGTTGCCCGATGAAACCGGATACCGTCCTCCTCTTGTACCGGCCCCTCCTCCGTGATTCTCCACGCTGGCCTGCTGTCCAAGTTTGGGAAATGGCAATCCGCCGGGAATTCACTATGTACCTTTGTCACATAGGCGGTATCGCAGTATTCCAGCAGCGCGATGTACACGGAAGCTCCCCCAATCACAAAGGAATCCTCCGGCGCGTCCTTCAGCAGATCCTCCAGGCTGCGGTACACATGCGCCCCCTCAGGCGAGAAGCCGGGATCTCTGGATAAGATCAGGTTGCGCCGCCCCTTTAAGGGGCGCCCCCCCGGAAAGGTCGATAAGGTTTTCCGCCCCAATATAACCGGGTGGCCCATTGTAACCTCCCGAAAATACTTTAAATCTCCCGGGATATAAACAACCTGATCTCCGGCATTCCCGATCCCCCAGTTTTTATCTACCAAAACGATCGCCTTCATGTGGAGACCTCCTGTCCTCTTTCACTGCACGCCCCTCACACCGCTACCGGGATTTTCTGGTCCAGCGGGTGGGCCTGATACCCCTCCAGCCGAACGCTGGCGGGGGTAAAATCGTAAAAATCAGTTACGCTCCCGTCCAAGCTGAATTTGGGCGCGTCAAAGGGAATCCGGGCGATAAGCTCCTCCACCACGGGCACATGGCGGTCGTAGATATGGCAGTCGGCAATCACATGAATCAGCTCCCCGGCCTCAAACCCGGTTACCTGGGCGATCATGGCCAGCAGCACGGCGTACTGCATTACATTCCATCCGTTGGCGGTCAGCATATCCTGAGAACGCTGGTTCAGAATGCCGTTCAGGGTGTTTCCCGACACGTTAAACGTCATGGAGTAGGCGCAGGGGTAAAGCGCCATCTCGCTCAGGTCGTGGTGGTTGTAGAGGTTGGTCATAATGCGCCGGGATGCGGGATCGTGCTTCAAGTCCCAGAGCACCTTGTCCACCTGATCCATATCCCCCTGGGGGTAGTGGTGCTTCACCCCCAGCTGATAGCCGTAAGCCTTGCCGATGGACCCGGCCCCGTCCGCCCACGCGTCCCACACATGGCTGTTCAGGTCGTGGATATTATTGGACTTTTTCTGCCAGATCCACAGCAGCTCATCCACCGCCGACTTGATAAACTGCTTCCGGACGGTAAGTATGGGAAACTCTTTCCGCAGATCGTAGCGGTTGATTACCCCAAACAGCTTTACCGTGTGTGCGGGCGTACCGTCCTCCCAGCGGGGGCGGACCGCCCGGTCCGTATCCCACACGCCCTTGGTTAAAATATCCTTGCAATTTTGAATGAAAACCTGATCGGCGTAACTCATAGCGTGCTTCTCCCCATCTCAGTTGAATCGTCTCCCGCTAACATGACGGTACCTGGGTTCTCGCTTTGAAAAGTATACCACAAAGCGCGGCGGGATACAAGCCCCGCCGCGCTTCTATTATATCGCGCTTTATTACGCTCCTTTGTACTTCTTTCGTGTAGCGATACCTCCCCGGATATGGCGTTCGGCCTTGTTCTGCTCCAGCACCTCTTTCACCTGGAGATAGAGCGTCCGGTTGAAGGCAGGTAAGCGCTCGGCCAGATCCTTATGTACCGAGCTCTTGCTGATTCCAAACTTTTGTGCGGCGGCCCGCACCGTCGTCCGGTTTTCCAGGATGTAGAGCGCCAGACGTTCGGCCCGTTCCTCCATATTTCCTTTCAAAGCACAACACTCCCCGCCTCTTGCTGTTTCAATCCTATGCGGTTTTTCGGGGAGATATGATCACTGTCCCGGTTTTGCCAAATCCGTTCCAAGTACAAAGAGGAACGGCAGAACGCCGTCCCTCTTTGTGTTGTTTTGTCAGTTCATGGCCCCAATGGCCGGCACTGCCTTACGGCTTCAGTCCCTTGCCAGGGTGAAGCGGCCCACCAGCTGCTTCAGGGTGGCCGCCTCGGCGGACAGCTCCTCGCTGGCGGCCGCACTCTCCTGCGCTGTGGCACTGTTCGTCTGTATCACGGCGGATATCTGGTCCACCCCCTCTGTGACCTGGGCAATGGCGCCGGTTTGGGCCGCCACAGCCTCCACCACAACAGTCATCTGATCGGTCACCTTGCTGGCACTGGCGGCAGTCTGCTCCAGCGCCTCAGTGACCTTGCCCACCACCTGGCTGCCTTCGTTCACAGCGGTAATCGAGCCCCCAATCAGCCCCTTGGTGGCCTTGGCGGCCTCGTCGGACTTGGACGCCAAATTGCGCACCTCGTCAGCTACCACGGCAAAGCCCTTGCCGGCAGCTCCAGCGCGGGCGGCCTCCACTGCGGCGTTCAGGGCCAGGATGTTGGTCTGGAACGCAATGTTCTCAATGGCGGCAATAATCTTGGAAATCTCCTGGGAGGAGGCGGATATTTTCTCCATAGCCACATTCAGGTCTTTCACATATTCCACGCTTATGCCCAGCTGGGCCCCAGCCTGGCCTACGAACTTGCCGGCTTCTTCAGCAGCCGCGGACGTCTTCTGGGCGCTGGCCGAGATATCATTGATGGTGGCGGCAAGCTCCTCTATGGCGCTGGCCTGCTCCATAGAGCCCTGGCTCAGGGTCTGGGCTCCTGTGGACACCTGCCCGCTGGCAGAGGACACCTGTCCGGCGGAGGCATCGATCTGGCGGATGGTGTCGCTCAGCGACATTTTCAGCGTGCGCATGGACAGCAGAATACTCTGATAGCCGCCCACATAGGCCTCACGGTGCTGGGATTGAATGTCAAAATTCTGATTGGCCATCTCTTTAAGCAGATAGCCGATGTCATTGATGATAGTATTCAGGCCAACCACCATGTCAGCAGTAGACCGGGTGAGCTCCGCCGTTTCATCCTGGCCGACGGCCTTGGGAACAGGGGCGTCCAGGTCGCCCTCTACCAGCAACTTCATCCGCGCCGCGCAGGCCCGCATGGGCACGCTGATGTTGCTGGACAGCTTCATCGCTACCACAATGGAAGCCAGAATAGAGGCCACAATCACCGCAATATTGATGACTATGCCAAAGTATGTATCCGCCAGGAAGTTCATCTTGGGCGAAGCAACAGCCACGCTCCAGCCGTCGGTGCCGCCCACGGGGGCGTAGGCCAGGAACCGGGGACCATCCTCAGACTTGATGCTCCCAAAGCCGTTCTCTCCTCTGCGCATGGCTTCATGGAGGGCGGCCCGGCTCTTCAGAGACTTGTCATTTTGGGCTTCCCTCTCCACATTCTGGGTGGTAATGGTGTCTAAGGTGATGTCGGCAATGGTATCGCCGTTCTTGTTAATCATATAGGTTTGGCTGTTCTCACCAAGCTCAATGGAACAGACGATATCGTTCAGGAAGGTCTCCTGGGGCACAAAATATACCACGCCAACGATCTCGCCGCCGTAGTTCCCATGGGCGTAGAGGGGCGCCGCCACCATAATGGACAACTCCCCCGTGATCTTGCTGATCAGCGGCTCTGAAACATAGACATTGCCCTGCATGGCCTGCTTCACGTACTCACGGTCGGAGTAATCGTTTCCGTCAAAAATGCTGATGCCATCCTTGCCAATGATGTTGCCCCGCCGGAAGTCATGCATTCGGATGAACTCATCCATAATGGACCGCTTCGCTTCCAGGGATATAGCGCTGTTGGTCAGCTGGGGCATGCAGCCGGCGTCCATAGCCACGTTTTTGTAGGCGATCAGTTCCTGCTCCACCCGCTCCGCAGCCAGCACGGCCGTCTCGCTCATCATCTGGTCCACAGTGACAATGGTGCTCCGATAGTTCAAAAAGATACTGGAACCTCCCACCAGCGCCAACGCGATCAGGACCGTTGCCATCAGGCAGACTGTAATTTTTTTCCGGATACTTTTCATCTCTTTCCACCTCAACACATAGTTCCCTTATGCCAGGGTATTATTTTTATTATATGGGGAAATCCTCCTGTTTGTCAACTGTTTCCTCACACAACTTTGTGTTAATTTCCAAAATGCGGTAGGATCTCCTGTTTCAGCAGGCAGCCTGCCCTGAACAGCCAGATTCCCCCCTCTCAGTCCGCGCATAGAGTAGGTGGGGTGATACTGTGGGAAACCTATTTGACTGCCTGGCCTGGCGGGGAGACCTGACCTTTGACCGCTCCCCGTTCGGTCCTGTGGACGGGTTGATCCTGTCCACCCTTTCTTACGTCCACTTTGACGCTCTGGTCTCAGAGAGCCTCCAGGAGGCCCCCGTCCCGCTGGGAAAAGCGGCGGAGGGCTACCTCTCCCTTCCCGCAGCCCGGCGGGGCCGCTGCCGGTGCGAAGATGACCTGAAGCTGCTCCGGGCCCTGGCGGACTCCCCCCGCTTCGCCCGGCTGGGGCTGTGCTGCCGTACAGACCGGTTCGTCCCAAAGGAGGAGACCCAGTTCGCCGCCCTGGCTTTCCTCCTGGGAGACGGCTCTGCTTTCCTGGCGTTCCGGGGCACCGACGGCACTCTGACCGGCTGGAAGGAGGATTTCAACCTGAGCTTCCAGGATGTGGTCCCCGCCCAGCTGGAGGCGGCAGGGTACGTGCAGGGCTTCGCCGAGGGATTCCCCGGGCCCTTGCGGCTGGGCGGGCACTCCAAAGGGGGAAACCTGGCGGTGGCCGGAGCGGCCCTGTCCGCTATGAAGATCCGGGACCGAATCCGGTCGGTATGGTCCTTCGACGGCCCAGGCGCAACCCCCTATCTTTTGTCCCGGCCGGGGTACCAGGAGCTGCTCACCCGCATCCACAGCTTTGTCCCCAGGTCCTCCGTGGTGGGGCTGCTGCTGGCCCATGAAGAGCCCTATACCGTTGTAGAAAGCAACCAGGAGGGCCTGTTCCAGCACAACCCCTACTCTTGGCAGGTCTTGGGCCCAGATTTCGTCCGCCTGGAAGAGGTGGACGCCGGCAGCCGCCTCATCGACCGCACCCTGAAAAACTGGCTGGCCGGGCTGACAAACGCCCAGCGGGAAACCTTGGTGGACACCCTCTACGAACTGTTGTCCAACCGGAACGCCACCACGGTGAAGGATGCCCTGGAACCCAAGAACCTGGCCGGCGCCCTCCGCTCCGCCCTGGATGCCAACCCTAAGGATCTGCTCACCGTCGCCTCCTCCCTGGCCCGGCTGGCCGGCGCGGCCCTCAGGGCGCTGTAAAGCCCCCTTTCAAGATGAAACGGAGGTTATAACTCCCATTGGATTTCCAGCTCCCAGTAATTCAAATCTTGGTTAAACTGTTTCGTGATGATTCGTCCGTCCGGGTCAGGGGTCTGCCCGTCCAGAACGGCATAGCAGAGGGTAGCGCCTTGTATGGGCGACAGAATCAGAAAATCCGAATCCAGGCCCGAGGTATGCCTGAAACAATACCGGGCGGTCTGAAACGCCTGCCGCTGAAAAATCCCAGGCAGCATATCATAAAGGCGGCAAACAGTCCAAGTATCGTTTTTTCATAGTTGCTCCGTTTACTCCAAAACTCTTTTACTCTTTTCATTTTTAGGTCTCCCCATAGCAAGAATTTGTATAAACTATATATTGAGGTGATATTGATGAAACCCGAATATCGCAAGGTATATAAGACGATTGGTTTAAACATCATCTATTACCGCAATAAGAATGACATGAGTCAATATCAATTGGGGGATATATTGAATAAGGATCAAAGCCATGTCAGCAAAATTGAGCGGGCGGCAGTCGGAGTTTCTATAGACACCTTGTGTGATATTGCAAAAGCTCTAAATGTAGAGCCCTATCTCCTTTTGAAGCCAAAGGATTAAAAAAGCAGACACGCGGCGTGTCTGCTTTCCTTATTTCTTCTCAATAATTTTCGCTGTGTGCTTCAGCTTCCGCTCTCCGGCATTCCGCCGGTTGAGCTTGGCCACCAGGGCGGAAATTTCCCCCTGGGCCTGTTCGATCTCCACCTTAAAGGCCCGGGCAGACAGCCGCAGGGCGCCGTGGCCCAGGATGATGAGCTGTTCCAGCCCGTCGGAGGTGGCCACCCGGACCCGGTGGTTTTTCCCCAGGTCGTAGGTGGCCTTTTCGATGTAGGCGTCCGCCGTCTCGGCCTCCCTGGTGTACACCACATAGATATTTTTCCGCTTCTCCACCGACCCGGGATTGCCCTTCACCTTGTAGGCGTCAAACACCAGAATCACCACACACTTGCGGAAGCCCTGGTAGTTGGACAAAATATCCTCCAGCGCCTCCCGAGCCGCAGACACGTCCTGCCGGGCCAGGACGGCGAGTTCTTCCCAGGCAAAGATGATGTTGTAGCCGTCCACCAGCAGGTACTCCGGGCCGGTTTTCTGATCTCGGATGGTGTACTTTCCCTCGTCCAGACTGGTGCGCGCAGGCTTTTTCTGGGGCTGAAAGGCAAGCTCCCGGTCCACCTTGCCGTAGGTGCGCTCAAAGACGGCCTGAAGCTCCTTGTCCTGTTCCAGGCTCCCCCCCCGGTACTGCCGCTCCCCCCCGGCGGGGGCGGAGGGCTCCTCTCCGGGGGGCTCCATGCCCAGTTTCAGCCCGCTGTCCACGTGCATATGCTCCCGGACCTGGTTCCACTTTACCGTCACTCCCGCCCCGTGGGAACAGAAGACGGAGTCGGGCGGGTTTTCCAGGTCCCGCTCCGGGTCGTAGCCAAAGCGGGCCGCCACCTCCTCCTGATTGCCGCAGGGCTCGTACCCCCGGAGGGCGCAGGACAGCCGCCCCCGCCCCCGGGTGTAGGCGGTGACCTCCCGCCAGTAATCCCGCAGCCCGGCCACCGGGGCGTGACCCGTCAGGAGGGACAGCTCCCCCTCCTGCTCCGGGCCCTCTACCTTGCCGCCCATCGCCTGCAAATCGTTCATGGCCCGGCCCACGCAGCCGGGAGGAAGCTCCAGCGCAAAATCATAGTGGGGCTCCAGCAAAATGGCCTCCGCCTGCATCAGGCCCTGGCGTACCGCCCGGTAAGTGGCCTGACGGAAGTCGCCTCCTTCGGTGTGCTTTACGTGGGCACGCCCGGCCACCAGGGTGATCTTTATATCCGTCACAGGCGACCCGGTAAGCACCCCCCGGTGCCGCTTCTCCATCAGGTGGGTAAAAATCAGCCGCTGCCAGTTCAGCTCCAGCTGGTCGGTGGGGCAGGCGGAGGCCAGCCGCAGCCCGCTGCCCCGGGGGCCGGGCTCCAGCAGAAGGTGGACCTCGGCGTAATGCCGCAGGGGCTCGAAGTGGCCCACCCCCTCCACAGCGTTGGCGATGGTCTCCCGGTAGACGATATTCCCCGTCCCGAAAGCTACCACCACTCCGAACCGCTCCTGAATCAGCCGGGTAAGCACCTCCAACTGGACTTCCCCCATAAGCTGGAGGTGGATCTCCCCCAACGCCTCGTTCCACACCACCCGGAGCTGGGGATCCTCCTCCTCCAGCTGGCGGAGGTTGCGGAGCATGGTGTGCACATCGCAGTCCGGGGGCAGGATCACCTGGTAGGTGAGCACCGGCTCCAGCTCCGGCTCCGGGGCGGGGGGCTCCGCCCCCATCACGTCCCCGGGACGGGTCCGGGCCAGGCCGGTGAGGGCGCACACCGTACCCGCCGGGGCCTCGTCGATGGTCTGGTACTTGGTTCCGGAGTAAACCCGGATTTGATTGACCTTCTCCTCCCCCAGCAAGGTGCGGACTTTGAGGCGGCCGCCGGTGATTTTTACATAGGTGAGGCGGTCAGAGCCGTCCCGGGCGATTTTGAAGACCCGGGCGGCAAATTCTTTGGGGTAATCGGGGGCCGGGACGTATTGGGACAGACCGTCCAGCAGCGCCTCCACCCCCTCCAGCCTTAAAGCCGAGCCAAAAAAGCAGGGGAATACCAGCCGCCGGGCGACCAGGGCGGAGGCGTCCGCCGCCTCCACCGCGCCCCCCTCCAGATAGCGGTCCATCAGCTCCTCATCGCAGGAGGCCAGATCCTCCTGGAGCGGCTCCAAGCCCCCGGAAAAGTCCAAGCAGCCGCTGTCAAACCTGGTTTGCAGCTGGGCCAGGATGGCCTCCCGGTCGCTGCCGGCCAGGTCCATCTTATTGATAAACAGAAACGTCGGGATGGCATGCCGGGCCAGCAGCCGCCACAGGGTGCGGGTGTGGCCCTGAATGCCGTCGGGACCGCTGACCACCAGGACGGCGCAGTCCAGCACTGCCAGCGCGCGCTCCATCTCCGCAGAAAAGTCCACATGCCCCGGCGTGTCCAGCAGGGTGAATGCCGTATCCCCCCAGGCAAGCTCCGCCTGCTTGGAAAAGATGGTGATCCCCCGCTCCCGCTCCTGGGCGTCGGTGTCCAGGAAGGCGTCCCGGTGGTCCACCCGGCCCAGCCTCCGCACCGCGCCGCTGAGATACAGCAGACCTTCGGACAGGGTGGTTTTTCCTGCGTCCACGTGGGCCAATATCCCCAAAATCAGCTTCTTCATCCGGCGGCCCGCCCTTCATCTTTTTATGTAAGGATACACGGTTTCCGCCATTTCTGTCAAGAGGAGGGGATAAACAAGGACTGTCCAAAGGAAGCGTTAGCTGATTCCGCCGATCCGTTGCCTTCCCCCCCGATTTGTGATATATTGGGGCAAAGGGGGAAGGGCATATGAAAATGGCGGGGCGGTTTCTGCTCGTGTTACTTCTATTTATAATTTTGGCCTTTTCTGCGGATGCCCAGGAGGCGGAGCACACGGGGGCCGCCCTCCAGGCGGAGGGGTTTTCCAACGCAAAACGCCTTTGGGACGGTGACCAAACCACTTGGAGCGCCGCCAGGGACGGCGGGCGGATCACTGTGACCCGGGCGGACGGAATTGCCGGATTGTATATCCTCTTCGACCGCCCTCCCCAACCCTGGACGCTGGAGGGCAGCACGGTCTGCGGCGCCAACGGCTTCCTCCACGAATATGTGGACGCGGCCTCCCTGCTGGGGGAGCCGCGGGAGACGCTGACCCTGGACTTTCCGGCCGGGACGGCTGTCTCTGAGGTTTACGCCTTTTCCGCGGGGGATTTGCCCGCCTGGGTCCAGACGTGGGCTCCGCCCCTGGAGGAGGCCGACTTGATGCTGGTCTCCTCCCACTCCGATGACGAGCAGCTCTTTTTCGCCGGCCTGCTGCCCCTCTACGGGGCGGAGCGGGGGCTGGGCGTTCAGGTGGTCTACTTCGTCCAGCATTTCGAGGCAAACGGCCGGCAGGACCACAGACGCCCCCATGAACAGCTGGACGGCTTGTGGGCGGTGGGCGTGCGCAGCTACCCCATTATCTCCGATTTTCCCGACCTATACTCCCAGTCTGACAACCGGGCACAGGCCCTGTCCCTGGCGCTGAAGGCCTATGACCGAACCGGAACGGGGGATTTTGTCGCCTACCTGGTCTCCTGCATCCGCCGGTGCAAGCCGCTGGTCATTGTTTCCCACGACCTGGACGGGGAGTACGGCCACGGCACCCACGTCCTATGCGCCGACGCGCTGACCACCGCCATCTTCGCTGCTGCCGACCCGGACCAATATCCGGACAGCGCCGGATTTGGCCCCTGGGCGGTGGAAAAAACCTACCTCCACCTCTACGATCAGAACCCGGTTGTCCTGGACCTGGACGTCCCCCTGGACAGCTTCAACGGCAAAACGGCCTTTCAGGTGACCCAGGATGGCTTTGCCTGCCACAAAAGCCAACATTGGACCTGGTTTTATAAGTGGATCTACGGCACGAAGGACCGTCCCATCACCCGCGCTGCGGACATCAAACGCTACTCCCCCTGCCGCTACGGGCTATACAGCACTTTAGTAGGCCCCGACGAAGCGGGCGGGGACCTCTTTGAGCATGTGGAGACCTACGCCGCCCGCCATGCCCGCGCGGAGGCTGAGGCCCGGGCGGCCCGCGAGGCCCAGGAGGAGGCCGCCCGCCTTCAGGCAGAGGCGGAAGCGGCCGCAAGAGCGGAGGAAGAGCGGCTCCAAGCCGAGGCCCGGGAGGAGCTTGCCGCGCGGCAGGCCCGGGAGGAACGGGACCGGCGGAACCGGCATCTGGCCTGGGGCGCCGCCCTGGCCCTCCCACTGGCGGCTCTACTTCTGCTGCTGAAAAAGCGGAAAAAACAGTAAATCCCAGCTTCCGCACCACATGGCGCGGAAGCTGGGATTCCTTTTGCGTCAACCGGGGTTACAGCTTCTTCAGGCCGCCCTGTTCTACCGTCTTGATCCCCTTCGCGGACAGGGCCGCGGACGCAGCCGCGCTATCCGCCACCTTAAAGATCATGTAGGCGGTATTGGCATTCTTATGCCCCTGGAACACATAGATATACTCCACATTGACCTGGGCGCCGGACAAAACCTGGAGGACCCGGTTCAGCCCGCCGGGCTCGTCGGGAATGACCACGCACAGCACGTCGCTGACGGAGCTGATATAGCCCGCCTCCTTCAGCACAACGGAGGTCTTATACACGTCGTCCACAATGATGCGGGCAATGCCAAAGTCACTGGTCTCGGCCAAGGTAAAGGCCCGCATGTCGATCTCGTGCTCGGCAAGCACCTCGGTCATGGCGCACAGCGTCCCGGGCTTGTTCTCCAAAAAGACGGAAATCTGCTTGATGCTCATAACATTCCCTCCTTAAATCTTCCGCTTGTCGATGACGCGGACCGCCTTGCCCTCGCTGCGGACGATGGTCTTGGGGGCAACCAGGGTGACCTTGGCGGCCAGGCCCAGCATGGAGCGCAGGCCATCCACCAGCTCCTTCTGGCGCTTGGCAATCTCGCCCATGTTGTCGGTGAACATCTCGGGGGTCATCTCCACCTGGACGTCCAGGGTATCGGTGGACTTCACCCGGTCCACGATAATCTGATAGTTGGCGGGGTAGCCGTGGTTGAGCAGGACGGTCTCGATCTGGGACGGGAACACGTTGACGCCCCGGATGATGAGCATATCGTCGGTGCGGCCCTGGGGCTTGGTCATCTTTACGTGGGTGCGGCCGCAGGAGCATTTCTCCCGTGTCAGGGTGCAGATATCCCGGGTGCGGTAGCGCAGCAGGGGGAACGCCTCCTTGGTGATGGAGGTAAACACCAACTCGCCCTGGGATCCCTCGGGGAGAACCTCGCCGGTTTCCGGGTCGATGATCTCGGCGATGAAGTGGTCCTCGTTGATGTGCATCCCCGTCTGGGCGGAACACTCGAAGGAAACGCCGGGACCGGACAGCTCGGTCAGGCCGTAGATATCGTAGGCTTTAATCCCCAGGGTATTCTGAATGTCCTGACGCATCTCCTCAGACCACGCTTCCGCGCCGAAAATGCCCGCCTTCAGGGGGATCTGGTCGGGGGTGAGGCCCATCTCCTTCATGGTCTCTCCGATGTAGGCGGCGTAGGAGGGCGTACAGCACAAAATGGTGGCGGACAGGTCCTGAATGAACATGATCTGCCGTTCGGTATTGCCCGATGAGGTGGGGATGGTGAGGCAGCCCACCTTGTGAGACCCGCCGTTCAGGCCGGGGCCTCCGGTGAACAGGCCGTAGCCGTAGGACACCTGGCACACGTCCTCGTCAGTGCCGCCGGCGGCCATAATGGCCCGGGCGCAGCAATCCTCCCACAGATCGATGTCATGCTGGGTATAGAAAGCCACCACCCGCTTGCCCGTGGTGCCCGAGGTGGACTGGATGCGCACACACTCCTTCAGCGGCTTGGCCACCAGCCCGTAGGGATAGGCCTCCCGCAGGTCGGCTTTGGTGATAAAGGGCAGCTTGTGCAGGTCGCCGCTGGACCGGATGTCCTCCGGGGTGAGGCCCTTCTCCTCCATCTTCTTGCGGTAGTAGGGCACGTTGTCCCAGACGTGGCGCACCTGCTTCACAAGCCGCTCGTCCTGCCATGCCTTGATTTGTTCCCGGGACGCGCATTCGATCTCAGGCTGGTAGTATCTTTCCATGGGAATCATTCCTCTCCAAAAAATTACGTGTTATGCGTTTTTCCCCAGCTCAAAGGCCCTCTTATTCAGCTCCAGGAACTTTGGGGGGACCATGGCCTTCAGGGAGGCTTGCCACGCCTCGCCGGGCAGGTCGAAGTAGTGGGACAGACGGCCCATGAGGACGATATTGACCGCCTTGGCGGAACCGGCCTCCTCGGCCAGCTTGAGGCAGTCCAGGGCATCCACCTTGGCCCCGGCGGCGCGCATTTTCTCCACCAGGTTTTCCGGGTAGGAGGAAGCGCCGGTGATAACGGGCATGGGGTCGATCTGCTGGGTGGAGGTGACGATCTGGCCGTCGGGTTTTAAGTAGCTCAGCCACCGGGCAGCCTCCAGCAGCTCAAAGGAGACGATATAGTCCGCCTCCCCCTTGTCGATGACAGGGGAGTTCACCTTGCCGCCGTAGCGCACGTAGGTCACCACCGACCCGCCCCGCTGAGACATGCCATGGACCTCGGACACCTTCACGTCGTACCCCTGTTCCATCAGCAGGTGGCCCAGCAGCTTGGAGGCCAGGAGGGAGCCCTGCCCCCCCACGCCGACAATCATAATGTTTTTGGTTTCCATGGTTCAGCCCTCCTTTTTGGCGCTCTGAAACGCCTTCACGCCGCACAGCTGCTCACACACGCCGCAGCCCACGCACAGGGTGTTGTCCACATGGGCCTTGCCCTCCTTGATGGAGATGGCGGGACAGCCGATTTTCATGCAGTTTTTACAACCCACGCACTTGGCTGTGTCCACCGCAAGGGGCGGGTTATGCTTGACGTACTTCAACAGCGCACAAGGCCGGCGGCTGATTATGACGGAGGGCTCATCTGCGGCCAGCTCCTCCTTGACGGCGGCGTCAGTGGCTTTCAGGTCGTAGGGGTCCACCACCCGGACCCGCGTAAAGCCCATAGCCCTGCACAGAGCCTCCAGGTCGATCTTTCCGGCGGGGTCGCCCTTGATGTTGTAGCCAGTGGTGGGATTCTGCTGGTGGCCGGTCATGCCGGTGATGGAGTTGTCCAGAATGATGACGGTGGAGTTGGACCGGTTGTAAGCGATGTTAGCCAGGCCGGTCATGCCCGAATGTATAAAGGTGGAGTCGCCGATGACGGCCACCGTTTTGCTCTCGGACTCGCTCCCCCGGGCCTTGTTAAAGCCGTGGATGGCGGAGATGGAGCCCCCCATGCACAAGGTCATGTCCATGGCGGACAGGGGAGCCACCGCCCCCAGGGTGTAGCAGCCAATATCACCCAGAACGGTGCACTTGTTTTTACTCAGGGTGTAGAACAGTCCCCGGTGGGGGCAGCCGGCACACATGACCGGGGGCCGGGGCGGAATGGGGTCGTCGATCGTCCGTCCGCTATGTACCGTGCCGCCCAGCTTTCCGGCAATGAGATTTTGGGAGAATTCTCCCTCCATGGGCAGCACATCCTTGCCGGATACGGCAAGGCCCAGGGCTTTACAGTGGTTCTCAATGATGGGATCCAGCTCCTCCACAACAACAAGCTTTTCCACTTTACGGGCAAAGTTCTGAATCAGCCTCACAGGCAGCGGGTTGGCCATGCCCAGCTTAAGGACGGACACGCTGTCCCCAAAGACCTCCTTCACATATTGGTAGGAGGTGGAGGAGGTGATAATCCCCACCTTGGTCCCACCCATCTCCACCCGGTTGATGGGGGCGGTCTCGGCCCATTCCTGAAGCTTCCGGGTGCGCTCCTCCACAAAGGGGTGGCGGCGAATGGCGTTGCCAGGCATCATCACATACTTGGCAATGTTTTTTTCGTAGGATTTTAGCGCCGGCTCCACCCGGCCGGCAGTTTCGACTAGCGATTGGGAGTGGGCCACCCGGGTGCACATCTTCAACAGCACCGGGGTGTCAAACTCCTCAGACAGCTCATAGGCCAGCTTGGCAAAGGCCAGGGCCTCAGCGGAGTCGGAGGGCTCCAGCATGGGCACCTTGGCGGCAATGGCATGGTGGCGGGAGTCCTGCTCATTCTGGGAGGAGTGCATCCCCGCGTCGTCCGCCACGCCGATGACCATCCCAGCGTTGACCCCGGTGTAGGACATGGTGTACAGCGGGTCGGCGGCCACGTTCAGCCCTACGTGCTTCATGCCGCAGAAGGAGCGCCTGCCCGCCAGGCAGGCCCCGAAAGCGGCCTCCATGGCCACCTTCTCGTTGGGGGCCCACTCGCAGTAGATGTCATCGTACTTGGCGGCCTCCTCGGTGATCTCAGTGCTGGGGGTGCCAGGATAGCTGGAGACCACGCAGCACCCCGCCTCATACAGCCCGCGGGCAACGGCGGCGTTGCCCAACATCAGTTGTTTCATACTATTTTCCCTCGCTATTCTTTGTTTTCCGTATCTTTTTCGCCCTGTTGGAGCCGGGCAATAACCTCCTGCATCACACCGCCCGCGCCGTTGTCCAGCATGGAGCGCCGGACCCGGCTGATTGTGGCGCTGGAAGCCCCGGTCTTGTCCAGAATGTCCAGGTAGACCAGCCCCTGCTGCAAATACACTGCAACGTCAAAGCGCTGTTCCAGGGAACGCAGCTCAGTGGGGGTACACAAGTCGTCGAAGAACCGGCAGCACTCGTCCAGGTCCTTCAGCTTCAGGATGGTCTCGTACAGCGCCATGCTCCGCTCTCTCTTTTCCGTTTTCGCCATTCAGCAACACTCCTTTTCAAGCAGTTTTCCCAAGAGGAATTTACTTGTGTAAAGTGTAGCACGGAGAAGTGAAAAAGTAAAGAACATGCCGGTATTTTCTGCACCCAGATTTGTGCAAAAAAGAAAAAAACCTCCGGCGTCTTTCGACCAGCCAGAGGACGGGAGCCAAACCTTCCCGCGGTACCACCTCTATTTGCCGTTTTTTCAAAAACGGCCTCACGGGGCATCCTGTAATGCCCCTCCCCGATAACGGGAGGACCCGTTCCGCTCTACTCGGCCCGCGCCTTTCCTCGGACAGCTCAGGAGATGAAATTTCGAACCGCAGGGCTGCGCCCCTCGCACCAGCCGGGAACTCTCTGGTCAGCCGGATCTGCGTCCTACTTTGTCTCCATCCACGCTTTATTGCACTGCATTATAAACGTAGCGCTGCCCTTTGTCAAGAGGAAATTTTTCTCCCGCCGGAAATCTCCAATTTCTCTTGACAATCCGGCCCAAATCGACTACAATACTTTAGCGGTTAAAATCAATAAAGTAACGCGGATCACATCCGTTTTGGAAAGGAACGAGCACAATGCCAATCACCGATCTGCTGGAGCGCAACAGCAAGCTCTACGGCGACGAAACCGCCCTGGTGGAGATCAACCCGGAAGTCCGGGAGGAGCAGCGTGTAACCTGGAAGGAGTACGCGCTGATCCAGCCCACCGGTGACGCCCCCTACCGCCGGGAGATCACCTGGTCCATTTTTGACGAAAAGGCCAACCGGGTGGCCAACATGCTGCTGGGCCGGGGCATCCGCAAAGGCCAAAAGGTGGCCATCCTGATGATGAATTGCCTGGAGTGGCTTCCCATCTACTTCGGCATTTTGAAAACAGGGGCTATCGCCGTCCCCCTGAACTTCCGCTACACCTCCGATGAGATTGAATACTGCCTCAAGCTGGCCGGCACCGACGTGCTCTTCTTTGGGCCGGAGTTTGTCAGCCGCATGGAACCAATCGTCCCTAAAATTTCCAGGCAGATGCTACTGTTTTTCGTTGGGGAACAGTGCCCCGCCTTTGCCGAGGATTATCTGCGCTCCACCGCCAACTGCTCCAGCCGCCCCCCCAAGGTACTGGTGGACGACGAGGACGAGGCGGCCATCTACTACTCCTCCGGCACAACCGGCTTCCCCAAGGCCATCTTGCTCAAGCACACCGCCCTGATGCAGTCCGCCCGGATGGAGGCCATCCACCACGAGACCACCCACAACGACGTGTTTTTGTGCATCCCGCCCTTGTACCACACCGGGGCAAAGATGCACTGGTTCGGCTCCCTGTTCACCGGCAGCAGGGCGGTGCTGCTTAAGGGCAACTCCCCCACCGCCATTTTCCAGGCGGCCAGCCAGGAGAAGTGCACCATCGTGTGGTTGTTGGTCCCCTGGGCCCAGGACATCTTGGCGGCCCTGGACCGGGGCGACCTGAAGATTGGGGACTATCATCTGTCCCAGTGGCGGCTGATGCACATCGGCGCCCAGCCGGTCCCTCCCTCCCTTATCAAACACTGGCTGGAGTACTTCCCCCACCATAAGTACGACACCAATTACGGCCTGTCTGAATCCACCGGCCCGGGGTGCGTCCATCTGGGGGTGGACAACGTCCACAAAGTGGGCGCCATCGGTGTTCCCGGCTATGGCTGGAAGATCAAGATTGTGGACGAACAGAACCGGCCCGTCGAGCAGGGCAGCGTGGGTGAGCTGTGCGTCAAGGGCCCTGGGGTGATGGTGTGCTACTACCACAACCCGGAGGCCACGGCCGAAGTGCTGGAAAACAACTGGCTCCACACCGGCGATATGGCCCGCCAGGACCAGGACGGCTTTGTGTTCCTGGTAGACCGGAAAAAGGATGTGATCATCTCGGGCGGCGAGAATTTGTACCCTGTGCAGATTGAGGATTTCCTGTCCGCCTACCCCAAGGTTCACGACGTGGCCGTCATCGGCCTGCCTGACAAGCGCTTGGGAGAGATCGCCGCCGCCATCATCCAGATCAAGGAGGGCATGAACTGCACTGAGAGCGAGATCAACCAGTTCTGCATGGACCTCCCCCGGTATAAGCGCCCCCGGAAAATTATTTTTGCCGACGTCCCCCGCAACCCCACCGGAAAAATCGAAAAGCCAAAACTGCGGGAGAGCTATTGCGGCGTCCGCCTGGTAGAGGCCCAGAATCAAGGATAGCGCAAAACATCCCCGCTGCCGGGTGCGGCAGCGGGGATGTTTTGTTTATGGGCCGAACGCTGTTTTAAAAATACTTTTTCACGCCCTCAGGGGCCAGGGACTCATCGTCACTGATCGTAATGGTAAACTTAATGTTGTGCCGCTCGGCAAACTTATTCAGCCAGTCCAGGAACTTTTCAGTCTCGTTGTCGCACTCGCCGCCCACAATCTTGGTGAGGCTGTCGATGAAGATATGGGTAATGTCGTAGTTGCCGGCATACATACCGCTGATAAAGCCCTTCAGCGCGGTATAGTCAGCGATGTCGTACTCGCTGGCCTCTACCAGGCGGATGTGGTAATGGATGTCGAAGGTCAGCTTGTTGCCTTTCTCAATGCAGACCACATTGCCGTGCTCGGTCTGAACGGCGTTGTTGATCATCTCGATCACGTTCTTGGTCTTGCCGGAGCCCTTCTTGCCCATGATAACGCGAATCATGTGTATCACTCCTTATCG
>CANDCW010000018.1 GCA_947383275.1 uncultured Bacillota bacterium
TGCTGGACAACATGGACCTGGAGCGGGAGCGGGGCATCACCATCAAGGCCCGGGCAGTGCGCCTGGACTACCAGGCTGAGGACGGAGCGGTCTACCACCTGAACCTCATCGACACCCCAGGCCATGTGGACTTCAACTACGAGGTCTCCCGCTCTCTGGCGGCTTGCGAGGGCGCCGTACTTATTGTAGACGCCTCTCAGGGCATTGAAGCCCAGACGCTGGCCAACACCTATCTGGCCATGGAACACGACCTGGAGATTCTCCCGGTGGTGAACAAGATCGACCTGCCCGCCGCCGACCCGGCGCGGGTGAAGGAGGAAATTGAGAACATTCTGGCCCTCCCCGCTCTGGACGCTCCGGAGATTTCCGCCAAGCAGGGCCTCAACATCTCCGCCGTGCTGGAGGACATTGTGAAAAACATCCCCGCCCCGGAGGGCGACCCCAACGCCCCGTTGAAAGCCCTGATCTTCGACAGCCAGTACGACCCCTATGTGGGGGTTATCGTCTACTTCCGGGTCATGGAGGGTACGCTGAAAAAAGGGATGAACGTGAAGATGATGGCCTCCGGGGCCCAGTATCAGGTACTGGACTGCGGATATTTAAAGCCTCTGGGCATGGAGTCCGCCCCGGAGCTGTCCGCAGGGGAGGTGGGGTGGTTCACCGCCTCGATCAAAAATGTGAAGGACACCAGCGTGGGCGACACCATCACCGGCGCGGACGCTCCGGCTGCGGAGGCCCTGCCCGGCTACCGGCCCGCCCAGGCCATGGTCTACTGCGGCATCTACACTGAGGACGGCAGCAAGTACCCCGACCTGCGGGACGCCCTGGAAAAACTTCAGCTTAACGACGCCTCCCTGTCCTTCGAGCCCGAGTCCTCCGTGGCTCTGGGCTTCGGCTTCCGCTGCGGCTTTTTGGGGATGCTCCACATGGAGATTATTCAGGAGCGGCTGGAGCGGGAGTTTGACCTGGATCTGGTCACCACATTACCTTCCGTGATATATGAGGTTACCAAAACTGATGGTACGATAGTCCGGGTGGACAACCCCCACAATTATCCCGATCCCGGTTCCATTGCAACAGCCAAGGAGCCCTACGCCAAGGTGTCCATCATCTCTCCCCCGGACTATGTAGGCAACATCATGCCCATGTGCCAGGACCGCCGGGGCGTTTTCAAGGACATGCAGTATCTGGATACCAACCTGGTGGAGCTGCATTACTCCATGCCCATCGGCGAAATCATCTACGACTTTTTCGACGCCCTCAAGGCCCGCACCAAGGGCTATGCCTCCCTGGATTACGAGCTGGAGGGCTACGAGCCCAGCGACCTGGTAAAGGTGGACCTGCTCCTGAACGGCGACCAGGTGGACGCCCTGAGCTTTATCGTCCACCGGGACAAAGCTTATGGCCGCGCCCGGCGCATCTGTGAAAAGCTGAAGGAGAACATCCCCCGCCAGCTCTTCGAGGTGCCGGTGCAAGCCGCCATCGGCGGCAAGATTATTGCCCGGGAGACGGTCAAGGCCATGCGCAAGGACGTACTGGCCAAGTGCTACGGCGGCGACATCACCCGGAAGAAAAAGCTGCTGGAAAAACAGAAGGAGGGCAAAAAGAAGATGCGCACCCTGGGCACCGTCCAGCTGCCCACCGAGGCCTTCATGGCAGTCCTTAAATTGGATGAGGAATAGCGCAGGGGCGGCCCGCCGGGCCGCTCCTCTGTCATATTCCCACCGCCTGTCCCATAAACTGGTGGCAGAGGGGGCGATAGGTATGGTGGATATAAAAACCGGCAGCGGGACACGCCGGGTTGTAAGCGCGGCGCTGCTGCTTACCATTGTGCTGTTTTTCCTGCCGGCGCTGATTGTCCGGGGGGAGCCGGTTTACCAGCGGAAAGACACGGACGATCTGCCCGGCGGCGAGAGCGCGCCGCCCTTTGAACAGAGCCCCACCGCCTCCACGGCCGGGGCGAGAGACAGAGGGCGCGCGGTGCGCCTGCTGACCAAGGAGGGCTATGTGGCAGAGCTGACGATGGCAGACTATCTCTGGGGCGTGGCGGCGGCGGAAATGCCCGCCTCCTTTGAGGAGGAAGCCCTGAAGGCCCAGGTCTGCGCCGCCCGGACCTACACCGTCATCCGGCAGAACGGCGGCAAGCATCCCGGCGCCGACATCTGCGGCGACAGCACCTGCTGTCAGGCATATATTGAGCGCTCTGCGGCGGAGGCCCGCTGGGGGCTGAATGCCGGGGAGTACGGAGAGAAGATCGACCGGGCGGTGGCGGAAACAGACGGCCTGGGCATTCTTTACAACGGCCAGCCCATCCAGGCGCTGTTTTTCTCCTCCGCCGCCGGGAAGACCGTGGACGCGGCGGAGGTCTGGGGCAACTCGGTGGCCTACCTGAAGAGCGTGGACAGTCCCGAGGGGGACGAGGTTCCCAACTACCGCACCCAGGTGGAGCTGGGCGCGGAAGAGGTCAAGTCCCTTACCCTGGCCGCCTACCCCGGCGCGGATCTGTCCGGGGACCCCGCCGCGTGGTTTGGGGAGGCCAGCCGCAACGATGGCGGCGGTGTAATCTCCATCCCCCTGGGAGGCGTCACCCTCACCGGAGGACAGGTGAGGGCCCTGTTCTCCCTGCGGTCGGCCTCCTTCACCGTCGCCTGGAACGGGGCTCAGTTCATATTTGACGTGACCGGCTACGGCCACGGGGTGGGCATGAGCCAGTACGGCGCCAACGCCATGGCAAAAAACGGGAGCTCCTTTCAGGACATCCTCACATGGTACTATACCGGCGCCCAAGTAGGCGCACTCTGGTAAGGCGGGGCAAACCCCCGCCTTTTTTGCAGCTTTGGAAAAATTTTTCAAAAAACCCTCCATTTCAAATATGAATAAATCTTGACAGAAAAGCGGTTGGCCTTTACAATGTTAGGTGGACAAATATTGAAAAACCTGTGGGGATGTTTTTCAGTTGCCGCAAGGGAGGGGGCGCCTGTCCAATCCTTTTGCGGCCTTTTACTGCGAGCCTGCGCCGGGGACGCCACCCAGGCGGCAGGCGCTGCGGCGGTCCGCCGCGGCCACGAAAAAATTGGAGGTGTAAAAAGACCCAATGATACCCTATATCATCGGAGCGGTTATCGGGCTGGTAATTGGCGCTCTGGGCGGCGCACTGTTTGGCTGGAACCGCCGTAAGGCTACCGCCGAGCGGGAGATCAAGTCCGCCGAGGACGAGGCCACCCGCATTGTCAACGAGGCCTACAAGAGCGCCGAGAGCAAAAAGCGCGAGGCCCTGGTGGAGGCCAAAGAGGAGATCCTTAAAGCCAAAAACGAACACGACAAGGAAGTCAAAGACCGCCGCAGCGAGCTGCAGCGCCAGGAAAACCGCCTTCAGCAGAAAGAAGAAAATCTGGACCGCAAAACCGAAAACATTGAGAAGAAAGAAGAGCAGCTGTCCGCCAGGCTGGCCAAGCTGGACGCCACCCAGGCCGAGGCCGACCAGCTGAAGCAGAAGCAGGTGGACGAACTGGAGCGCATCTCCGGCTTCACCGCCGAGGAGGCCAAAAGCTACCTGCTCAAGCAGCTGGAAGAGGATGTCACCCACGAATCAGCCATGAAGATCAAGGAGATCGAAACCCGGTTCAAAGACGAGGCGGACACCAAGGCGCGGGAGATCATCTCCCTGGCCATCCAGCGCTGTGCCGCCGACCATGTGTCGGAGGCCACCGTCTCGGTGGTCCCCCTGCCCAACGACGACATGAAGGGCCGCATTATCGGCCGCGAGGGCCGCAACATCCGCACCCTGGAGACCCTGACCGGGGTGGACCTGATTATCGACGACACGCCGGAGGCCATCACCGTCTCCTGCTTCGACCCCGTCCGCCGGGAGATCGCCCGGCTGGCCCTGGAAAAGCTGATTCTGGACGGCCGCATTCACCCCGCCCGCATTGAGGAGATGGTGGAGAAGGCCAAGCGCGAGGTGGACATGGTCATCAAGTCAGAGGGCGAACGGGCCATCTTTGAGACCAACGTCCACGGCCTGCACCCCGAGCTGGTCAAGCTGCTGGGCCGCATGCGCTACCGCACCAGCTACGGGCAGAACGTGCTGAACCACTCCATCGAGGTATCCCACCTGGCCGGGCTGCTGGCCGCCGAAATCGGCGCCAACGTCACCGAGGCCAAACGCGCCGGGCTGCTTCACGATCTAGGTAAATCCATCGACCACGAGGTGGAGGGCTCCCATGTTCAGATCGGCGTGGAGCTGGCCCGGAAATACCGGGAGAGCGAGAACATCATCCACGCCATCCAGGCCCACCACAACGACGTGGAGCCCCGCACCGTAGTGGCCTGCCTGGTCCAGGCGGCCGACGCCATCTCTGCCGCCCGCCCCGGCGCCCGCCGGGAAAACCTGGAGAACTATATCAAACGGCTGGAAACCCTGGAGGAGATCACCTCCTCCTTCAACGGGGTGGAAAAATCCTTCGCCATCCAGGCCGGCCGCGAGGTCCGGATCATGGTCAAGCCCGAGGTCGTCAGCGAGGACCAGATGGTCCTGCTCGCCCGGGAGATCGCCAAAAAGATCGAGGACGAGCTGGAATACCCCGGCCAGATCAAGGTTCACCTCCTTCGGGAGACCAAGGCCATCGAATACGCCAAATAATGATAACCCCGGGACGCCCCCCAAGCGTCCCGGGGTTTTTATGTCCTTTGGTTTTGCTTCTGAAAAAACTGCACTTGGTTATGGACGGCCTCCTGCTGGTCGCGAGATAACGAACGGAAAACTTCAAGAAGCTGTCGTTCTGTCGCGCTTACTCTAAGCGGCGGCTTAGAATCGTCTGTTACTCCTGCCAAGTAGTCCACGCTAACGCCAAGATACTCTGCCATTTTAACAAGTATCTCAATGGGCATCTGGCTGCGTCCAGTCAGATAATTACTGACAACAGATTCTGTAATACCCAACTCTTTCGCCAATGCCTTTTGTTTCAAATCGTGATCTGTAATCCACTCTCTCAACCGCTCGCGATAGTGCATACTGGACACCTCTTTTATGTACAGTATGCAAAATTTCATGTAAAATCTGTCATAAATAGCAATATCTAAAAAATATTTTTTAATTCGCAAAATTCGAAACTATAAAATAGCAATATATGCTAGAACAAACTCAGAGAACAAAAAAGAGCGCCGCGTCAGCGGCGCTCCGGAAGGGTACGAATTACTTGTGGTCCACGCTGTACATGTGCTCAATGAGGTCGAGGACCTTGTTGGAGTAGCCGATCTCGTTGTCATACCAGGACACGACCTTGACGAAGGTGTCAGTCAGGGCAATGCCGGCGTCCTTATCGAAGATGGAAGTACGGGGGTCGCCCAGGAAGTCGGAGGACACAACGGCGTCCTCAGTGTAGCCCAGGATGCCCTTCAGCTCGCCCTCGGCAGCCTTCTTCATGGCGGCGCAGATCTCCTCATACTTGGCGGGCTTGGCCAGGTTGACAGTCAGGTCAACCACGGACACGTCCAGAGTGGGAACACGCATGGACATACCGGTCAGCTTACCGTTCAGCTCGGGGATAACCTTGCCCACGGCCTTGGCGGCGCCGGTGGAGGAGGGGATGATGTTGCCGGCAGCGGCGCGGCCGCCACGCCAATCCTTCAGGGAGGGGCCGTCAACCGTCTTCTGGGTGGCGGTGGTGGAGTGAACGGTGGTCATCAAGCCGTCGGTGATGCCCCAGTTGTCGTTGAGGACCTTGGCGATGGGGGCCAGGCAGTTGGTGGTGCAGGAGGCGTTGGACACGAAGTTCATGTCGGTGGTGTACTTGTCCAGGTTGACGCCGCACACGAACATGGGGGTGTCGTCCTTGGAAGGAGCGGACATGATGACCTTCTTGGCGCCGGCGTCCAGGTGGCCCTGGCTCTTCTCCTTGGTCAGGAACAGGCCGGTGGACTCCACAATATACTCGGCGCCCAGCTTGGCCCAGGGCAGGTCGGCGGGGCTGCGCTCAGCGGAGATGGGGATCTCCTTGCCATTGACCACAATGGCGTTCTCCGTGCTGCTGATCTCAGCGTTGCAGATGCCGTGCATCGTGTCATACTTCAGCATATAAGCCAGGTAGTCGGCGGGGCACAGATCGTTGATGCCTACGATCTCGATCTCGGGGTGATTCAGGCTGGCGCGGAACACCATGCGGCCGATACGGCCAAAACCATTGATGCCAACTTTGATGCTCATGTGAATTACTCCTTTTTTATCATATTATCCGCGGCGGCCCGCGGCATTGGTAGCGTTACATATTATACCCCGAATATATTCATTTTCCTAGTGTTTATTTTCATAGTTTTCCGCAAAAATTTACCCGAAATTTTGCCATCAGCCAAGGCCGTTTTCCCCAAATACTGGACTCTCTCAGTTTTTTCGACTTTTTTCGACATTTTGTATTGTAGTCCCCGGAAAATTTTGATATACTAAGTTAGTTATAGCCGGAACAGCTCCGGCACATGCTACCGCCAGAAAAAATTCGGCCGCAAGGCCGGTTCCGCTTTGCAAAGGGGTATTTATGCCGGAATCCATTCAGTCCCTGCTGGACGCCCTTCCTGAGGGTGTAATCCAAATGCGCGCCGGCCTTGTTCTGGCCTCCAACGAAAAAGCCCGGCAGTACCTGCCTCCGATGGAAGTAGGAGCGCCTCTCCCTATCTCCATTTTCCTGCCTCAGCCCGGCGGGACGGAAGAGGGCGTCTTTGTCTTTGATTCCGTTGCTTATTCCTACACCTGCAAGGCCAGTAAGGAAGAGCAGATACTCCTTTTCCGCCCTGACTCCCGGAGTGCGCTGGAAAACTGGCAGCTGGACGGTACCCTCCGGCAGCTTCGGGAGCTGTTGGGCGAACTTCTGGCGGAAGTGGGCCCTGCCGCCGTGCCGGGAGGCGCGGTGTCTGCCGGCGCTTTTGGCAAGACCTTTCACCAGTTGTTCCGACTGGTCAACAACCTGGATTTTATCCGGCGGATGACGGCAGCGGAGCCCCCCCCCTTTCATCCGGTGACAACGGATCTGGACAACTTGTGCCGTAACACGGTCCGGCAGGCCGGAGAGCTGCTTCAGGAGGCCGGCATCCGTCTGGAGTATCGGTATATGGAACAGCGGAGCGGCTTGTTTATTTCCGGAGACCCGGAACTGCTTCAAAGGCTGCTGCTGGGCCTGATCTCCAACGCCGCTCAGGCAGCGGAAGAGGGCAGAATATGTGTCAGCCTGATGCGCGGCGAGGATCAAATATTCATTCTTGTGGCCAACGCCGGCCCGGCCCCCGATGACCGGCATCTAAGTGCGCTGCTTCAGGGGGGACCCGCGAAGGGGCTCCCCCTGCCCGGACAGGGCGCGGGGCTGGGGATCCCAATTGCCCGGCGCATTGTCCGACTGCACAACGGAACGCTGCTCCCCTATCAATTTGGAGCCGTCCACGGCGTACTGGTCTCCCTGCCTGTCACGCCCTTGGACAGCCGGCTCTCACTTCGCACACCTTTGCCTATACAGATGGACGGCGGCCTGGACCCGATACTGGTGGAGCTGTCTGATGTCCTTCCCGCCAGCATCTTCAGCACCGAGCCGCTGGATTAGTTAAACCACACGAAACGCCCGTCAGGTCGACCCCTGACGGGCGTTTCAGAATTTCCAAATTCGCAGCTTCCCTTGGGCGCTCAAAAGAAAACAGGAAAGAAGGGCGTGGGCATGGGCAAATCAGGAATAAAGGGGGACTGTGGTGAAGCAATGGGGTAAATGGGTTCCGGCAGATCGGGAATAAAGGGGGACTCAGGGGACGCTGTATAGTGCCTAGGCTCAGGTACGTCCGGAATAAAGGGCGAGGACAGGGAAGCGGGAATGCGGACCGGCTTTGGAACGTCGGGGATAAAAGGGGAAACGGAATGAACAGCACTCGTATTGACGCTATCCTCATTTGCTGTCTCCATTGCCCAAATATTGACGGTTGACAAGCTTAAAATAAAAACCGCTGTCAAAATACGCACAAGGGATCTCCTCATAAAAGAACTCTCCTCTTTCTACATGAATTTTGCCGCAAACACCAGTACGACACCATTTTACTTGATTCAACTTAAATTTGCAAGCTGTTCAAAGATATCTGTCGAAAAATTTTTCTTGACAGACGCATGGGCTTGTGATAAACTAGGAAAGAATTTGAGACTGGAAGCCACACCATGCCGGAGTGGCGGAATTGGCAGACGCCCGGGACTTAAAATCCCGTGGGAGAAATCCCGTGCCGGTTCGATCCCGGTCTCCGGCACCATATCGCGGGGTAGAGCAATTGGTAGCTCGTCGGGCTCATAACCCGGAGGTTGCAGGTTCAAGTCCTGTCCCCGCAACCAAAAAACCGCCGTTTTCACCCGAAAACGGCGGTTTTTCCTTTGAAAAAGTTGCGGATTTTTTCTTGTGATGCTTATTGATGTCTATCCGATGCTTATTTTTATTTTTTATCTGGGACGCTGATGTTAATCCCGAGCTTCCGCTGCTTATTTTTCAGCGTTCCCACCCTCGGCTTGCCGCCCCGGACCTTGTGTTTGCGGGCGGCGTTCTTCTTGTCCCGGAGTACAGCTCCCCCAGCTTGCCGATGCTGGCCTTCTTGTGGTCGTCCAGGGCGTGGCCGTATTTGTCCAAGGTAATGGAAGGGTTTGCGTGCCCCAGCAGCCGGGAGAGGGTCACCACGTCCATCCCCTGCTCCAGGGACCTGGTGGCGAAGGTGTGTCTCAGCGCATGAAAATTTGCGTCCGGGATACCGGCCTGCCTTACGCACCGCTTGAATAAATCCTGGTAGGTACGGGGCTCGTAGGGCTGGCCGTTCTCCTGGCAGAACACATAGCCGTCCGGGTTGTAGCCGGGATACTGCCTGGCGATGGAGTCCTGGATGGCCTTGTAGCTCTCCAGATCGTGGAACAGGTCGTCCAGCAGGTAGACCGTCCGTCTGGAGTTCTCCGTCTTAGTGGTGGCCACCGTCCTGACGCTGGTGGCGGCCTCAATGGAGGAGTCATAGTTGGGCAGACGGTTTCTGGTCTCGCAGACCTGGAACACCTGGTGCTCCATGCTGACGTTCTCCCACCGCAGGCCGCACAGCTCTCCCAGCCGCAGGCCGGTAAACAAGTCGAAGATAATACCGAAGGCGGCGGGCTCCGGGGCCAGCCGCGCCGCCATAATCAGCCGTTCCTGCTCCTCCCGGTCCAGCACCCGCATCTCCTGCCGCTGATTTTTCGGCAGCCGGACGCCCTCCACCACATTACCCTGCATCAGCCTGTTTTTCACCGCCTGATCCAGAGCCAGGTGCAGCATGTTGCGCATGTTGGTCAGCGTCTTGGGGGCAAGGCCGCCGTCTACCTTCAGATTGCCGCTTTTGCCCCGCTCGTTGAAAAAACGCTGGAGATCGTCGGTCGTCAGGGTGTTCAAGTACAGCCCGCCGATCTGGGGCTTGATGTGGGCCCGGATGTAGAGCTCATAGCTGCCGTAGGTGGACAGCTTGATTGTGGGCCGGGCGTAGTCCTCCAACCAGCGGTCCATCCACTCCCCCAGGGTCATAACTGTGGCTGCTCGGCTCTGGGGCTGCCCCGCAAAGGCCGCCGGGGCTTCCGGGATGGCGGCGGAAAGCGCGTCCATAAACGCCTTGGCATCAGATTTGCGTCTAAACCGCTTTGTCCTGCGCTGGCCGTCCACCTTGTACTGGCACACCCAGCTCTTGTCTGAGGCTTGGTAGAGGCTGCCCTCTCCTTTTGACCGTCTTGCCATCTTTATGCCACCCCCACCATGTTCAGATCAACGCCCATCTGCTGGTCAAACCAGCGCTTCAGATGCTCCCGAGAAATGATGATGCGCCGCCCCAGGCGGATGCAGGGGATACGGCCCTGGTCCGCCATCCGGTACAGTGTCGCTCTGGATACCGGAAGCACCTTTGACAGGTCGCCGGGTGAGCAGAACTCGGGCAGGCTGTCCAACGTATCAGTCGTTTGGTAATCAGTCCTCATTGTATTTTCTCCCTATCATAAAACCCCAGCTCCCTTGATCGGAGAGCTGGGGTTTTCATGCCTGTTATTTATATGTCCAGTTTTACAATTTTTTCGTAGAGCATTTTAAACTGCTCGTCTATGTCCATATCCGCGTGGTAGTGTCCAAAAAACCAGGTTTGAAACCGGCACCTCTGACGTACCTCCTCCAGGAAATCGGTCAGCTTGTCCCTCTGGAAAAGGCCGCCGCTGAATACATCCTGTACGCTGGAAGGACAGCAGTGAGTGATGATGTAGTCCACCTCCCACCCCGCTCTGTCCAGACTGTCTCTGGCGGTCTGGTACTCCTCCTCACTGGGCAGCTCCTCCTTCCACCAGGAGAGGTGATTTACCCGGTACATTGCCTCTCTGGCATCCAGCGTCCGCTGTTTCAGCCGGAATAGAGGATCGTCCGGTTCCAGGATGCCGTCCTGGATGTCGTGGCTGCTGGCTCCGCCCATGGTAAGGAAGCGTTTCCCGCACAGGTTGAAAACCTGCCCGCGCTCCAGCAGGATCACAGAGGGACGAATGCGCCTGATAGCTCCACCCCGCCACTGTTCCAGCGGATACGTCTGTAAGGCGTCATAGTTTTCATGGTTGCCGGTGACAAAGGCCGTGGTGAATGGCCGGCTTTCCAGCCAGTCCAGCTTTTCGTCATCCCGCTCGTCGCCATACCAAACGCCGCCGAAGTCGCCGCAGGCCAGCAGGATATCTTCTTTGGATAGGGTTTCTTGTTCCCGGAACTGCTTTGGCGACAGCCGCTGGAAATCCCCGTGGAGATCCCCTGTCAGGTAAATCATAATACTTCGCTCCCTTCCTGATTTTGTTGGCACCGCCAACACTACCATACCTCAGAGAGAAAATCTATCACGATTCCCGCACAGCGTTCCTCCGCTATGCGCAGCCCTCCAGGAAGTAGCCGTCCGGTTTGACCCTGTTGATGAACGACTCCACCTCTTGCGGGTCGGAGGTGATCCGCATCTCCGGTAGGGCGTCCAACACATCCTGGAAGTAGCGTTGATCCTCAGCGGCCCGCTCGTCCAAGATGGCCACCACGCAGGTATCCGTCTCAGTGCGGATGGCTCTGCCGAAGCCCTGCTTCAGCTTGATCTGCATCTCAGGCACTACCACAGCCCGGATAAAGGCATGGAGGGTGGGGTATTGCTCCCGCTCTTTTTCTTTCACAGCGTCCGGTCTGGCAAAAGGCAGACGGGGGATCACCAGTAGGGACACGCAGTCGCCTGGAAAGTCGAAGCCCTCCCAGGCTGCGCCGGTGGCCAGCAGGACGCTCCCAGGCTTGGCCTTGAAGTGCTCCGTGGTGTGGGCCGGGTTGCGGCCCAGGATGAAGAGCGGCCAGTCCAGTTCCCTCCGTGTCAGCCGCTCTTTTACGGCGGACATGGCGGCGTAGGAGGTGAACAGCACCAGAGCGTGGCCCCAGGCGGCCTCCAGCAGGACAGCCACCTCCTCCGCCAATAAATCGTAGTACCCCCTGTCCTTTTGCCTGGGCGGGAACTCGGGCAGGTAGAGCAAACAGTTTTTCTGGTAGTCGAAGGGCGAAAGAGAGACAGACTCTGTCACTCGCTCATCCGCCAGCAGGCCCGTTTCCTCCTTGAAGCGGCGGAAATCTGTCCCCACGGCCAGGGTGCCGGAGGTGAGGATCATAGGCCGGTCCTGACTCCACAGGGTGCCGCGGAGCTGGGCAGTCAGGTCGGAGACGGTGGAGCAGAGCATGGTGCCGCCCCGCTTATCCTCCGCCGTGTAGAAGACCATATCGGGCCAGCTGCCGTTGAACATCGCTGTAGAGGCGAATACCCTCGCCAGGGCTTTCCGGGTGGGTGGGGTAAGCAATCCGTAGAGCTGCCGGCCTATCACGGCCATGGTCCGCTCTGGGCCGGTGAGCAGGCGGGCAAACTGGTCGAAGGGCCTGTCCTCAATGAAGGGCAGAGCCATCTTCTTGAGCAAAGGTCCGGCCATATCTGCCAGCGATTCCGACGCCAGCAGGTATTTTTCCTGCCGCAGGCTGCGGATCAGGGACTGGATGTCGCTGGCCTCCAGGGTGGTGCCGAACATCTGCCGGGCCGCCTCGGGCAGTTTGTGGGCCTCGTCTATGATGACAGCGCAGCTGTCAGGCAGGATGGGCTGGCGGCCAGTGTTTCGGTGGATGGCGTCGGCCAGCAGAAGGTTGTGGTTGCAGATTTGAAAGGCGAATTGCGCCGAGCCGCAGTGATCTAAAAAAGCGCGGTACCGGCAGCTGTCCCGCTGGCAGTCACAGACCGGGGGGACGCAGACGCGCGCCCGGTCGTAACCGCTGAGGTGGACGGCTTCGTCGGCGTCTAGCCACTCCCGCAGGGAGAGCAGGGCCTCTGCCGCTGCCTGGTTCTTTTTCTTCAGATCAACTTGGGCCAGCCTCCGTTCCAACCGTTCGTCGCAGACATAGTGGGACTTGCCCTTACGGATCACCGCCCGGAGGGGACTGGTAATCATCCTATCCGCCATGAGAACAGCGGATAGAAGTGGCAGGTACTCTCTTTGGATTGCGTTCTGGAGGGCAATGCTGGAGGTGGAGGCGAGGATGGGACTCATGTCCAGCCCACTGTCAGCGCGGAGGCGGCGGAACACCGTCCCGGCCACCAGGTAGGCGTAAGTCTTGCCGATCCCCGTCCCGGCGTCGCACAGGGCGATGGAGCTGTCCAGCATGGCGTCCAGCATCCGGTGGCTCAGAGTTACTTGCTCAGGCCGCTCCGCCATACCTTGGGCAGGGAGCAGATCCTTGAAAATGTGGTCAATGTCACTGTGCGCGTTTTGCCTGTTTTCTGATGTAATCATGATGATTTCCCCAATCACATAGGTTTGATGCGATTTCTTTTCCTCATCACATTTGCGGCTCGCACCCCTGATGAGATTGGGAACAGTACGGGTCAGGTCTGGCAAGACCTGCGCGGGCGTATACCAGGGGTCTCTGCTGCTTTCAACCCCAGGGCAGCCCCACACGCCTGGTTCTCAGGCCGTGCGAAGGTGTCTCATTGTGTACCTGGACAGGGTCAACGCTGGCGGCCATGCCAAAGACCGCCCCCGCAGGTGGCATTCTCGCTCGGTCGGAGCCCTGCGGCCCGTTTCGATAGGGCCGCAGGGAACGGCGCAAAATTTTGAGGAGTGTGCCGTGTTCTCCGACGTCTTGGCGTGCGCTGTGGGACGCTCGTCTGTCCGGGTGGTTACCCGTACTGCTGGTATAAAATTATCAATGTTCATAGCCTTGATGGCTGTATCTTGATTGTAAAAGATGTTAATCAGTTTGTATGTAAAGTATTAGGCACTTTTGTGACCTATCGGTTCACACTTTTTCAAAAAGAATTACTGAATTGTTCCAAATGTGCAACCAACTCTGCTATGTCCTTTTTTATTCGGGCCTTGCCTGTGTCATTCAGCAGATTATCAGAACATTTTCCAAGGATAAGATAATCGAGAGAAACATGAAACAAGCCTGCAAGCTGGATAAACAAATCGATAGAGCACCCCCTTTTTCCTGCTTCAATACGATTGTAAAAACTCCTATTGATATTTAATATCGATGCCACCTTTTCCTGGGTGAGTTCGCTTTCCATGCGAAGCTGACGGATACGCAATCCACTTTTTTCTATATCATAAAACATATTTGTAATCTCCAATCATCAGTTTTTTGACTTTAGAGATCACGGATATTTGCTTATATAAGCTTGCCAGTTACATAAGTGTAGAACTAGGAATAAATTTTTACAGCTTTCGACAAAAATAGAAAAAAGGCAGTACAGCTTGTTAGCCGTACTGCCTTGAGAAAATCTTTTTTTATGTTGAATTGTAGTACATCTTGTCAGATAGATAATGGAGAGATGTTCATATTGGACATATTGGAAATCTCCCCATATATATAAAGTTTTAGTTGGAGTCATGTTTATTTATGTATCTACATATTACTCCAGTGTTTAACTTTTACTTTGTTTAAAACGGTGATTGTTGTTCAATAAATATCTGCCTTTGACCAATTAGAATGATTTTCCCCTAATAGCTCTGCAAACAACAAATAACTAGAATTTTAACTATAGCAATCGTCAAAAATGATAACACTGAGACAAAAGCAGAGCCCTTGCCCTACATAGGGTAGTGTTTCATGTGTAGGGCAGGGGGCTCTGCCCCTGCCCTTATTATTGGGCAATGCCCGCAATTTGGAGTGTTGCTATAATCAACATTCCAAACGTTCTAAAGTACAAGTTTTAGCAATGGAACTGCGCAGTTTTGCCCGAAGAGGCAATACGGAAGAAGGCGAAACAGACAGTTCATCAATACCAATTGCCAAGAAAGTTTCCAGAAGTTCCAGATCAGCTCCCAGTTCACCACAAATCCCGATCCATATACCAGCTTTGTGGGCGGCGTCGGCAGTCATCTTCAATGCGCGAAGAACAGCGGGATGGTGCGGGTCAAAGAATTTTCCCAAGTCATTGGCCTGACGGTCACAAGCCAGAGTGTACTGTGTCAAATCATTAGTGCCCACAGAGAAGAAGTCAACTTCTTTCGCCAATTCTTCCGCCACCAGCACAGAAGCCGGGGTTTCGATCATAATACCAATCTCGGTGTCCTGCCGGTAAGGGATGCCCTCTTTGTCCAACTCAGCCATGACCTTTTGGCAGGCCCGCTTGCACTCCTTTACCTCCCACACGGAGGTGATCATAGGAAACATGATAGCGACTTTTCCGTAAGCGGATGCCCGATACAAGGCCCGTAGCTGAGTACGGAAGACCTCGGGTCGGTTTAGGCATATGCGGATAGCTCGGACTCCCAGGGCGGGATTTTCCTCTTTCTGGAGCTCAAAATAGTCTACCTGCTTATCCGCGCCAATATCCAGAGTGCGAATGACCACCCGTTTGCCTCCCATGGATGCGGCAACATTTTTGTAAGCTTGAAATTGATCTTCTTCAGAAGGATAATCACTGGCAGCCAGATATAAAAATTCGGATCGGAACAGACCGATGCCTTGGCCGTCGTTAGATTGAACAGCATGTACGTCTTCAGGGGAACCAATGTTGCAATAGACCATCATCTCCCGGCCATCCAACGTGACATCCGGCTGACCCTTCATAGTTTCCATCAGTTCTTGCATTTCCTGCTGGCTGTCCAATTTGGCCTGGAAGGTCCCAAGAGTAAGATCGTCCGGTTCGATAGCGGCTTGACCGGTTTCTCCGTCTATGTAAATCTCCCGTCCATTGTATTCAGGCCTCAACGCTTCCCCCAGGCCGCAGATGGCGGGGATTCCCATAGTCCGGGCTAGAATGGCTGTATGGCTGTTCCCGGAGCCTCCCTGAGTGATAAATCCCAGGATTTTACTTTTGTCCAGTTGAAGTGTCTCGGAGGGTGCCAGGTCGTCAGCAGCTAGGATAACAGGGAGCTCGGAGTTAATACCGCCTTCGGTAATTCCCATCAAATTATTGAGAATACGCCGGGTCACATCTTTAATGTCGGCGGCTCGGGCCTGCATATAGGGATCGTCCATAGCGGCCAGCATAGCGGAAAACTCCTCCCCGGCAATTTCTACAGCCCGCTCAGCAATACAGCCCCGCTCCTCCAGCGCAGTAAGCATACATTCCACATAGTCGTCATCCTCCACAAACATTGCGTGGGTTTCAAAAAGAATAGCGGTTTCATCTCCTGCTTCCTCGCGGGCTTTCTCCGCTAAATTGGTCAGTTGTATAATAGATTTTTCCTGGGCTTCTCCAATGCGCACTTTTTCTTCTTCGACACTGGCGGCGGGAGCGTCAGAAATCTTAGTATCGGGACGCTGAAAAAAACAGATGGGACCGCTGATAACTCCTTTGGAAACGCCTTTCCCCTGCATTAGGATCATATCAATTCCTCCTTATAAAATTGGAGCGCCTGCCCATTGGGGCAGGCGCCCTTTGGGCGATGATTACAGGTTTTCCTCAAAGAATTTTTGCATAGCGGCAATGGCCTCGTCCTCAGCAGGACCTTCAGCGGCCACAGTGACCTCACAGCCTTGCTTGACCGCCAACCCCATTAGTTTCATCAGCTGGGATGCCTTCACAGTGCTCCCATCCTTGGTAATGGTAATCACGGTGTCCTTATACTCCTTAGCCAGCTTAGCCAGAAGACCGGCGGGACGGGCGTGGATGCCTAAGGGATCATGTACAGTATAGGTAAACTGTTTCATATTAAATGTCCTCTCTTTGTCTCATATTTAAGTTCTATATACTGGAAAATCCTTTGCCAAACACATCAATTGTGTTAGACATGGTAATAAATGCCTGCAATGAGTTCTGACGAATATAGGCGCGAAGCTGGCTTGCCTGCCGTCGAGTCAATGTGGTAAATATGATTGACCGCTCCGTTCCTGTGTAAGCCCCTCTGCCCTGGCTGATTGTGGCTCCTCGGTTCAGTTTGTGTATAATAAAATCCTGAATCGGTTCGGTGTCTTTGCAGATGATCATGACGGACTTACATAGAGTGATGCTTTCAATAATATCGTCAATCAGGAAGGTTTTTACTACAAGACCAACAGAGGAATATAAAATAGTCGGAAAATCCAGTACAAATACAGAAAACGTTACCATTAAAAAATCAATCCAGAACAGAGATATTCCAACATTTTGTATGTGAGCATATTTTTTTAGAATCATAGCTGGTATGTCAGTACCGCCACTAGATGCTCCCATATGAAACAGAAGGGCGCTGCCCAGGGATGGCAACGCCACCGCCAACATAAACTCCAGCATGAGTTGATCGGTAAGAGGCTCCTCCAAAGGAATCAACTGTTCAAACAGTACCAGCAGTGTGGAAATTGTGACGCTGGCAAATGCGGTGGTCATGGCAAATTGTCTCCCCACAAATATGAAACCGGCTACCAACAGGAGAAGGTTGGAAACTGCACTGAACGAACTGGCTGAGACTGGCAATATCTGGGCGGCAATAATAGACAGGCCGCTGATTCCACTATAACAGAAGTGATTTGGAAACAGAAAAAAATAATTGCCCGCAGCCATGATAAAAGACGCAAGGAGCATTAAACCGTACCGCCGCAATTCCTTTGTCATATTGCCCGGCCCCCTTCAACCAAAAAGTCAGTATTTTTCTTACATGCTTAGAGAAAACTCAAAATGTCGTTAAGCTGGTCAATGACACCGGATGCGGCACTTTGATCCATCAACTCTCCATGGCGGGGCCGCAAGGCTAGAACAGTCAGTCCTGCCCGTTTGGCAGACAGGATGCCCGTGGGGGAGTCCTCCACTGCCAGGGCCTCGCTGACGGTCAAGCCCAGGGCGTCCAAGGAACGGAGATAAATTTCTGGATCCGGCTTGTGGGCTCGACACTGCTCCCCGCTGATCTGGGAGTCCACCAATTCCTCCGCTCCCGCTGCCTGAATCAAAGCGGCAATCGCTTTTGGGTCAGAGGAGGAGGCGATGCCGATCTTTAAGCCTCGCTCTTTCAACATCCGGAACAGCGGTAGGACCTGGGGGTCCAGCAGTTCTTGGAAAGGAATGGGGTGGAGCTTTCGATAGGCCCGATAGCCCATGAGCAGCTCCTGACGCAGCTCCGGGTCGTGGGGTACCATGGTCTCCCACAGGGCTTTCTCATTGGAGCCGGTAAAGTCGGTATCCTCCTGGCGCTGATAGCCCATCAGCCGGAGATATTCGTCCCGGCGGCGGGTGTAGTAGCCCTCTGTATCCACCAGAACACCATCCATATCAAAGATGATTCCCTTGTGCATGACGATCTCTGCCTTTCTTTGTCAAAACGGGGAGGGGACACGCCCCTCCCCGTCGGTTATTTCTTAGTACTCGATCTTCCACATATAGCGGCGCTTGCTCAGGGGATGCTGGCGGATGAAGGACAGCTCCTCGGCAAAGACGCGGAACACGGCGGTGTGCATCAGGGGGTTGAAGTAGGTGATCACGTCGCTGGAGGCGGCATTGGCCAGGGCGTAGTCCTTGGCGTCCACCACGGTGGTGAGGGCGTCGAAGCGCTGGAGGAAGTCCAGGGCCCGGCTGTCGATGGGACGGGTCTTGCCGTCGTTCATCAGCAGGATGAAGGGCACATCCTTCTCCACGATCTCAAAGGGGCCGTGGAAGAACTCACCGGCGTGGAAGGAGCCGGAGTTGATCCACTGCATCTCCATCATCAGGCAGATGGAGGAGGAGTAGGCCACCTCGGCGCTGGCGCCGCTGCTCATGATGTACACCACAGGGGCGTCCTTGTACTGCTCGGCAAACTTCTTGGCGGCCTTCCGGGCGGACTGGGCGGCATTCTCGCAGACCTCGAAGACCTTGTCAAAGGCAGAGAGCATCTGCTCGTACTTGTCATAGCCCTCCACCTGCTGCACCAGCTCCAGAGCCAGGGCCATGGCATAGCCCATCTTCTCCAGTTTGGCGGCGTAGTTGGCCTCAAAGCCGTGGATGATAGAGTAGTGGGCGCTGGTATCCAGGGCGGAACCGGCGGAGTGGGTCAGGCTGATGACGGCAGCGCCGGCGGCGGCGGCCACGCCGTTGGCCTTTACGGTCTCGGGGGTGGTGCCGCCCAGGGAGGCGGTAATGACCACGGTGTTGGCGCCCAGCCAGTCGGGGGTGTCGTAATTGAACTCGTTGGCGGTGTAGTGGGCCACGCGGAGCTTCTTGCTGGCGTTGGTCAGGAAGTACTTGGCGGGGTACAGTTCGCTCTTGGAGGCGCCGCAGCCCACAAAGGCCACGTTCTCCACGGTGCGAGTCTTCACGATGTCGGCGACGATCTCCTTGACCTTGTTCATGTCCAGATTATACATTGTGTGTTCCTCCTAAAATGATGTTTTTTGTTTTTGTGACCCCGCCCCAAAGGGGCGGGGATCACAGAGAGAAGGGAGAAGCTATGGATGGGTTTGCGTTATATGTGAAACTGGAAAACCAGTTTACGCCAGGATGCCGAGGGCGTTGAAGATAATGCCGCCCACGATGCAAATGACAAGCAGCCATGTCGTGGAAATATTTTTCTTGATCAGCGTGTACAGTCCCAGGGCGGCGGCCAGATTCAGCATACCGGGCAGGATGGTGTCCAGGATGTCCTGGAGGACCAGCCCGGAGCTCTCAAACTGAATGGGGGTCACCAAACCGATCATGTTGGCGGCCATACCGCCCACCACCATCAAGCCCACGATTCCGCAGACGAACATGACCTGATCCATCAGTCCGCCCTGGAGCTTGCTCAGGTACTTGCTGCCCATGGTGTAGCCCAGCTTACCGGCAAACCAGGTAATAATGGCGGAGGGGAAGAAGGAGATCAGCATGGCCAGGATGGGGCCCAGAATGCTGCCCTGCTGGGCCAGGGACACACCCAGGCCAAAAGCGATCACCTTGATGGTGCCCTGGAAGAAGGAGTCGCCCACGCCGGACAGGGGGCCCATGAGGGAGGTCTTTACGGCGTTGATGGAGTCGGGGTTGAAGGTATCGCGGTTGGCGGCGTACTCCTCCTCCATGGAGGCGGCCAGGCCCAGGGTGAAGGCGCTGGTCTGTGGGGTGCAGTTGTAGAAGGCCATATGGCGCTTGTAGGCCTCTTTTTTATAGGCTACCTGCTGGGGGTCGCTGTTGTCGGGGTAGATACGGTCTAGGGTGGGGACGATCCCGTAAAGGAAGCCCATGTTCATCTGACGTTCGTAGTTCCAAGAGCACTGGATAGCCCAGGATCTCCAGAAGAACTGCCAGAATTTTCTGAAATTGGATTCGTTTTTCATGTCGTTTCCCTCCCTTACAGATCGTCTTCCAGCGGGTCGTAGTCATCCGCGGGAGCGGGGCCGTCCGCGGTGGCGGTACCCTTCTTGAACTTCACGCTGTTCAAAATCAGCGCCAGAATACAGGCGAAGATGGCGATGGCGGTAATGTCCAGCCCTAAGTAGACCACCATGAAGAAGCCAAGGAAGAAGTAGATGGTCAGATCCCGGGTGAGCATGACGGACAGCAACAACGCAAGACCGTAGGCGGTGAGGAATTTAGTGGCCAGGTTCAGACCGGCGGTGAGCCAGGCGGGGATCAGATTCACAATGGCCTCTACCGCGTCCGTTCCGATGTAGATTGCCAGGAAGATGGGGACGAAATAGAGTAATGCGTAAATAATGGTGCCCCATACAATGTGCATACTGTAGGCTTTCTTAAAGTTGCCCTGCTCAATGGCCCGGTCGGCCACATGGGTCAGGGTACCCAGGACAGTCCGCCCAATCACTCCGATAAACTGACCCAGCACGGCGATAGGCATCGCGATGGCAAGAGCGGTTTCAATCGTGGCGCTGGTCATGATGGCGAATGCGGAGGTGATGATGGCAGCCATATTCATGTCCGGGGGCACCGCGCCGCCGATGTTCACCAGACCCATGCTGATCAGCTCCATGGAGGCGCCCACCGCCAGACCGGTCTTCAGGTCACCCAGGGCCAGGCCCACCAGGGTACAGGTGATCAGGGGCCGCTCGAAGTTCAACCGGCCCAGCAGACGTGAGTCCAGGATACAGAACACACCGATCAGGCCTAGCACAATGGATTGCACTAACATGTTTGTTTCCTCTCCTTTTTCTTATTTACACACGGGTCAGATTTTCCCGCTTGTGCCCAGGGGTTTGCTGCATGAAGATTTTCACGCCCAGGTCCAGGATCTTCTGGGTGTCCGCCTGCTCCGCCTCGTTGAGGAAAATGGCGCCAGCGTACTGCTTGGAGTTCTCTTTATTGGCGATGCCGCCGTAGTTGACCTCCTTGCACTTGGGATAGGCCTCGCAGAATTTACGCAGGGAGGTGGTGTTGCCGAAGATCATCATAATGTTCTCGTTGAGGGCCTCCACCTTGGGCATCTTCTCCAGCGCCTTGTCCAGGGTGAAGATGTTCAGCCGGACACCAGCGGGCTTGCTCAGGTTCAGGGCAGTCTTTTTCAGCTCGTCGGTGGCCGCCTCGTCATCTACCACGATGATGCGCTGGGCTCCCACGTTTTGGGTCCAGGAAAATACTACCTGCCCATGCAGGAGCCGGTAGTCCAATCTCACCAATTTGATCACAGGTCATCCTCCTCATCCGTCTTGTTGTTCATCGCTTCCCTCAGCTGCTTGGTGCAGTCCATCAGCTGGCCCTGGGCCAGGCCCAGGATCTCGTCCAGTTCCTCTCGGCTCAGCGGGCCCTCCGCATCCGCGATGCTCAGCACCAGGCAGGCGTTCATGCCGCAGATCACCGTGATGTCCGGGTATTTTACCACCAGGGAGAGCATATCGTTGTTGACGCTGCCATTGAGCATGTCGGTCAGGATGTAGACAGTATCCTCGGGGGGAAGCTGTCCAGAAGCCGGCTGGTCTTCTGCACGATGTTTTCTGTCTCGTCCCGAGTAGTGGACACCGCGTAGGCATTAGGGAGGTCCCCCATCACCATCTGAGCCGTGTCCAGCATACCCGCCGAGAGACTGCCGTGGGACGCTAATATGATCCTGTTCATGCGCATCACCGTTTCCTTTCCATTTCCTTTTATTTTCAGCGCGGCGCCACGCTAAAAAACGAGCCATTTCCCATATCGTTACAGTCGTCATAAACGTCATAATCGTTATATACATAATAGCGGATTTTTAAAGCATGTCAAGAGATTTCCTTAATAAAATTCGGTTTTGTATAGGTGCATAATTTTTAAACATTAATTTTAGTGAAAACTGCCAGCTCCTGGGCACAAAAAAACGTTGGGCCACCGGTTCGGTGACCCAACGATCCTTGTGAGGAATTTAGTTAAAGCTCAAACATATAGCGGCTGCCAATGTAATACTGACGGCCAATGCAGTTAGGATGTCCCATTTCATCCAAAAAATAGACGTTTAGGAATAACATGGGCTCTCCCAGCGGAATGGAAAGCTGCTGAGCCTGCTCCTGAGACGCCCTAGTGACCTCTACCGTCCGGTGGGCAATGTCAGCTGGCCCGTGTCCGGATACCTTGGAAATCGTCTCAAATATGGAGACATTGCTCAGGTCCATGGTCAGCAGGGCCTTGTACTCCTCATAGGGCAGAAACAGATTTTCAAGAAAAATTGGCTGTCCGTCTGCTGTGCGTACACGTTCTATATAAATCAGCAGGGCATCTGGCCCCAGGCCAAAGAACTCCTGCTCGTCGTGCCGGGAGGGTACGATCCGCCGATCTACCACCTTGGCTCCCGGCGTCAGTCCCAGCTTACGACAGGTTTGAGAGAAACCCTCTACCTTATCTCCTCCGGTAAATTTCCGGTTTATGCGAGGAGTATTCACAAAGGTCCCCCGCCCCTGCATCTTGGTCAGATAGCCCTCGCTACATAATTCCTCTATTGCTCGGCGGACAGTGATACGGCTAACAGCATACTCCTCACTCAAAGCTGGCTCTGGAGGTATTTTCTCCTTTGGCTTATATTTTCCACTTTGAATTGCGGCTTTGATGTCCTCTTTGATTTGCTGATATAACGGCACGCTTACCATTTCGGCCATATAAACACCATCCATTCCTCTACATCATTATGTTCATTATAAATTTTTATGATGTTTATTGTAACCTACTGGATGGAAAGTGTCAAGGTTTTCTCAATGTTCAATTCATATCATGATAAAAATTTATCGTATAATAAATTCGAAATCTTCTCCGTAACCAATCTGGTAGCTGGAGTGGACGGTCTGTCCATCCAACCGAATCACACGGCCTTTCATTTCTAACTGAGGTGCATTTTTAGTGACCTGAAGCAATTTCGCAACCTTATTATCGGCTCGAACGATACTTAACCGCATACTAGTACGTTGTAACTCAATGCCTTTTTCCTCTCTAAGATAACGATAAGTTGAGTCTTTTTCCAAATCTATGGATAATAAATAAGCGTACTCCAAGGGGTAGAAATTATCCTCCAAAACTAATGGTTTTTCACCTGCGTAACGCAAACGGCGAATCCGAACAGCGGAGCTCCCCTCTGGCAGGCCGAGAATCGCTCGAATTTCAGGAGATTCTGGAGAGACAATGCCAGCTTCTAAAATCTTAGCATGAGCCGTCAAACCATTCGCCGCACACATTTCTGAGAAGCTGATTGGGCCGGAATCTACTCTGCGCGTCATTTTGGGGGAGCAGAGAAATGTACCTTTTCCCTGTTTTTTTTCTACCAGTTTTCGAAGAACCAATTCATCTACTGCCCGACGAATGGTAATACGGCTCACTTGGTACTGATCCGCCAGTTCCCCTTCTGTCGGCAGACGGCCTGTTTTATTAAACATACCGTTTTCAATATCCTGCTGGAGTTTTGCTACGATCTGCGCATATAGGGGGATACTGCTGTTATAATCCAAGTCTGCCTGCATGACAACTCCTCCACTTCCTATTTCTGAATCGTATTGACTGACCAATTAACAGTCATTTCAATACATCATATAGTTTTATTGAATTATAACAAACTAATTCAGAAATAACAAGTGTTTAATGAGGGAAAAGGCAGACAAAACTGCCTTTTCCCTCGCAGGTCAGTAAATCAATACTCGAATTTCCACATATAGCGGCGATATGTCATAGGATGCATCCTTACGTCACCCATGGCGGCAATCAGCTGCTTGGACACGGGGTGCATCAGCGCGGCGTTGAAATACTCGGCCACGCTCTCGTCCAGCTGGTCCAGTCCCAGCTCCTTGGCGTCCACGATCCAGTGGTGGCCGCCGAACTTCTCCAAAAAGCGCTCTGCCCGCTCGTCCAGGGGACGGGTGCGGCCCACGCTCTTGAACAGGAGGATGGCCAGATCCTTGTCGCAGGTCTCGAAGGCGCCGTGGAAATACTCGCCGGAGTGGATGGGCACGCAGTGGACCGTCTGCATCTCCTGGAAGAAGCAGAAGGCGTCGGCGTAGGAGGTCTCCCAGGCGGCGCCGCTGCTCATCACGTTCCAGACGGTGTCGTCCTTATAGGTCATGGCAAACTGGGCCGCCTTGTCCTTCATGGCCTGATAGGCCTTGCCGTAGATCTCCGGCAGCTTCTCGAAGGCCTCCAGAGCCTTGTCGTAATTAGTGTAGCCGCAGTACTCCTTCAGCAGCCAGAAGGCGATCTTCAGGGCGGTGCCCTGGCTGTTGCAGTGGACCAGGGTGGGGTCCTGATACCACTCGTCGGCGTGGTAGTAGGTGATGTAGAACTTAGCGCTCTGGGCGGTGAGGGAGTCGGCGTAGCCGGACAGGCCGATGGTCACCGCGCCCTTGGCATTGGCGGCCTTGATGGCCTCCACCGTCTCGGGGGTGGCCTTGGTGGAGGTGCCGATCACCAGAGTATTGCCGTCGATGGACTTGGGGGTGGCGTTGACGAACTCGCTGCTGTTATAGGCCTGCACCCGAATGGACCCCTCCTGGTCCAGGAGGAAGCGGGCGGGGTAGGAGGAGATCAGCGAGCCGCCGCAGGCGACAAAGACCACCTGCTTCAAGCCGCCATTGGCGTCCAGGGCCGATTTCACCTTGTTCATGACTTCTATAACTTCCTGCATACCTTTGATCATAACTGATATACCAACCTTTCACGTTTATCGTTTTTTATTTACCGCAGAGATGCGGTCGCCTGCCGGTCAATTTCATACGTCAGTCCGTCGGTGGTGATCACCACGCCGTAGTCGTCTCGGGCCGCCTGGACGGACACCTTGCCTTCGACGACGTCTTTGAGCACCTTCTCCGCCGGGCGCTTCCTGGGGTCGCCGTAGCCGCCGGCCCCGGGAGTGACCACCCGGATCACGTCCCCCTTCTTCAGGGGCAGGCTGGTGGTCTTGTGGCCCATGCGGGTCACAGAGCCGTCCTGGACAGCCACCCGATAGAAGGCGCCGGAACCTCCCTCTTTACCGCCGGCCAACCCCCAGGGGTGGAATTTGTGGCGGTCGCCCAGTCCGGTATAGAGCACATCGTCCTGAAGGACCTCCAGCTCCCGCTCAATACCCAGACCGCCCCGCATCTCACCGGCTCCGCCGGTATCCGCTTTCAGCTCGTACTTCCGGGCCAGGATCTTGGTAAACTCCATCTCGGTGGCCTCAATCGGCATGTTGGAGGTGTTGGTCATGTTGACCTGTACACCGGACAGGCCGTCCGCGTTCCGGGACGCCCCGCCGCCGCCGGCGATGACCTCGTGGAAGATGAATACGCTGTCGGTACCGATGGCTCCGTCACCGGCCAGGATGGTGGTGGTGCAGGCGCCGTTGCCCGCGGTGACCACCGCGTCAGGGAAGACGGGGGCCAGCGCCCCAAAGATGGCGTCGGGGATCCGCTGCTGGCAGTCGATCTGGGCGCCGATGGGGCTGGGCTCCTCCGGATTGACGATGCAGCCCTTAGGGGCAATGATCTTGATGGCCCGGTTGATGCCCTCGTTGGCGGGGATGTCGTCGCCCATCAGGGCCTTGACGGAGAAGAACACCGCCGCCTTGGTGCAGGGGTAGGGAACATTGATGGGGGCCTTGATCTGGCTGGCCGTACCGGTGAAGTCCACTGTCAGGTCATCGCCGGCCACTGTCACCTTCACCTTGATGGGCAAGGGGTCTGGGTACTTGTCGCCGCAGCCGTCCACATAGTCGGTGTAGCAATACTCCCCATCGGGCAGGGTGGACACCACCGCCCGGACCCGGCGCTCGGAGTAGGCCACCAGCTCCTTCATACAGTCCAGCAGCACGTCGTTATAGCGCGCATAGGCCTCCTGGATCCGCTGGATGCCGATGAGGTTGGCGGACATCTGGGCGGTGAGGTCGCCCTCCCGCTCCTGGGGCACCCGGGTGTTGTCCAGCAGCAGGTCCATCACGCTGGGGATCAGCTTGTCGTTCTCCCGGATGCGGATGACGGGGATGCGGGTGCCCTCCTGGAAGAGGCTGTCCGCGTCGCCGGAGGTAGAGCCGGGCACCTTGCCGCCGATGTCGGAGTGGTGGGCGATGTTGGCAATCCAGCCCACCAGCTTCTCCCCGGCGAAGGCGGGGGCGGCGATGACGATGTCGGGCAGATGGTTGCCGCCGCCGTGGTAGGGGTCGTTGGCGATGAACATATCGCCGGGCTTCACGTTCTCCCGGCCGAACTTCTCATAGATATTGGGGACCACGCTGAGCATGGAGCCAAGCAGGGCGGCCAGGCTCTCCACCTGGGCCACGCTGTTGCCATCGGGGTCGATGACGGCGGTGCACACGTCCCGCCGCTCCTTCATGTTAGTGGAATAGGCACTGCGCACGATGATGCCGTAGGTCTCCTCGGCAATGGACATCAGCAGGTTGCGTACCACCTCTACGGTTACAGTATCAATCTTCTTTGCCATCTCACTTCACCTCATCATCATGGATCTTCAGGTTGTGGTAGCCGTCCACGTGGATGGTCCAGCCCTGGGGGACCACCAGCGTGGTGTCCATCTGCTCGCAGATGCAGGGGCCGGGGATGGACTGGCCGGGGACGAAGCTGTCCCGCTGGTAGACTGGGGCCTCCACATAGTCCTCCTGTCCCTGGAAGAGGACCTGGCGGACCTCGATGGGCTCCGGGATGGGAGCCTCGGGGTGGAGCTCGGCGGGGAGTAGCTCAGGCTTGTCGATGATGCCGATTGCGGATACCCGGTAGCTGACAAACTGAACGGTGGCTTCCTCCTTGCAGTAGCCGTAGCTGCGCTTGTGCTCGGCGTGGAAGTCGGCCAGCGCCTGGGCCAGGGAGGACTCATCCATCTCGCCGACGGGTACCGGGATGCATATCTCGAAGTTCTGCCGCTGATACCGCATGTCCACAAAGTACTGGAAGACCCGGCGGTCGGCGGGGACCCCCTCCTTGTCCAGCAGGGCGGTGCCTTGGTCCACCATGTTCTTAAACTGCCGGTTGATGGCGGCCAGGTTCTCCGGCGCGCCGTCCATCACCTGGGTGCGGGACAGGTCGAATTTGGTGTCGGCCAGCAGCAGGCCCAGGGAGCACAGGGTGCCGGGATGGGGCGGGATGAGCACGTCCCTCATGCCCAGTTCCTTGGCCACCTCGCAGGCGTGGAGGGGTCCAGCGCCGCCGAAAGCCATCAGGCTGAACTCCCGAACGTCGTAGCCCTTTTCCACCGACACGCTGCGGATGGCCCGGACCATGTTGGAGTTGACCACAGTGATTATGCCATTAGCCGCCCGCTTCAGGTCCAGGTCGGACTTGTCGCAGATCTTCTCTTGGATGGCCTTTTTGGCCAGCTCAATGTCCACGTCCATGCGGCCGCCCAGGATCTTCTTGGAGTTCAGCTTGCCCAGGACGATGTTAGCGTCTGTGACGCAGGGGTTCTCGCCGCCCCGCATGTAGCAGGCGGGACCGGGGGCTGCGCCGGCGCTCTTGGGGCCCACCTTCAGGGCGCCGCCCTCGTCGATCTTGGCGATGGAGCCGCCGCCGGCGCCGATGGTGATGATGTTGATCATGGGGATGCGGGCAGGGTAGCCCTCCACCTCACGCTCGTTGGACACCTGGGGGGTGTAGTTTTCGATGAGGGAAATGTCGGCGCTGGTGCCTCCCATGTCGAAGGTGATGATCTTGTCCGCCTCACATTGCTTGCCGATAAAGGCGGCGGCGATGACGCCGGCGGAAGGGCCGGACAGGGCGGTCTTGATGGGGCAGTCGATGGTCTCTTTGATGGAGATGATGGAGCCGTTGGACTGGGTGACGTAGGGCTCTACCTGGATGCCGATGTCACGGATGGAGTCACGGAAGTGGTTGACGTACTTCTCCATAACGGGGCCCAGGTAGCTGTTCATCACGGTGGTGCTCATCCGGCTGAACTCCCGGAACTCGGGGGCCAGCTTGCTGGAGATGGTCACATATGCCTCGGGGAATTCCTCGTGGATAATCTCCTCAATGCGAAGCTCGTGGACAGGGTTGATGAAAGAGAAAAGAGTACACACTGCGATTGCGGCCACACCCTGCTCCTTCAGTTCCTGCACCACCCGGCGGGTCTCCTCCTCGTCCAGGGGCGTCTCCACCGTTCCGTCGTAGCGGATACGCTCGGTGACGGTGCGGTTCAAGCCGGAGGGGACCAGCGGATAGGGCTTCTGTGCCCGGAGGTTGTACAGAGAGGGGCGGCGCTGGGTGCCGATCTCCATTAGGTCCTTGAAGCCCTTGGTGGTAATGAGCCCTAAGCGGCAACCCTTCTTCTCGATCAGGGCGTTGGTGCCCACCGTGGTGCCGTGGGCCAGATAGCTGACCTGTTCCGGGCCGGCCTGCTTCAGGGCCAGGACGTCCTGCACGCCCTTGACGATGGCTCGGGACGGGTCCGCTGGAGTGGAGCTGTCCTTATAGTTGAACAGCTCGCCGGTTTCCTGGTTGAAGACGGAAAAGTCGGTAAAGGTACCGCCTACGTCCACACCGATCATGTAAGCCATACAGTTTTCACCTCATTTTGTTGATTGTGCCCTCTTTCAGACGCTGAGGGCGCCTTGCTTTGTCTCTTTTCATCATGATGTTATATAACATCTTATACAGTGTTAAAATACTCCCCTGCGCTTCATTTGTCAAGCCCTATTTTCAAAACAAATGCCGTTCCAGCCATGCAATATTTTTCCGGTCCGCCCCCCTGGGGTCCTGGCGGTAAGCCGGGTCATTGCACTCAAAAGCGTACATTCCGGCGTACCCCGCTTCCTCCAGCCGGGCAACATAACTGGCGATGGGCAGATCGCCATCCCCCAGGGCCATATGGATATTTGGATGGGAGTCATGAATATGGACATGCCCCAGAGCGGGGCCGTGGTCCAGATATCGGGCCAGTTCCTGTTTCATATAAGCCATCTGCCCTATGTCCAGCATGGCGCAGGCGCTGTCCGGGGGAAGACGCTTCAGCATCGCCCGCTGCTGCTCCGGGGTGTTCAGGATGTTGGAGGAGAGAGGGGTCAGTGTTTCCAGCGTCAAACGGACGCCGTGAGCCTGTGCATACCGGGCCAGCTGCTCCAGACTGTCAGCGGAGCGCTCCCAGGCCTCTGAAACAGGGCGGTTGTAATAGCCGCAGCCAGCCGTGACCAGGACCAGCGGACTCTCCAGGAGGGCGGCGGCCTGAATGGCCCGCCGGAAGGTCTGGATGCTGTACTGACGCAGAGGCTCCTCCTCAGAGGCCAGGTTGACAGGATAAGTACACTGTTCCGGTGTGACGCAGCACACCCGCAGGCTCCGCTCCCGGAGCTGTCTCCGAATAATACGCAGTTCCCGGTCGGATACCAGCTCTAGGCACAGATGGGGAGCGGCCGCCCACAGTTCCACAGCGGATATCTCCAACTCCGCCGCTGTATCCAGGAAATAGTCCAGCGGATAGCGGAGGTACTGATAGCTCCCCAGCGCGATCCGGTTTCGCTCCAGTCTCATCTCGTCTCTACACCCTCATACATCCGGGCACGGAGCTCCTCCGGAACAGGGACGCCGCAGCCGAAAGCGCCGTGAACCAGACAGGTTTGTGAGGAAAACGCAGCAGCTTTGTCCAGCGCTTTAGGCAATGCACTGGCACGAAAACCTTCCCAGCTCCAGGTGTTTTTTCCCTTGCCCTCCAGGTCTTGCAGGATACTGATCAGCATAGCGGTGGCAAAGCTGTCTCCCGCGCCCATGGTATCTACCGGCTCTACCAGCTTTGGAAGCTGTCTGTAAAACGTTGTTCCGTCAAAGACGGTAGCGCCTCTGCTCCCTCGAGTGGCAGTGACCACGCCGCAGCCTTTTTCATGGAGGCGGCGGCACAGGTCCTGGGTCTGTGTATCATCCAAGTCGCTGCAGGACAGGAACGCAAAGTCGATATAGGGGCACACCCGGTCTACCCGGTCGGCTTCATTCCAGCGGTAAGAGAAATCATAGCTGACAAAGGGGCGGAGGCTGCTCATCTGTGGAAGGAGCAAGTCGGTAAAGCCATTGTTAGTCGTGTGGATCAAATCAAACTCCGCAATGTAATCCAAGTCGGCCTGATCAAAATAAATGGGGTGTTCCTGGAGCACGCCGCCCCGATTGCTGCCCATAAACACCCGGTCTCCCTCCACCAGGGTGACCCGGGCGAAGCCGTTTTCCCCGGGGTAGCTGCGGCAGTGGCCGCGGCCGACTCCCTTCTCATCCAGGGCGCTCTGTACGCGGCGGGCTACGGCGTCCTGGCCAAAGACGCCCATAAAATCCGCCTGGGCCCCCAGCTGGCGGGCGTACACCGCGAAGTTTACCGCCTGGCCGCCGGGATACATGGTCCCGGTGTGGAGATAGACGTCGCAGACGTTGTCGCCCAGTCCCAAAACCTTTACCATTGTGTGGTACCTCCTGAAAAAGGCCGCCAATCAGGCGCTGGATCAGACCTCTGCTGCTCCGAAGCCTGACTGGCGGCTATTAAACTGATTATTAACTTATGTTACTTGTTGAACTGGCGGGTCTGGTCATACAGGTCGGCGGTGTCGAAGAAGCCCTCGGCCTGGAGCTCCTTGCCCAGAGGGGCGGCGGCGTCGATGAAGGCCTGACGGTCGATGTCACAGAAGGTGACTCCGCCCTCGTCGATCAGGAACTTCTTGTCCTCCTCCCACTTGGCGGCGATGTTTTTGCAGTGCTGCTCGGCGGCCTTGGAGGCGCAGTCCTCGATGATGGCCTGGTCCTCGGCGCTCAGGCTGCTCCAGAACTGGGTGGAGAAGCAGATCTGCTCCACGGGGTAGGCGTAGTCCACGTCGGCCACGTACTTGGCGGACTCATACAGACCGGCGGAGCGGTAGGAGTCCTTGGAGCACTCGCCGCCGTCCACCATGCCCTGCATCAGGGCGAAGGGGTATTCGGACCAGGCCACAACCACGGGGGTGGCGCCCATGGCCTTGGCGTTCTTCTCAAAGATGGGCAGGTTGGGGATGCGGTACTTCATGCCCTTCATATCGGCGGGGGACTTGATCTCCCGGTTGCCGAAGAAGATGCGGGGGTTCTTCTGGCACTCGAAGTTGATGACATGGATGCCCTGGCTGTCCAGCTTCTCCCACACGGGGGCGGCCACGTCAGACTTCAGATAGGCCACCATGCTCTCGAAGGAGTCGAAGGCGAAGGCCATGGACAGGATGTTCAGGTCGGGGGCGTAGGTGGCCAGGGTGTCCAAGGCGCACATCATGCCCTCCTGAAGGCCCACCTGAAGGTTCTCCAGCATGGTGGTCTCGTTGCCCAGCTGCTCGGCGGGGTAGAAGTCGAAATAGTACCGGCCGCCCAGGGCCTCGTTGCACAGGTCGCAGAAGTACTGGCAGGTCTCGGGGGCGGGCTCGCCGATGGCGCCGGAGTTGCCGAACTTCACGGTGATGGCATTGGCGGGGGGCGTCGTCTGCTGCTGGGAGCCGGAGCCGGGGCCGGCTACGGACTGGGAGGCGCCGCCGGGCGTGTTGGTCTGACCGCCGCAGGCGGACAGAATACCCAGACACATAGTCAGGGCAAGGGCGAGCGAGAGAACTTTTTTCATCATCATTTCCTCCTTTTTTATTTAGGCCGCGCCAAGAACGCGGGGCAGCCACATGGTCAGGGGCTCCAAGAAGGTCACCAGCATCAGGGTGGCGAACATGGGGATCAGGAACTGCACGGTATATTTTAGGGCAGACTCAAAGTTGTTGCCGGTGGCTTTTGCAGTGACGAACAGTGCGGGGGCCATGGGCGGGGTAATGAGGCCCAGGGTCACGTTCAATACGGCCATGACGCCCATCTGGATATAGCTCATGCCCAGGGCGTTGGCCAGGTTCATCAGCAGGGGAGCTACCATGATCAGGATCTGCATGGAGCCGATGAAGCAGCCCAGGAACAGCAACAGGGCGTTGAGCACCAGCAGGATGACCACTCTGCTGCCCAAACTCATCAGAAGATTGGTCATCCAGCCGATCAGGCCGCTGGTGACGATGACCCAGTTGAAGATCAGGCCGGTGGCGCACAGGCACATGGACATGCCGGCGCTGACCAGAGTGTCCCGCAGAGCCTTGGTGAGCATCTTCATGTTGAACCGCTTCAGGCAGATGGCCATGACCACGCAGTACAGGGCGGCCACCACGGAGCACTCGGTGGGAGTGAAAATCCCGGTCATAATGCCGAAGATCAGGATGGCGGGACCACCCAGGGCGGGCAATGCTTCCCAGGTGTACTTGAACCGGTCGTGCCAGGAGGACTTGGGGACGGTGGGGCATTTGATGCCCTGGGTCTTCGCGGCAATGACGATCCAGACCATCATGGAAACGCCCATGAGGATGCCGGGGATCATGCCCGCCTGGAACATGGCCAGGGTGGAGCACTGGCTGAGAAAGGCCCACACCACGAAGTTGATGGAGGGAGGGATGATGGGGCCAATGCCGGCGGAGGCAGCGGTGACGGCCACAGAGAAGTTCCGGTCATAGCCCGCGTTGGACATGGCCTTCACCTCCATGGAGCCCAGGCCGCCGGCATCCGCCAGGGCGGAGCCTGACATACCGGCGAAGATCATGGAGGCCAACACGTTGGCGTGGGCCAAACCGCCGGTGAGGTGCCCGATCCATTTCTCCGCCATGGTGAATATTCGGTCAGTCAGGCCCACCTCGTTCATGAAGCAGCCTACAAACAGGAAGGCGGGCAGGGCCAGCATGTTGAAGTCAGCCAAAGCGTTTGCGGTGCGCTGGGCAAACATGACGAAGGATTGGTGGTTGAAGACGATGAACTCAAAGCCGGAGGCCAGCATGGCGTAGGAGATGGGGACCTGCAGCAGGATCAGTGCTACAAAAGTGATAAAATATACCGCCAGATAAGGATCAAGGTTAGTCAACGACGGACCCTCCCTCCTGCGCCACAGGGGCACAAATCGATTCATCGCCGGTGATCAAAAACGCAATGGTCTTGTATCCGCTGAGGACCAGCATCAAAACGCTCATCACCAGCACGGGCAGCGCATAGTAGTAGGCCTTGCAGAACGGCAGGCCGCCCACCGGGGGCATCTTCACCTGCATGGTGAACAGGGTATAGCTGGCGGGGATGTAAGCGATGGTGATTACCAGGATGATCAGGTTGGTGAGGTTGAACATGATCCGCCGGAACCAGCCGGGCATCTTCTTCATGATGAACTCCAGCACTGCGTGTTCGTTGTCCCAGTAGACGGTGCACCAGCCCAGGCTCATGGACCAGATCATCAGGGCGGTGACCGACTCGTCAATCCCGTAGATGGGATTTTTGAACACGAACCGCATCATCACCTGAAAACACAGCAGGGCCATAAAGACAAAGATCACATAGCCGGTAAGCGTTTTCAGCAGATCAACCACCTTGTCGATCCCTTTTCCAACGGACAGAATCGTTTGCTTCATTCGCTGCTTTGCATGATACGCATGTGCGATCATACGCTCCTTTCCCATATAATTTGCCCTATGGCAAAAACAGAGGCTGGGCGTTCCCCCGTCTTCTCAGGCACATGGATCCTGCACCTGCGCGGCTGGCCCCACCGCACAGGCCGAGAGAAGCGGCATATGCCTGCCCTGCCGCGCTCTCCATCGTCTCTCTTTAATTCATCTTACATTGTCATATCCTATTATTACATATCTATAAGATGTTTTCAAGAGCGACTTGCCCGCGATTCGATATTTCGGTTATCTACACAAGAACGGCGGCACTGTTTTGTTCATTCTCACAAGTCCGCCTCCCGTTACCCTGCCCTGTCATCGCGCAGGAGCAGGTACCAGCAAATCAGGAACAGGCCCCCGTTTCCCGCACTGACCACCAAACTCAGGTTCACCATACTCCAGGCCCCCAGCCAATCGCAAAGCCATCCGCCCAGCAGATTAGCCGCGATCGTGCCCACTACGCTGCTGACTGTCAGTCCCATGGAGATGGAAAAGCTGCGGATCCGCTCATCCGAGGTACGGGTAAAACAAGCCACACTTCCGGAATAAAAAAACGCAAAGCTGATAGATTGCAGGCCCTGCCCCAGATATAATGGCCAAAGGCCAGGCAGCAGCCACAGACAAAGCGGACGGAGCAGCCCTGTGAACAGAGCCCCGCCCAGGCAAAGCCAGTTTGAGATGGGATGGCGGCGCTGCGCTGCAGCCAAAACCAGCAGCGCAGCGCACTCCACAGCGGCGCCCACACCGCATACCGCCCCATAGACGCCCGCGTCCCCTGACCGCTCCTGGATAATCAGCGACAGATAGCTGCCTACGGGTCTGTGGCTGAACCAATACAACGTGCACAAGAGCAGACACACCAGATAACGTATGTTCCTCAGGGCCACCTGGAACGCTGTTTTAGGAGAGAGCCATTGTTCCGCCTGGCATTTTTGCCTCTGATTGCCCAGCTTCAGCTTTGGCAGACGCAGCAGCCAGGGGATCATCAGGCAGAACAGCGCCGCCTGCATGAGAAAATATCCGTCCCACCCAAACCGGCGGAAGCAGTATCCCGCCGCCATAGAGGCAGCTGCAAACCCCACCGATCCTCCGGCCCGGACGCGGCTGTATACCAAATCCGGATCCAAGCTCCGGCTGCCCTCCACCCAGGCATCCATCAGCTGGCTGAAGGGATAGGCCAGCCCAGCCTCCAGAATCAGCAGAGCCATACAGACCAGAGGGTAGTCCGCCCACAGGGTGCTAAACAGACACAATATAGAAATCAGTCCAATACAGGCCAGAAGATACCGCTGCGTGGAGCAAAACGTGTCAGTGATATACCCGCCGGCCGGTTCCATCAGCAGATTTGCCGCCAGGGTCAGGCTGGTTATGATCCCGCACAGCGTCGCGCTGACCCCCCGCTGCGTGAGATAAGGAACAATGAAGCTGGAAAAGACGCAATACCCCGCATAGTAAAAGAAATAGGCGGCAAAAAAGGAGCCGGAGTAACTCCTCCGCCCAACCCTCACCCCTCCAGCCATGACACAGGAACGCGGGCCAGAGCCAACGCGCGGTTGAAAATACAATTCCCCCCTGTCCAACCCTGTTCATAAAAGCAATACACCATTTTTCCATCCGGGCTGCACGCCAGGTCGGAGGCCCCGGCCTCCCGCTCTACCAGAAGTCCCTCCGACCAGGTGCGGCCGTCATCCCGGCTGAGCCGGACGGTCAAACTCTGTCTGGCATCCAGGCTCCAGCGAATATTTTCTCCTTGGCGCTGGCGCTCCAGGGCCGCCTCATCCCCATTGGCACAGTTTGAAAAAGCCATATATCCTCCGCCCAACGACACCAGCGCGCCGGAGCAAACCGGATCGGGCAGCTCCTGATTCAGCCATGGTTCGCTCCAGTGGGCAGGTCCGCCCTGACAGAAAGCCCGACGGCGGCAGCCGGGAATCTCATGGCGCATGGTGGCAAGCAGAGTGCCATCTGCACGCTCCGCGACAGAGGCTTCTGTCGGGTCGCCTACTCCATTCCCCGCCGGCACCACAGAGCTGCATTTCCAGCTATCTCCTCCGTCTGTACTGTACAGGCAGGCAAAGCAGGCGGGCAGATGGGCATTTTCCCCCCGGCTGAGCCACAACGGCACCACCAGCGTCCCATCCCGCATCTCCAGGCCATGCCCTGGGGAGATTGCCCACAAAGTCACCGGCCAGACCTGACGGAAGCCATCGATTTCTTGTGTCATTTCCCGGACGGGACCAAACGTTGCGCCGCCGTCCACGCTTCTCTGGGAGAATAAACGGGTGTAGTCCTGACACCAGAAGAGCCATACCTCCCCGGACCGCCGGACCAGCAGCATCGGGTTATGCAGCAATTCATTCCCCTCCGGCTCTCTCAGGACTATCCTGGGCTCAAAGCTCCTGCCGCCGTCCCGGCTTCGGCGCATCAAAAGGGCGCGCCGCCCTCTCTTTTCATCTCTGCCCTCGTAAGTCACCAAAAGCTCTCCCGAGGGGAGCGCCACTATACCTGGCACCCGGTAGCTGTCAAAGTCCTGTACTCCATTTTCCTCCACTTGGGAAACCAGTATCCCTTCCATTTTTCACAACTCTCCTTCCTGAAACTGGCAGTTAAATTGACTGACGTATTTGTCCATTCCAGAGGCAGAATACAGTACCACTGTACAGCAGCTCCCCATATCTCCTGTGCGGACCACCGCAGCGGCAGATTCCATAACCTGGAACAGTTCCTTCTGGGTGATCGTGCCTTTGGGCAGCTGGGGCAGAAGAGACTGTATTTTCTGGTCCATCTCCCGGTTGTACTGGGGCATCAGGTCAAAAACCTGATACCGCTCCGCCACAAAATCATTCAGAATTCCTTTCAGGGTTTGAAGCATGGTGGGTACGCCGCGGACCAGGGATACATCGATTATGTTGCACCCCCTAGGAACCGGCATATTTGCATCGCAGATTACGACCGCATCCTTATGACGAGCCTGGGCTAGTGTGGAGCTCAACGCAGCATTGATGATACAACTTTTTACCATTGTTAATCTCTCCAATCCTGTAAATATCATTATATAACGTTATTATATAATATGTTGTCTTTTTTGTCAAGCTAAATCTGTTTCTCGAACAAAAATATAAAAGGGCATATGCCTACTCAATTTTGCTCATATTGTCATCAATTTTATTCCTTTTACCCTTATATTGCTGTGTTTCTACATTGGCATTTTCACTAATTACGGGTTGAACTACGAATTTCCCATGATATAATAGGGGCGATAAATCGGGATCTTGAGGATGGGAGGTCATCATTTTGAAAAAGCGATAATTGGAATTGGACTGATGATTTTAGGAACGATTGGTGTTCCAACACAGAGGATCATAGATACAATTTTTATTGCTAACGACTGGCAGATTGCACATGGTGGTTTAAATTTGTTGTTTGGGTTGAGTGTAGCATCCATTATTGGAGGCGTGGTTTTGTGCGCTTTGGCATTAAAGGATAAAGATAGTTGAGCAAATTCCCGTTTATCGGGCAGTTATCCGTCACAGATAATAGCCCAATTGGTATACTTTATCTTACCATTTACAGAAAGATTATGAAATTGTACTTTTAGCAACATAAAAGGTAAAAGGGAATCAATTTTTGATACTGTCTGGCAAACTGTATCTTTTTCACTTCATACTACCTTGCCCAAAAAGTCGTAATTGACCTGGGCAGTATAGTAACTCTCTATGGTCACCGGGGCGTTGAACAGCACCGTCAGCAGATACTGTTTCATGTTTCGCACCCGTGTGGTGTTCTCCCGGAGGCAGTCGAGCACAAAGCGGATATGCTGCCCGTCCAGCTTCAGCAGCCGGGACTTCACTACCGCCTGGGGGAAATCGTTTCCCGCCACCCGGATCGTCTCCTTCCTGGAGCAGACCGCCTCCACCATCAGCTCCACCATCTCGTCCAGTTGGGCGGCATCATAGGGATGTTCCTGCACGAAATCGTCATAGCAGATATTCTCCCGGATCAGAGCTCGATAGCCGTCCATCTCGCTTTTACTGACAGCATTTTTCCTCTCTCGTCTCTTTCCCTTCGCTTCCTTCGGCCCTACTGTCGGAGCGGGAGGGGATGAAGGGAAAGGAAATGATTCTTTACTTGATAAATTCGTTTTTTGATTATTTTCTATATTTATTTGCGTTGTGTCCTCCAACGTTGGATTTCCCGACGCAGGCTCCTCCAACGCAGGTTGGGCCGAAAAAACAGGCTGTTCCCGGATGATGTACTCTGTCCCTTGCAGATGACCCTTTTCATTCCGCATCCGTGAGCGCTTGATGTACCCGGCTTTCTCCAGCTCCACCACAGCGGCCCGGATGGCGTCTTTTCCCTCCAGGCTGATCCGGGCCAGCCCGGAAAGGGTGTAATCCCAGGTCTCCGGGAGTGAGAGCATAAGGGACAGCAGGCCCTTGGCTTTCAGCGAGAGTGTCTTGTCCCGCAGGTGATAGTTGCTCATTACGGTGTAATTGTTGGTGCGCTCTACTCGAAAAACTGCCATAATTAAATTGCTCCTTTATCATATTTTCTGCACAAATCAACACCACAGGCACTCCGTCTGTGACATTGATTCATGGAAAAACGGAGAGGCATAGATTTCCCATGCCTCTCCGCCGATACTATTCGCTGTAATAATTGGGCCTTGCGATGGATGTAAAACCGCTCTTTCCTGTAATCACTACGTTGTTTTTACTGTAGGTGCAATGGATGATGAGCAGGTCTCCATTCTCATCCCAGCCGCCCACAATACCCACGTGGGTATCTCCCGGATAGAATACCAGGTCGCCGGGGATGGCCTGATCCCAGGTGATGGTGGTGCAGTAGCCATGCTGGGAGTGGGCTCCCCCGCCGTGGCCGATAATGTAGCTGCCGCCAGTCACATTGTAAAAGACCCAATCCACAAATCCCGAGCAATCCAACCCAAAGGGGCGATAAGTCCCGGAGGTGGAACTGCCAGAGGCTGTCACCTTCTTGATCTGCCCCCATCGCTCATCCCAACCCAGAACACGGCTCTTTCCGCCCCAGAAATAGTTCAATTTACCTACCAACTGGCAGGCTGTCTCCACCACAGCTCTACGCTCCGGGGACAGGTCCTCCGGGAGCGCCGCCAGCAGGGTTTTGGCGTCCTGGCTGGAAATGGTCAGGTCACCTGCCAATGTGGTCAGCAGACCGCCGTTGGCCAGCAGAGCGTCCAGTGCCTGGTTCTGCACGTCGGTAAAACTGTAGAACACTCTCATATCGTCTGGCGTTCTGGGAGTGATAGTGATTTCCAGAACAGTCTCCGACCAGGCAGGCGTGCTCCCACTGGCCGGGTGACCTATCGTTTTCTCCTCTGTGGTAATCTTAGTCATGTCCCAGAAAACTGCCCGCAGGAGATCTACACGGGCCGTATCCAGTGTGACAACATCCACGCCATCTGCGGCTCCTGCCGTCTTGGCGGCGAACACGGCAAACACATCCGACCAGGCCGGGGGCTGGCCCAGGATTTCCGTCCGATCATAGGTGCCCCCAGCTTGCAGCCCTGAGAGATAATCAGACAGTTCGCCGTTGATCTGTGCCACCGCGGCGGACGGTGCTGCTGTGTCTGGGGAGCTATTGTCTGCAAAGAAGATGCCGAAGGGGGAGGCTACCAGCACTCCAACCAGGCACAACACCAGAATCACCGATACCACCACGCTGCCCCCTGCGGCCAGGGCGGCAGCCAGCGCCCGGGCGGCCTTGACGGTCGCACGGAGGGCCGCTGCGCCGGCCTTTGCCGCACCCCTGGCGGTAACCGCCGGAGGTTTTCGGAGGGCACGGACGGCCTGGACGGCCCTCCTGCGGGCCACTTGGGTGGCCTGGGCAGTTTGGCCTGCCGCCTTGAGCCCGTCCGCACTTCTAAGCACCTGTTTTGTACTTTGCCCTGCGGTTTTTACAGCATGGCTGGCTGTGCGTCCAACCGTTTTCGCATCTGTGCCGACTGCCTTTTTAACTGCCTTTTCAGTAGATACGACCGGATTTGCAGCTCTACCTTTGGTGAAAACCGGGATATCCTCGCCTTGGGTGATCTGCCTCCAAGGAGAGGAACGCTGGACAGGCAACTTGTCCGACCCTATAGCTGGCATAGACGGAGAATTGGACACAGTCTGCCGCTTTCCAAATCGTCTGGCAACCGCTTTTTCTCCCTGTTCTCGCTGAAATTTCCGCCGCCCCCGTTCCACAACCTGGGATGGCTGTTCTGGGGTCGTTGTGGTCTGCCTCCCAGAAATGGCGTTTCTTGCCTTGATGGACAGAGGCTCAGACGGCCTTTCCGAAGTAGCTGGCACTATATTTTTAGTGGGGGCGGGGGAGATACCAGTAGCGGAACTGTCAGCCTCTCTTGTCCTGAGCCGGGGCGGCTCCACTCTATCCTGTGGGGCTGGCACGGGAGAAGATCCCACCTTACTACCTTTGGAGGGTACTACGTCCCTTTTCCTAACGGCAGCAGACTCCCTCGTCTTGATCCGTGGATGCTCTGTGCCGTCTGTCGAAGCGGGATGGTCTGACAAATCAGGATAGGTATACTCTCCAGAGGGCGGCTTTGCCTGGGTTTCTGGCGGTGTAGTGGAGTTGGTATCTGCATTCCTACTTCTGCTGACTTTTTTCTTTTTCAGCAGCTTTTCAATACCACGTTCTCCCCAGCGGCTACCTCTCCAGGCGGCGTCCTCGATCTGGTCGCCGCCGTAGCCGTCCCGTTGGCCCCGCTGGGCGGTGTCCCGGAGCTGGCCCCGCAGACGTTCCGTCCCGTCATCAAGGCCGCGCCGGAGCAGCTCCTTCGGCGCGGCCTTGACCTTCTCCTTCAGTTCCTTGCGAATCGGGGCTTTTTCTTTGATCTTCTCCGCCATTTATGCCGCTTTCTCCGATAATTTGGTGGTCATCAGCTTATAGAGCTGGGTGTGCCTGGGGAACACATCCAGGAAGGGCACGATGGCGCTGCCGCACTTGATGAGGCCCCGGCCAAAGTCCACGTTGGTGATGTAGGAGAGCTGGTTGTCCGAGATGTTCAGCAGCCGCGCCAGCTCCGCCCGGTCTGTGGCCGCCTGGTTCAGCATGACCAGGAACTCGCTGTTGGCCAGCATGGTCCGGGCGGTGTGGGACTGGAGCAGATCGTCCACGTTTTGAGTGAGGCCGGTACAGCAGGCCCCGTACTTTCTGACACGCTTCCAGAGGGTAAACAGGAAATTAGCGCTGTATTCGTGCTGGAAAAGAAGGTAGATTTCATCGATATAGACCCAGGTGTTCCGGCCCAGTGCCCGGTTGCGGATCACCCGGTTAAACACGCTGTCCAGCACCACCAGCATCCCCACCGGAAGAAGCTGCTTGCCCAGATCTCGGATGTCATAGCACAGGATACGGGCGTCCGTGTCCACGTTGGTGGGCTTGGCAAAGGTGTTGAGGCTGCCCTCGGTGAACAGCT
>CANDCW010000019.1 GCA_947383275.1 uncultured Bacillota bacterium
AAATCCAGGCGTCCAGCTGGAGATGACCCGAACAAACTTTATCTACAACATCATTTCGCTTATCAGCAATGACGTAATCAGCATGAAAGACCTTGAGGATTTTAGCGATAAGTTGAAGGAGACTGTAAGAGTCTTTCTTGAACGGCAGAGCCGGGACTACTCGGATGAAGATTGATACCAGGCAGGTAGCGTACAGGCCAGCAGAACAAGGGGCGGCAGACCGAAGAAACAGCCCGCTGTCCAAAAAATTTTCGAAAGCCGTCTGTGGTATTTCTGTGGTCAAAAGAAAAATCACCCCAGTTTTCACTGAGGTGATTTCTTATTTGGTGGAGGCGGGGAGAGTTGAACTCCCGTCCGAAAGCACTTCCACAAGAACTTCTCCGAGCGCAGACGATCATTTACATTCCCTTACTCAAGCGTGGGTCGTCACACTATTGAGCTTGGTAGAGTCATAATGCGTGGAACGGTCAACTCTTTCCGAACGCACGGGCACCACTAAGGCTACGCCCAGACCCGGCTCGTGGTCCTTCCGGGCAGGACGGCCGCATTAAGCAGCGGCGAGAACGTAATCGTTATCGTTCTTTAATTTATAAGTGCCCATTTTTAGGATGTTAGGCGCATCCGCTCGCTATTCCTGCTTCTATGCCCCCGTCGAAACCGGTACGCCCCCTTGTTGCTGCAAGCTCCGTTTCCCTTGCTTTGTTGGAGAACGGCCGCTAAGGCGGCCGGGAGCGGATTATATCTTCTCCGGTTCAGGGTAATCCACGCCGAAGGTATCCACAGTGACCTTTTTCATCACCTGTTTTTGACGGGGACGGTCCTGAAAATCGGTCTTGCCGGAGACGATGGCATCGGCGGTTTCCATGCCCTCAATGACTTTGCCAAAGGCTGCGTAGCCGCCATCCAAGTGAGGGGCCTTGTCAACCATGATAAAAAATTGGCTGCCGGCGGAGTCAGGATCCATCGCGCGGGCCATAGAAAGCACGCCGCGGTCGTGGGCCAGGTTATTCTGGAAGCCGTTCTGGGTAAATTCCCCCTTAATGGAGTAACCGGGATCACCAGTGCCGGTACCCTTAGGGCAGCCGCCCTGAATCATAAAACCGGGGATGCAGCGGTGAAACGTGAGGCCGTTGTAGAAGCCCTTTTGAATCAGGGAAATAAAGTTATTTACGCTGTTGGGCGCCACTTCGGGGTAGAGCTCCGCTTTCATAGTGGAGCCGTTTTCCATCTCGATGGTAACAATGGGGTTTTGTGCCATATGAATCATCCTCTCATTTTAGGCTGTATTCAGCGGGTCCGGGTTTTCATCGCCCGGTCGATTTCTCTTTTGGCATCCCGGCGGGCAGCGGACTGCCGTTTATCGTAGAGCTTTTTGCCTTTGGCCAAGCCAATTTCCAGCTTGACCCGCGGGCCTTTGAAGTAGACGGACAGCGGGATAAGGGAGTAGCCGTCCTGCTTGATGCGGCCGAACAGCCGCATAATTTCCCGCTTATGCATCAGCAGGCGGCGGGTACGTCGGGGATCTTTGTTGAAAATATTGCCTTTCTCATAGGGACTGATGTGCATTCCCAGAACAGAGATTTCTCCGTCTTTAATAAGGCAGAAGGAATCTTTCAGGTTTATATTGCCCAGACGGATGGATTTGACCTCAGTGCCCGCCAATTCAATGCCGGTTTCGTATTTTTCCTCGATGAAATAGTCGTGATAGGCTTTGTTGTTTTTGGCGATGATTTTCACAGTCTCACGCACGGCGGACACCTCCCCTCCGAAAGAGTGAGTAGGTTACTATACCATGGGATTTTCGAAAAAGCAAGGGGAAATACAAAATTCGCTCAAATTATTTTGCCCAGAGCTTTGGCAGCTTGGAGTAAAAGTCGCCCTTATCCTCCCAGATCAAAAACAGGCTGCCCTTTTGCACCGACACTGTGGCAGATATGCCCAAGAACTGATTGCTTACGCCTAAAGGGAATCCGCCGGTCAAGGTGTATTTGTCCAAAGGGTATTTCAGGCCAATGAGGTCCACGCCCTCAGCGCTGCCGCTGTTGCACAATACGGACAGGTAGCCGGACATGGACGGGGGGAACACGATGGTTTTCCCATCCCGGATGCAGGTGGCCACGGTCCGTTCCCCCGCTAAAAAGCCTTGCGCCCCGTGGAGCGTGAGCCAATCCAGCAGCTGGAGGTTACCCAGCGTGTGTTCCAGACGTCCGCCCACGCCGCCTAACAGAATAAAGCGGCGGTACCCCTGCTCCAGCCCTTTGCGCAGGGCGAAGACCATGTCGGTATCGTCCTTTTCGGCGGGGAGCTGGATGACATTAGGGTGGTTGGGCCGGTGGCCCAGGGAGTCGAAGTCGCCTACCGCCAGATCCGGGCTAACGCCGTAGGCCATCAGAGAATCGAAGCCCAGGTCGGCGGCGATAACGTAGTCGCCCGGCACGGGGTAGGGGCGCAGGTCGGGCGTTAGGGACATGGCCCCCACGACGTAACAGATATTGGAAGCCGAGCTCACGGCGCACCACTCCTTCAGTAATCCTTTACTGTAAAGCATTATATACAAATTTGCGCCGTTTTGCAAGGGGAAATAGGGGTTGACTTTCCCACGGGGACAGCATAAAATACCCGGTACTGATGTTGTTTTCGGGGGGGCGGACGCCATGTTCCATTATTTAGATAACGCTGCCACCACGCCGGTGCGGCCGGAGGCCGCCCAGGCGGCTTTGGAGGCGATGACGGAGGGCTGGGGCAACCCCTCCTCCCAGTATTCGTTCGGCGCCCAGGCCGCGGCCCAGGTGAAGCGCTGGAGGGCTGACGTGGCCTGGGCTCTGGGATGCCAGCCTGAGGAGCTCTTTTTTACCTCCTGTGGCTCGGAGAGCAACAACTGGGCCATCTATGGGGCCCTGGAGCTCAACCGCCGGGGGGGCAGGCATATTGTTACGACGGCCATTGAGCACGCCGCCGTCCTGGAACCATGCAAGGCCCTGGAGCGGCAGGGCTATGAGGTTACGTACCTCCCTCCCGACCGCCATGGGAACCTTGACCCCCGCCAAGCGGAAGAGGCCCTCCGTCCGGATACAGTTTTCGTGTCTATGATGCTGGTGAACAACGAGCTTGGGACAGTCCTCCCAGTGAAGGAGACGGCCCAGGCCGTAAAAAAGGTGGGCTGTCCCGCCCTGATTCACTGTGATGCTGTCCAGGGGTTTTTAAAGGTTCCCTTTACCCCCAAGGAGCTGGGCGTGGACCTGCTTTCTGTCAGCGGCCACAAAATCCACGCCCCCAAAGGGGTGGGGGCGCTGTACATCCGGAAAGGCTTGAAGCTGCCGCCGCTCATCCGGGGCGGGGGGCAGGAGGGCGGATACCGCTCCGGGACGGAGGCCACCGGGCAGCTGGCCGCGTTTGCCGCAGCCGCCCGCCTGGGGGCGGCCTCCATGGAGGAGGATGCTGCTCGAATGTCCGGCCTGAAAGCCTATGCCATTGAACGGCTGGCCCAGGCGGCGCCGGAGGCTGTGGTCCTGGCCGGCGGCGGGGCGCCCCATATCCTGCCCATCACCCTGCCCGGCTACAAGAGCGAGGTGGTGGTCCGCTTTCTCAGCGACCGGGGGATCTGCGTCTCCTCCGGCTCCGCCTGCCACAAGGGTAGGCCCAGCCACGTTTTTGCCGCCCTCAAGCTGGCCAAACCCCAGCTGGACGGCGCGCTCCGCGTCAGTTTCTCCTATGATACCACCCGGGAGGACGTGGACGCGCTGGTACAAGGGCTGAAGGAGGCATCGGAGGCGCTGTTTACCACGTTGTCTTAGGATTTGTTTGAAAAGGAGCGTTGCAATGTTTGCGTACATGAAGCAGAAGCCTGGTTTTTACAAGCAGGTGCTGCTGCTGTCGGTTCCGATCGTACTGCAAAACCTGATTACGAGCACGCTGGGCATGGCGGATACCTTTATGGTCGGCATGCTGGGGGAGGCTCCCATGGCAGCGGTGACGCTGGCCAACATCCCGCTGTTCGCGGTGCAGATGTTCATCTTTGGAGTCCAGAGCGGGTCCTCCGTTTTAATCAGCCAATACTGGGGCAGGCAGGAGATGGACGCCATCAACCGCGTTTTGGGGGTGGCCCTTTGGGTGGTGCTGTCGGTGTCATCGCTGTTCGCAGCGGTGCTGCTTATTTGTCCGGTGGAGTTTTTGAGCCTGTTCGGCAATCAGCCGCAGGTGGTCGAACTGGCGGCGCAGTACGGCTCCATTGCCGGGCTGTCCTACGTGTGCAACGCGTTTACCATGATGTATGTGGCGGCCTACCGCAGCATGGAGCGGCCCCAGCTCGGCATGTACATCCTGACCGCCTCTATGACGGCCAATACCTTTTTGAACTGGGTGTTCATCTTTGGCAATCTGGGCGCGCCCGCGCTGGGGGTGCGGGGGGCGGCGGTGGCCACCCTCACCGCGCGCCTGCTTGAGGTTGCCATTGTCGCCGTCCATATGATGAGAAACCGCTTTTTCCGGGTTCGGGCCGGCCTGCTGCTGCGGCCCGGGGTGGACATGACCCGCCGCTTCCTGCGCTATGGCGGGCTGGTGGTGTGCAACGAGACCATGTGGGGGCTGGGCACCTCTGTGTTTCCAACCATCATGGGGCATATGGCGGGCAGTACCGAGCTGCTGGCGGCATACACCATCGCCGGCAACATCGAGAAAATCGTTATGGTGGCCTCCTTCGGCCTGTCCTCCACAGCCGCCATTATCATCGGCCGGGAGATCGGCGCGGGCCGGCAGGACAAGCTGCTGGATGTAGGCAAGGCCCTGAACACCGTGGCGGTTGCGGAAGGCGGGCTGCTGGGCGGGCTGCTGCTGGCCTTTGTGCTGACTGCCGCCCCGGCCTGGGTGTATCCGCTGTTCAAACTGTCGGCGGAGGCGGCGTCGGTAGCCTCTATGATGATGGTCATGATGGCCCTGGCTATGCCGCTAAAGGATTTCAACACAGTCAACATTGTAGGGGTTCTCCGGGGCGGAGGGGATGTGACGGCGGCTACCCTCATCGACACCGGTCCGCTGTGGCTGGTGGCCGTCCCCTATGCGGCCCTGTGCGGCCTGGCGCTGCAAACTTCGGTGTTCTGGGTCTACCTGGCCTTTCCCCTGGAGCAGGTCGTGAAATTTTTTATTGGCGTCCGCCGTCTGCGCTCCGGGCGCTGGGTCCGGGACCTGACCCGGGCATAGCGTTCAGCCCGTGGAAACAATCCGGGCGTTTCCCCGGATGCGGGTGCGGGTGATTCCGCTTTCCTCCACATACACGTCCGAGTATATGACGCTGGGACGGCCCATCGCCTCGCCCTGGAAGACAGTAAACTGGTTCCAGCCCTGCCGGACCGGTACGAGCCTGTGAGCGGCCAGATAGGCGGCCAGGGCGGAAGCCGCTACGCCGGTGGCGGGATCCTCGTTGTAGCCGGCGCGGTTGGGAAACTGCCGGGCGTACAGTACGGGCTGCGCGCCGTGGCCGGTTTCCAGGGCGAAGGGATAAAAGCCGGTGGCGCCGTACCGGTCGCAGAGGGCCCACAGCAGCTGGAAATCCGGTTCCAGGCTGTCCAGCACCGCTTTGCCGGCCAGCGGGACCATTAGCTTGAAGCGGGAGGTGGAGACGGCCTGGACCGGTGCGCCGGTCAAAGCGCTGGGGGCGATGCGCAGGGCCTGGCAGACCTCCTCCGCCGGCGCGGTCTGCCCGTATTGGGGAGGGAACTGTTCCACGGCCACGTCAATGTTCCCATCCCGGCCGCTCCACTCCACCCGCATGGGCCCGAGGTTCGTCTCAAACAGGATCGGGGATTTTTGGAACATCCCCCGGCGTACCAAAACGGTTGCGCTGCCCACGGTGGCGTGCATGCACATATCCGTCTCGTGGAGGGGAAGGAAGTATCTTACCTTTACGTCGCAGTCCGGGCGCTCCGGCTTCATCAAAAAGGAAGATTCCGCCCCGAAGCTGTGGGTCATAGCCTGCATTTGGGCCGCTGTCAGCCCGTCGGCGTTCAGCGTGACTGGGCAGGGATTTCCTCCGCCCTCCCCGGCCTGGAATACAATGGTGTGGATGGTTTCATACATAATTGTCATCTCCCGCGTTACGTGATTTCCTCTATCATACACAAAACTGGCTGTTTTGACAACAGCCGGAGCGGTTGTGCGGGCAAATTTTACTTTACAATGGAGCGGTATTACCTTATAATAACAGACGGCGTGCTGACTTGAATTTATCCCGAAGGAAGTGGAACCCCATGGTAAAAATAAATGAAAACTATTTAAAGCTGCCCGGCAGCTACCTGTTCTCTGAAGTGGCCCGGCGCATTGGCGCTTACACCGAAGCTCATCCAGAGGCGAAGATAATCAAGTTGTCCATTGGCGATGTGACCCGGCCTCTGGTTCCGGAGGTCGTTAGGGCCATGCACGGCGCGGTGGACGAGATGGGCACAGTGGAGGGGTTCCGGGGCTATGGTCCGGAGCAGGGCTACGAGTTTTTGCGGGAGGCCATCGCCCGGGGTGATTACGCGGCCCGGGGCGTGGACATCAAGCCCGAGGAGATTTTTGTCTCTGATGGGGCCAAAAGCGACTGCGGCAACATCGGCGACATCTTCGGCGTGGACAACGTAGTGGCGGTGTGCGACCCGGTGTATCCCGTCTATGTGGATACCAACGCTATGGCCGGCCGGGCAGGGGAGTACCAGGAGGAGCTGGGCAAGTGGAACCGCCTGATTTACATGCCATGTGTGGAGTCCAACGGCTTTTCCCCCGAGCCGCCCAAGGAGAAAGCGGATATCATCTACCTCTGTTCCCCCAACAACCCCACCGGCGCGGTAATCAGCCGGGAAAAGCTGAAGGCGTGGGTGGATTATGCCAACGCCAACGGCTCTGTGATCCTCTACGACTCCGCCTATGAGGCGTTCATCACCAGCGAGGATGTGCCCCGCACCATTTTTGAGATTGATGGGGCCCGTACCTGCGCGATTGAATTCCGTTCCTTTTCCAAGACGGCGGGCTTTACCGGCAACCGCTGCGCCTACACCGTGGTGCCCATAGAGCTGCGGCGGGGCGGCGTAACGCTGAACAGCATGTGGAACCGCCGACAGACCACCAAGTTCAACGGCGTGCCCTATGTGGTCCAGCGGGGGGCCGCAGCCATCTACACCGAAGAGGGCCGCAGGCAGGTTATGGAAAACATCGGCTACTACCGGGAGAATGCCCGGGTCATCCGGGAGGGCCTGTCCTCCGCCGGCCTGACCTGCTTCGGCGGGGTAGACGCCCCCTATATCTGGCTGAAGGTTCCCGACGGCGTGGGCTCCTGGGACTTTTTTGACCAGGTGTTGGCCCAGGCCAATGTGGCCACTACCCCCGGCGCGGGCTTTGGGCCCAGCGGGGAGGGCTATATCCGCCTGACCGCTTTCGGCGAAGCCGGGGCGACCAGGACCGCTGTGGAGCGTGTGCGGAATATGTTCCAGTAACGCGAAAAAAACACTTGCATTTCCCCGCAAAATCTGTTATGATAGCTGTCGGAACTTTTTTAAAGGCAAATTTATTCTATAGATTCTCATAGCGAGGAGGTTAGCAACATGGCCAAATGCGAATTCTGCGACAAGGGCGTGACCTTTGGCATTAAGGTTTCCCACTCCCACCGCCGCTCCAACCGCGCCTGGAAGCCCAACGTGAAGCGGGTCAAGGCGATCGTGAATGGCACCCCCACTCACGTCTACGTCTGCACCAGATGCCTCCGTTCCGGTAAGGTCACCCGCGCTGTGTAATGGAACATAAAAAATCCCCCGTGCTTGGCACGGGGGATTTTTTATCTGCTGCGGATGTAGAATCGGGCCGGAAGCGATTGACAGCGGACCGCTCCTCGATTATACTAAATAGGAAAATGCCGGGGGGTCAAGCCCTGCGCGGTAGTGCACAATACACAGCGAGAGGAGATCGATCAATGGCGGAACAGGAAAAAAGCGTGAAATTGGGAGAGGTCATCCGGGAGTTTAACCTGGAGATCCTGCGCACGGCCCCCGATTATGAAAATGTGCCCCTGCGGGCCTTGGATATTAACCGGCCCGGCCTGCCCCTGACGGGCTTTTTTGAACACTTCGACACAGAGCGGCTGCTGCTTATTGGCCTTACGGAGCACACGTTCCTCAGGGACCTGACACCGGAAGAGCGGCGGGAGCGTTTTGACAAGCTGATGTCCTACCCGGTGCCCGCCCTGATTCTCACCCGGGGGCTGGACCTGCCTGAGGAGTGCATGGAGATGGCGGAGAAGCACAACCGGACAGTGCTGCGCTCCACCTTGCAGACGTCTATGTTTATGAGCGCCCTGATCAGCAGCTTATACAACAAATTGGCCCCTCAAATTACCCGCTCCGGCGTTATGCTGGAGATTTACGGCGAGGGCGTGCTGATCCAAGGCGAGTCCGGCGTGGGCAAAAGCGAGGTAGCCATTGAGCTGCTCAAGCGGGGACACCGGTTGGTGGCGGACGACGCAGTGGAGATCAAGGAGACCAGCCGCCACACCCTGATGGCCACCTCTCCCGAGCTGATCCGGGGCTACATGGAACTGCGGGGCATTGGCGTCATTGATATCAGCCGCCTGCTGGGGATGGGCGCGATCAAGCCCGCCCAGGAAATCGATCTGGTGGTGAATCTGGAGCCCTGGAACGACAAAGCGGTGTATGACCGCTTTGGGCTGGAGTCCCACTTTACCGAGATCCTCAGCGTGCAGGTGCCGTATATTACTATCCCGGTGAAGCCGGGGCGGAATCTGGCAAGCATCGTGGAGGTGGCCGCCATGAATAACCGCAACCGGAAGCTGGGCCACAACGCGGCCCAGGAGCTGACCAACCGTATGGATGCGCTGTTTGCGCAGCAATTAGAAGAAGGAGGAGCAAACTAAATGTATTATATCGGGATTGACGTAGGCGGCACCAATCTGGTGGCTGGACTGGTAAATGAGCTGGGGCACATTTTTAATCAGGTGACTACGCCGGTTTCTAAAGACATGACTGCGGAGCAGTTCGGCGCGGAACTGGTACGTATGTCCCGCCGGCTGTGCGAGGTGGGGGAGATCGACCCCGCCAAAATTGAGTCTGTGGGTATGGGCCTGCCCGGCGCGGTGGACAACAAGGCGGGGCTGTTCGTCCAGAACCCCAATATGCCCTTCCGGGATAAGAACGTGCCCCTGCGGGAGATGTTCCAAAAGGAGTGGGATATCCCTGTGTTCCTGGGCAATGACGCCAACTGCGCGGCAGTGGGCGAGTACTGGGCCGGTGCGGCTAAGGGCTGCGACCCGGTGGTGATGGTTACCCTGGGCACCGGTATCGGCGGGGGCCTGATTGTCGATGGCAAGCTGTTTACCGGCTTTTCCAATGCGGGCATGGAGATTGGCCACATGATTATTCAGCCTAACGGCATCCTGTGCGGCTGCGGCGGCCGGGGGTGCTGGGAGCGGTACGGCTCCGCCACCGCCTTAATCCAGCTTGCCCGGCTGGAAATGGAGCGGGACCGGACCAGCGAGATGTGGGCCATTGTGGACGGGGACAGCTACAAGGTCAGCGGCCGCACCACCTTCCAAGCCGCCCGCCTGGGCGATCCTGCGGCCAAGCGGGTGTTGAGCCAGTACCTGCGGGGACTGGCCATCGGCATGATTAACCTGATTAACATTCTCCAGCCTGAGATTATTTGCCTGGGCGGCGGCGTGAGCAACGCCGAGGACGATCTGCTGCTGAACCCCCTGCGCGAGCTGGTCTGGCAGGGCTGCTTCGACAAGGAGCACCGGGTCCGCATTGAGAAAGCGTCCCTGGGTAACAACGCCGGCGTGGTCGGCGCGGCCCTGCTGTGTAATTTGGTGTAACGAAGCCAGAGGCCCGGGTACTGCCCGGGCCTTAAATTTTTCCCAACCCTATTCTATTTTCCTCCCAAATCTGCTATAATCAACTGATACACTTTTCTCTGTTTGGGAGGGCCTATGGAACGACTGGAAAAACTGTTGAGGGAGCGCTGCCCGCTGCTGGAGCTGCGGGTGGACGAGCCCATGTCCAAACACACCACCTTTCGAATCGGCGGGCCGGCGGCGCTAATGGGCCTGCCCAAGTCGGCGGGTGAGGCGCGTATGGCGGTGAAAGCCGCCCGGGAGCTGGCAGTGGAACCCTTTTTCCTGGGGAACGGGAGCAACCTGCTGGTGGCGGACGAGGGCTATCCCGGTTTTATCATGAAGCTAACCGGGGATTTTGACGAGATCAGGGAGGTCGGCCAGGGGCTGGAGGCGGGGAGCGCGGCGCCGCTGTCCCGGTTGTCCGGGCGGGCACTGGAGCTGGGCCTGACCGGCCTGGAGTTCGCTGGCGGCATCCCCGGCAGCGTAGGCGGGGCGGTGATGATGAACGCCGGGGCCTACGGCGGGGAGACGGCCCAGGTGCTGGAGTCGGTTGCTTTCCTGGACGAGGAGGGAGAGGTCCGCACCCTTCCCGCCTCGGAGTGTGGGTTTGGTTACCGGCACAGCGTTTTCTCCAATCGAAAATGCCTGATCCTGAAGGCGCGGTTTCAGCTGAAGCAGGGGGATGGGGATGCTGTCAAGGCCCGCATGGACGAGCTGACCGCCCAGCGGAAAGCGAAGCAGCCGCTGGAGTACCCCAGCGCCGGCTCTATGTTCAAGCGGCCCCCGGGGCACTTTGCCGCAGCCCTCATCGACCAGTGCGGGCTGAAAGGACTTGCCGTGGGCGGTGCCCAGGTGTCGGAAAAGCATGCCGGGTTCGTAGTGAACCGGGGGGGCGCCACCTGCGCTGATGTGCTGGAGCTGGTGCGCCAGGTGAAGGCGCGGGTCCTGAGCCAGACCGGCGTGGAGCTGGAGATGGAGGTCAGGGTTCTGCAATAAACGTGCTGCAAAAGAGAGGGATATGATGGAATTTGTCATTATTTCCGGTTTATCCGGGGCGGGAAAGAGCAAGACGGCCTCCTTCATGGAGGATATGGGCTACTTCTGCGTGGACAATTTGCCCGCGCCCCTGATTCCCAAGTTCGCCGAACTGGGCATGGCGGGCTCCGGGGAGTATGACCGGGTGGCGCTGGTCAGCGACGTCCGGGCGGGCACCAATTTTGAAGGACTGTTTCAGGCCCTGAATACCCTGGAAGCCATGAAATGCACCTACCGAATTCTGTTTATCGACGCGGACGACGGCGTCATCATCAAGCGATACAAGGAGACCCGCAGGGCCCATCCCCTGGCGGAGGAGGCCGACAGCCTGGAGGAGGCGATTGCCTTGGAGCGGCGGATGCTCGCTCCCCTGCGGGAGCGGGCGGATAAGATTGTGGACACCACCAACCTGCCCACAGCCAAGTTGAAGGGAGTTTTACGGCAGATGTTCGGCCGGGCCGGAAGATACCAGGGGCGGATGGAGGTGCGGGTGACCTCCTTCGGGTTTAAGCACGGGGTACCCATGGAAGCCGATCTGGTTTTCGATGCCCGCTTCCTGCCCAACCCCTACTATGTCGCCGAGCTGCGCACCCTCACCGGCCTGGACGCCGGGGTGCGGGACTACGCGTTCCAGGGCGGGCAGGGGGAGGAATTCCTGAAGCGCCTGTGGGATCTGGTGGGCTGGCTGCTGCCGCAGTACGAGGAGGAGGGCAAAACCTCCCTGGTTGTTGCCGTGGGCTGCACCGGAGGGCACCACCGGTCGGTGGCTGTGGCCCACGCCCTGGCGGAGCGGGTCAGAGCCCAGGGCTGGCCGGTAGCGGAGAGCCACCGGGACCTGGGACGGAATTGACGAGATATTGCGGGAAGGAAAAGAGGAGTGTTATGCCTGATACCTATCCTGCCCTGCACCAGTGGGAGCGGGGGCCCAAGATCGTCGCCATCGGCGGCGGGACGGGGCTGTCCACCATGCTGAGGGGGCTGAAAAAGTACACAAAAAACCTCACCGCCGTTGTCACGGTAGCGGACAACGGCGGCGGTTCCGGCGTGCTGCGCAACGACCTGGGAATGCCCCCGCCGGGGGATATCCGCCACTGCATGGAGGCTCTGGCCAACACCGAGCCTGTGATGGAAAAGCTGCTTACCTATCGCTTTCCTGAGGGGGTGCTGAGGGGCCAGTCCTTTGGCAATCTGATTCTGGCGGCCCTCAACGGGATTACCGGCTCCTTTGAGGAGGCAGTGGCCGAAATGAGCCACGTCCTGGCCATTACGGGCCAGGTGATCCCGGTAACCAGTGCCGACGTACAACTGGAGGCCGTCTTTGAAAACGATGCCCGGATAGTGGGGGAATCCCAAATTGCCGCGTTTAAGAAGGAGCAGGACTGCCGCATCCACCATGTGAACCTGATCCCGCGGAATGCCAAGGCCACTCCTACGGCGCTGAAGGCCATCGGGGAGGCGGATCTGATTCTGCTGGGGCCAGGGAGCTTGTATACCAGCATCATACCCAACCTTCTGGTGGAGGGAGTGGCCCAGGCTATTGCCCGGTCGGACGCCCCAAAGCTGTACATTTGCAACATCATGACCCAGGACGGAGAGACGGAGGGCTACACCGCCGGCGACCATCTGGAGGCTCTGCTGGCCCACGGGGGGCCGGGGCTGGTGGATTTGTGCCTGGCCAATTCCGCCCCGGTGCGTCCGGGGCTGCTGGAGAAATACCGGGTGGAGGATGCCGTGCCCCTGGCGGTGGACCGGGAACGGATTGCCTCCCTGGGGCCGGAGCTGGTGGAGCGTCCGGTGGCGTCGGAAAACGGCAACTATGCCCGCCACGACCCGGACCGACTGGCCCAAGCCGTTTTAGAGGTCTACCGCGGCCGCGCGGTGCGTATTTTCCGCGGTGCGCGCCGGTATATATTGGAGGAGTAAGAGATGTCCTTTGCGGGAGATGCAAAAAGTGAGCTTTGCCGCGTCCCCCTGAGCCGCAGATGCTGCGCCCAGGCGGAGGCTTATGGGGTGCTGCTCTACTGCAACATGTTTAGTCCCTCCCGGGTTCGGATCGTCACGGAAAACGGCCCCTTTGCCCAGCGCCTGCCCGCCCTGTTCAGAAAGGCGTTTCAGCTCGCCTTTGACCGCCTGCCCGAGGGAGGCGGGAAACAGGTTTTCACCGTTGATGATCCGGACAAGCTGATCGCCCTTCACCAGGCGTTCGGTTCCGACCCGAGGGCGCTGGCCCTTCATGTCAACTTTGCCATGCTGGAGGAGCCCTGCTGCCGGGCGTCCTTCCTCCGGGGGGCATTTCTGGCGGGCGGGTCGGTGACGGACCCCCGCAAGGGCTACCACCTGGAGCTGGCCACCTCTCACCACAGCGTAAGCCGGGAGGTGCTGGCCCTTATGCGCGAGCTGGACCAGGAGCCAAAATCTGCCCAGCGCAAGGGAAACGCGGTGATCTATTTCAAACAGAACGAGCGGATTGAGGACTTCCTCACCTGCATCGGCGCGCCGCTGGCAGCCATGGAGGTGATGAACGCCAAGCTGGAGCGGGATCTGCGGGGGAGCGTCAACCGCCGGGTGAACTGCGACGCCGCTAACCTGGATAAGGCGGTGGAGGCGGCAATGTCCCAAGTGGAGGCCATCCGCCGCCTGGAGGCGGGCGGAACCCTGATTACCCTCCCGGATAAGCTCCGGGAGGTGGCCGCCCTGCGCCTGGCCCACCCGGAGGACACCTTGTCCCAGCTGGCCGGGCGGTGCGACCCGCCCATAACAAAATCGGCCTTGAACCATCGGCTGCGCAAGCTGATGGAGCTGGGAAAGGAGTAGTGTGATGTCAAATTGTACCTTTCGCCCCGCCGTGCCCGGCGATGAGGCGCTGATCCTGGACTTTATCCGCACCCTGGCGGATTACGAGCATATGTCCGATCAGGTTGTGGCTACCCCGGAGGTTCTTCGGGAATGGCTTTTTGAGAAGAGAACGGCGGAGGTGATCTTTGCCGAAGCTGAGGGGAGGGCAGTGGGATACGCCCTGTTTTTCTACAACTTCTCCACGTTCCTGGGCCGGGCGGGCATCTACCTGGAGGATCTGCTTGTCCTGCCCGAGGAGCGGGGGAAAGGTTATGGCAAGAGGCTGCTGAAGGAGCTGGCCCGTATCACGGTGGAGCGGGGCTGCGGCCGGCTGGAGTGGGCCTGCCTGGACTGGAACCGGCCCTCCATTGACTTCTATACCAAAAGAATGCGCGCCGTCCCCATGGACGAGTGGACGGTGTACCGCCTGACGGGGGAGACCCTGGAAGCGGCGGCAAAGCCGGAGTAGCGGCGCAATGGGCCCCTGCGGGGAAGAGAGAAAAAGGAGGAATGGGCCATGTCCTTTGTCCACTTGCACTTACATACGGAATTCTCCCTGCTGGACGGCGCCTGCCGGATCAAGCAGCTGGTAGAGCGGGTAAAGGGGATGGGGCAGGAGGCGGTGGCGATTACAGACCACGGCTGCATGTACGGTGTCATCGACTTCTACCGCGCTTGTAAGGCGGCTGGGATCAAGCCCATTATCGGCTGCGAGGTCTATGTGGCCCCCCGGGGCCGTACCCGCTTCCAAAAGGTGCATGAATTCGACTCCAATTATAGCCACTTGATCCTCTTGTGCCGGAACGAGGAGGGCTACCGGAACCTGTCCTATATGGTATCAAAGGCGTATCTGGAGGGGTTTTACATCAGACCCAGGATCGACCTGGACCTGCTGCGGGAGCACGCGGGAGGACTGATTGCCTGTTCCGCCTGCGTGTCGGGAGAGATACCCAAGCTGCTGCTGGCGGGGGAGTACGACCGTGCCAGGGAGGTAGCCCTGGAGATGCGGGCCCTCTTCGGGGAGGACGGCTATTATTTGGAGATGCAGGACCACGGCCTGGCGGCCCAGAAAAAAGTGAATCCCGAAATAGTCCGACTCAGCCAGGAGACGGGCATTCCCCTAATCGCCACCAACGACGCCCACTATCTCCGCCGGGAGGACGCGGAGACGCAGGATATCCTGATGTGCATTCAGATGGGGAAAACCCTGGACGACCCGGGCCGGATGCGCTTTGAGACCCGGGAGCTGTTTGTGAAATCGGAGGCGGAAATGGCCTCCCTGTTTCCGGACCACTCCGAGGCCATTGAGAACACGGCGAAGGTAGCCCGGCTGTGCAATCTGGAATTTGAGTTTGGCAAATACCACCTGCCCCTGTTCCGCCTTCCGGAGGGACGGACGGACGGGGACGCTTACTTTGAAGAGCTCTGTCTGGGCGGTTTTGCCCGGCGCTACCCGGATCAGCCCCCGGGCCACCTCAAACAGCTCCGCTATGAGATGGACATGATCCGCAAGATGGGCTTTGTGGATTACTTCCTCATCGTTTCCGACTTTATTGGCTATGCCAAGGGGCAGGGCATTCCGGTAGGGCCGGGGCGGGGATCGGCGGCGGGGTCCATGGTGGCCTACTGCCTGAACATTACCAACGTGGATCCCATGGAGTACGGCCTATACTTTGAGCGCTTCCTCAATCCGGAGCGGGTGTCTATGCCCGATATCGACATAGACTTCTGCCCCCGCCGGCGACAGGAGGTCATTGATTACGTCAAGGGCAAGTATGGCGAGGACCATGTGGCCCAGATTGTCACCTTCGGCACCATGGCGGCACGGGGGTCCGTCCGGGACGTGGGGCGGGTGCTGGGTATGCCATACGGCGAGGTGGACGCCATTGCCAAGCTCATTCCCAGCGGCCCGGGCAATCTGCACGTAACCCTGAAGGAGTCCCTGACTCTGTCCAAACAGCTCAAGGACGCCTACGACGGCTCCCCCGCCACGAAAAAGCTCATTGACACGGCCATGGCCATTGAGGGTATGCCCCGGAACACTTCCACCCATGCCGCCGGGGTGGTGATTACCCGCCGTCCGGTGGTGGACTATGTCCCCTTGGCTGCCAACGACGGCCAGCCCGTCACCCAGTATGTCATGACCACCCTGGAAGAACTGGGGCTTTTGAAAATGGACTTTCTGGGCCTGCGCAACCTCACCGTATTGGACGACGCGGCCAGAATGGTCAGAACCAGGGAGCCGGGCTTTACGATCGACAGCATCCCGGAAAACGATCCGGCCACCATGGCCATGCTCTCAGAGGGCAAGACCTCCGGGGTGTTTCAGGTGGAATCCGCCGGCATGACCGGCGTGTGCGTAGGGCTGAAGCCCAAGAGCATTGAGGACATCTGCGCCGTCATTGCCCTATACCGTCCCGGGCCCATGGACTCCATTCCCAAATTCCTCGCCTGCGCCCAGGACCCGGCCAAGGTGACCTACAAGGACCCATCCCTGATTCCCATCCTGTCTGGAACCTACGGCTGCATCGTCTACCAGGAGCAAGTGATCCGCATTTTCCAGGACCTGGCGGGCTACTCCCTGGGCCAGGCGGACATGGTGCGCCGGGCTATGAGCAAGAAGAAGGTCAAGGAGATTGAAAAGGAGCGGGAGGCCTTCCTCCACGGCGACCCCAAGCGGAAGATTCCGGGCTGTGTGGCCAACGGCGTGCCCGAGGCGGCGGCCCAGGCTATCTATGACGAGATGTACGACTTTGCCGAGTATGCGTTCAACAAGTCCCACTCTCTGGTCTACGCCATTGTGTGCTACCAGACCGCCTGGTTCAAGTGCCACCACCCCAAGGAGTACATGGCGGCCCTGCTCACCTCGGTGCTGGATTCCACTGAGAAGGTGGCTGAGTACATCGCCGAGTGCCGGGACATGGGGATCAAGCTCCTGCCCCCGGACGTAAACCAGTCCGGGGCCGACTTCACCGTGGTGGGGGAGGGGATCCGCTTCGGGCTGGTGGCCCTGAAGGGAGTGGGCCGGGCATTTATCACCGGACTGCTGGCTGAGCGGGAGAAAAACGGGCCCTTCGCCGATTTTATGGACTTCTGCGACCGGCTTTTCGACCAGGATATGAACCGGAGGGTGGTTGAGAGCTTGATTAAGAGCGGCGCTTTCGACGCCATGGGCTGCCGCCGCTCCCAGCTGATGCAGGTCTACGGCCAGGTGCTGGACGGGATTGCCGCCGCCCGGAAGCGCAATGTGGAGGGTCAGCTGGACCTGTTCGGCCTGGGTGGGGATGAGACGGAGACCGCCCCCCTGCCCGCGCTGGTGCTCCCTGATTTGCCTGAGTACACCCCTCAGGAGCTGATGAATATGGAGCGGGAAACCACCGGGCTCTATCTCTCCGGGCACCCTATGGACCAATACCGGGAGCTGGTCCGGCAGCACGGGGCAGTGGCCATCAGCTCCATCCTGTCGGACTTTGCCCGGGAGGACGGCCCCAGGCAGTACCGGGATGGGCAGCGGGTATCCATCGCCGGGGTGATTGCCGCCTACCGCACCAGAACGACCCGCAACAACACGTTGATGGCTTACGTGAGCCTGGAGGATGACACAGCTTCTATGGAGCTGCTGTGCTTTTCCCGCACCCTGAACGACAGCGGCAGCTTTATCCGGGAAAACGCCGCAATTTTGGCGGAGGGGAAAATATCCGTCCGGGATGAGAAGGAGCCCCAGCTGATGGTGGACGCCATCCGGCCCCTGTCCGGGCTGGGGGAGGGCCGGCCGGGCGGGGAGCAGACCCTATATCTGCGCCTGCCCTCCCGGGAGGACCCCAGGGTGCGGAAGGTGCGGCTGGCGCTGTCCTTTTTCCCCGGGAACAGCCAGGCGAAGCTCTACTTTGAGGACTGCAAGAAGCTGTTGGGTACCCGCTGCGAGGTGCACCCGGCTCTGATTGAGGACCTGAAGCAGCGGCTGGGCGAGGAGAACGTGGTGGTAAAATGATAGACTACCTGCGCCAATTTAATCTGGCCTCCGTCCTCCTGCGGCTGACGCTGGCGGTGGTGTGCGGTGGGCTGATTGGGGTCAACCGGGAGCACAAGCGGCGTCCGGCGGGCTTCCGCACCTACATGATGGTGTGCATGGGGGCGGCGCTGTCCATGATCCTGGGCCAGTATGAGGATGCCATGCTCCACACCCTGCTCGCCGGCTCCCTGGAGGCGGTGGGCAAGCCCAGCGACGTGACCCGCTTTGGGGCCCAGGTGATCAACGGCATTGGCTTTTTGGGCACCGGCACCATCCTCATTACCGAGCAGCGGGAGGTGAAGGGACTGACCACCGCCGCCGGGCTGTGGGCCACGGCCTGCATGGGGCTGGCCATTGGGGCGGGCTTTTATGAGGGGGTGGCCCTCAGCTTTGCGTGCATCTTTTTAAGCATCAAAGTTCTGCCTTACATGGAGCTTTTTTTGCTGTCCCGGTCCCGGAATATGAACCTCTATGTGGAGCTGGCCTCCCTGGAGCGGCTGCGGGACTTTATCGCCCTGATGAAGGCCATAGACATTCAGATCTTCGACGTGGAGTTGGACCGGAAACGGGCCGCTGGAGGGGGTGTGGGGGTGGTATTTTACCTCCATCTGCCCAAAAACCAGTCCCACACCAAGCTGCTGACCGACCTGTCCTACAGCCCGGATGTGCGGGCCATCGATGAAATTTGAGGAGGTAGGGATATGCTGCGCTGTCTGGACTTTCTGCGGGGGATGGATCTGCTCAGCGTTACGGTGCGGGTGCTGCTGGCGCTGATTTGCGGGGGTGTGATCGGCATTGAGCGCTCCGGGAAACGCCGCCCCGCCGGGTTCCGCACCCACATCCTCATCTGCCTGGGAGCCGCCATGACCACCGCTACCAGCCAGTACGTCTATGTGGTGCTGGGGCTGTACAGCGATGTGGCCCGGCTGGGGGCCCAGGTCATCGCGGGCATCAGCTTTATCGGCGCGGGGGCCATTATCATGACCAAGTGGCGGCGGGTCCGGGGGCTGACCACCGCAGCGGGACTGTGGGTGGCGGCTATTGTGGGCCTGTGCTGCGGGGCGGGGTTTTACGAGGGCGCGGTGTACGGCACCGCCCTGGTGCTGCTGGCCGAGGTGTTTTTCTCCAAGCTGGAGTACCGTCTGCTCCGGGACAACCGGGAGGTTACGGTATACGCCGAGTACGCCCAGCCCTCCTGCTTGGAGGAGATGGTTTCCCGGTGCCATATGCTGGGCATTAAAATTGTGGACGTGGAGATTACCCGGAAGGGGGACGGCAGCGGCAGCTCCTGCGCCGTGCTGGCCCTCCTCTCCCGCCAGGGGGCGGGGAAGGAGGAGATTCTCCAGACCCTGGGCGGGGTGGAGGGTGTGCTCACCGTGGTGGAGACGTAAACGTTGACACCTGCCTTCCTGATCTGCTACAATACCTCCGCAGAGATAAAAACACAGGGCGGTTGGTAGTCCGCCCGCGGGCCGCGCTCCCGTCAGTAGCCTTCCCTCCCGGGTCGTCCCTTCTCTGACGCGTAAATCAGGGAGGAAATTGAATATGGACCGAAATGTTAGCAGCTTTACCGTGCTGTTCCAGCCGCCCTTTTGGGTGGGAATCGCAGAGCGGTGGGATGAGGAGGGCTATTCGGCGGCCAGGGTAGTCTTTGGCCCCGAACCCACCGATGCACAGCTCTACCAGTGGCTGGAGCGGGAGTGGCACAAGCTGGATTTCAGTCCGGCGGCGGAGGGAGAGCGTCCCGTGACCGGGCGCAAAAACCCCAAGCGGGCCCGGCGGGAGGCCGGAGAGGCTACCCGGAATAGGGGCGCCGGCACCCGGGCCCAGGAGGCCCTCAGCCGCCAGCGGGAGCAGGAGGGATTGGCCCGGAAACGGGAGGCAAAAAGCCGCAGGGAACATCAGCGGCAGGAAAAATACCTTTTGCGCCAACAGAAAAAGCGCGAAAAAAAGCGGGGCAGGTAAAAATACCTGTCCCGCTTTGGTTAAAGCGGAGGAGTTGTAATCCTTAAATTACCCCGGCCAGTACCAGGGCAAAGGTGACAAAGGTGGCCAGCAGAGCCAGAGAAAACAACAGGAAGCCCAGGCTGAACTTTTTGCCATCAGCGCTCTGGGAGGGGGGGACCAGCCCGGAAGCCCGCAGAGCGGTGACCACGGGCTTGTATAGCAGCAGGGTAGCGGCCATATTCATGCCGCCCTTGGCCAGGTTGAAGGGGAAAAACAGGGTGGGAAGCATAGCGGCTACTTGGGCGCGGGTGACCAGTTCGCCGCCGGCGCCGGTCATGTACAGCGGGGTGATGAAGTAGTTCCACAGCAGCATTACCGCCACCATGACAACCAGGCCCAGGCCGAGACCAATGACAGCCCCCTGCTTGGTGCGCTTTTTCTGGTAGAACCAGGAGGCTGTGCAGCAGAAGGATGCGGTTCCCAAGGCGTTCATCAGAAAGCCCCAGGGCCCGGTGTGGCTGAAGGTAAGCATTTCAATGAAAGAGGACAGGATGGCGATGATGGCGGCAGCAAAAGGGCCGAAAGTAAAGCCGCCAATGCAGACAACTACGTGCTTGAAGTCGAAGTCCAGGAACATAACGGGAGGCATCAGCTTGGACATCCAGGCAATAATTACCGACACGCCGGTGAGCATGGCGAGGCTGGTGATGGTTTTGGTGTCCATTTTGGAACGGGTCGGGACTGCGGACATGGTGGGTGCGGACATAAAAAACACTCCTTTTTTGTATTTGACCGCTGGAAGATCGCTGTCTTCCAGGTGTCAAAACAAACAAGGAGGTGCGCTTGAACGCGCCAAAACGGCGCGTGTTGTTTAACACACATCTTCTTCCATCCGGACTGGGAAAACTCTGGCGCGCTCCAGCGCCTGCGGCGCTGTGCAAGCCGGAATTTTCTTCACCGTTGGTCCCGGAGTTTCACCGGGTCAGCGGACGCGTTTTAAGCGTCCGGTCGCGGACTTTACCGCCAGTGGGGAGTTTCACCCCGCCCTGAAGACATCGTATCCAGTTGTCTGCAAGCATTATACGACAGACGGCGGGAAAATGCAACCCCCAAATTTCAGAGGGTGGGCAATTTGTGGACAAATTGAAAAACTTTGCCGTACCCTCTATGCAAACGGTAAAAAATATATTAAAATAGGATTAAGAAAAAAGTAGGAGGGGTTTGAATGGATCAGCCCAAATTTAAACGCGTGCTGCTGAAGATCAGCGGCGAGGCCCTGGCTGGGGAGGCGTCCCGTGGCCTGGACTTCCAGGTGATCGGCCAGGTGTGCGATGTGGTCAAGCGCTGCGTGGAGCTGGGGGTACAGGTAGGCGTTGTAGTAGGCGGCGGAAACTTCTGGCGCGGCGTGAAGGACGGCGGCGACGCTATGGAGCGGGTCCGGGCCGACCACATGGGTATGCTGGCCACTGCCATCAACGCTCTGGCTGTGGCCGACGTACTGGAGCAAAAAGGGGCGGAGGTCCGGGTGCAGACTGCCATCGCCATGCAGGCTGTGGCCGAGCCCTACATCCGCTCCAAGGCCATCCGACACCTGGAGAAGGGCCGGGTGGTGATTTTCGGCTGCGGCACCGGCAACCCCTTCTTCTCCACCGACACCGCCGCCGTTCTGCGGGCTGCGGAGATTGACGCGGACGTGATCCTCCTGGCCAAGAATATCGACGGCGTCTATTCCGCCGACCCCAAGCTGGACCCCACCGCCAAGAAATATGACGCCATCTCTTACGACGATGTGCTCGCCCAGCACCTGAAGGTGATGGATTCCACCGCCACCTCCCTGTCCATGGACAATAAAATTCCGGTTCTCCTCTTTGCCCTGAAGGACCCGGAGAACATCTACCGGGCAGTGATGGGGGAGGCCATCGGGACCATTGTGGGATAATATCTGCTCTATAGGGGGCCAAAGGAGGCCCTTGTATAACGAATTGTATGATTGCTGTGGAAAGGAGGCGTCAATTATGCCAGGCGAAGGGGAAATTGCTATCATCTAAAAAGCCGCTATGTATGATCTCATTGAAATTCTGGAGACAGGGCCTGAAAAGAGCTATACAGCGGAGGATATGAAGAAAACTATCCGCGCATATATCTCCGGAAAAGAAAAATAGCCGGTTTTCGGTCCTATATTTGAACGAAGAAAGGAAGAAATAACCATGAGCCCTGAGATTGCAAGCTATGACGAGAAAATGCAGAAGACCATTGAGGTAGTCAAGAGCAATTTTGCCTCCGTCCGGGCGGGCCGGGCCAACGCCGGCGTGTTGGACCGCATCACGGTAGAATATTACGGCGCCCCCACCCCCATGAATCAGGTGGCCAACATTGGCTCCCCCGATCCCCGGACCCTGACCATCCAGCCCTACGACATGTCTCTGCTGAAGGCCATCGAAAAGGCCATCCAGACCTCCGACCTGGGCATCAACCCCCAGAACGACGGCCGGGTGATCCGCCTGGCTTTCCCCCAGCTCACCGAGGAGCGCCGCAAGGAGCTGACCAAGCAGGTACGCAAGTACGGCGAGGAGGGCAAGGTGGCTCTGCGCAACATCCGCCGGGACGCCATGGACGACATCAAGAAGAAGACCAAGAAGGCCGAGCTCACCGAGGACGACCAGAAGAAGCTGGAAAAGGAGCTCCAGGACATGACCGACAAGCGCTGCAAGGACATCGACGACCTGACCGCCAAGAAGGAAAAGGAACTGATGGCGGTCTGAAGACCTGAATAAAAACCGGGGCCCCCTTGGGAAAGGGGGCCTTTGGCTGAATGATAAACCGTGTAAAGGAGCGACCGCCTATGGCCCTCTTTGCGAAAAAAAACGCAGCACAGGTTGAGGTGGATTTTTCCCGCCTGCCCCGGCATATCGCCATCATTATGGACGGCAACGGCCGTTGGGCCAAGAAGCGCGGCCTGCCCCGGACTGCGGGCCACGCCGCCGGGGCGGAGACCTTCCGCACCATTGCCACCTACTGTAAGGACATCGGCCTGGAGTACCTCACCGTCTACGCCTTCTCTTCAGAGAACTGGAAGCGGCCGGAGGAGGAAGTCTCCGCCATTATGGGGCTGCTGAAAAAGTACTTGCTGGAGGCCATCGCCCAGATGGAGCGGGACCGGGTGAAGATGGAATTTTTCGGAGATCTGTCCCCTCTGGTCCCGGAGCTGCGGGCGCTGTGTGAGAGGACCCGGGAGATTTCCCGGCACTACGAGGGCTGCCAGGTGAATGTCTGCCTCAACTACGGTGGCCAGGACGAGCTGGTTCAAGCGGCCCGGGCCTTTGCCCGGGATTGCGTGGAAGGAAAAGCCGACCCCAACCACCTGACCCGGGAGCGGTTTAGCGGATACCTCTACTCCCGGGGGGTGCCCGACCCGGACCTGATTATCCGCACCAGCGGGGAGCTGCGGCTGTCCAACTTTTTGCTGTGGCAGGCGGCTTACTCGGAGTTCTACATCACGGACGTGCTGTGGCCCGACTTTTCCAAGGAGGAGCTTCACCGGGCCATTGCCGCCTATCAGAACCGGAACCGCCGGTTTGGGGGTGTATGATTTGGCAACGCGCATCATCGTGGGCCTGGCCCTGGGACCGGCCTTTCTGGCGGCGCTGTACTTCCTGCCGCCCATCGCCCTGGCCGTGATTGTGGCGTTCATTGCGGGCGTGGCCTCCTTTGAGCTGCTGCGGGCCGCCAAGGTGCCCCACCACAATGGAATGTACGCCGTGACCGCCGTGGCGGCGGTTGTCATCCCATTGGGCCACGGCCTGGGTTTTGGCAGCTGGACCGCTCGGGGGGCGGCGCTGCTGTTGATGGCGGCGCTGTTCCTGCCCGCCCTGCGGCAGTACGGCGCGGAGGGCGAGATCCGCTTCGACAGCATTATGGTCTGCCTCTTTGGCGGCATCGGCATCCCGCTGTTTTTGTCCGCTTTGGTTCAGCTGAAGTGGTTCGGCAACGGACAGTTTTATGTGCTCCTACCCGTGATTTGCGCCTTTACCACCGACATCGGGGCATACTTCTTTGGGGTTTTCCTGGGAAAACACCGGGGGATCACCCAAGTCAGCCCCAACAAATCCCTGGAGGGCTACATCGGCGGGATCGCAACCGGCTGTTTGTGCATGCTGCTCTACGGGTGGCTGGTGCAGCGCTTCGGCGGCATTCAGGTCAAGCTGCCGGTGATGGTCCTTTACGGCCTGCTGGGCAGCGCCATTACCGAGCTGGGCGATTTGTCCTTCTCCCTCATTAAGCGGCAGCACCAGGTGAAGGACTACGGCGCCCTCCTGCCCGGCCACGGCGGAATGCTGGACCGCTTCGACTCCACCACCTTCGCCGCCCCCATGCTGCTGCTGCTGGTGGAGATCCTGCCGGCGTTTTGACCTACTTTCTTTTGAAAAAGAAAGTAGGCAAAGAAAACTTTCCGGAAAACTTCGTTTTCCTTACCCCGCTTGACCCAGGGCGGAAAGTACCTCTTGACGCAGGTGCAATCCGAAGAGATAATAGGCTTTGCTGTACTGGGCGAGATGCCAGTTGAGGACTTCCTCAAAGCGGTCGAACTCCTGGCCCAGCCGCTGGCGCAGCACGGCGGTGGCTTCCAGATAATCCCGCTCCGCTTGTCGGAAGTCCGGGAGCTGATTGCAAAAGTCGTAGATTTGCTCGGGAATGTAGGGGTTTTCGAGGAACAGGCTGTTGAGGATATTGTTCATAAAAGGCAACTCCTTTATACGAGGTATGTACTCGTTGTTATAAACGAGTTTGTTACTCGTGTCAAGGCCTTGGAGGTAGCTATGGAAAAATTTTCTGAACGGTTGCGGGAATTGAGAAAAGAGCGTGGACTAAAGCAGAAAGAGATGGCGGAAGTTTGTGGAATAAAGGTAAGAAGCTATCAGCAATATGAGTATGACGAAAATTATCCAACTGTCCTCGGTCTGCTTTTTCTCGCGGACTACTTCGGGGTCAGCCTGGACTACCTGATGGGCCGCAAGGACGAGCGGAATTGAAAGGAACGCGGTTATGAGCAGAAAAGTTGCAGTGTTAGGTTCTACCGGCTCAATCGGGCGGCAGTCATTGGAGGTGATTGCCGCCTGCGGCATGGAGGCGGTGGCGCTGGCGGCCAACTCCAGCGCCAAGCTGATGGAGGAGCAGGCACGGCGGTTCAGGCCCGCAGTCGCCGCCCTGGCGGACGAGAAAGCCGCCGCTGATCTGCGGGTCCGTCTGGCGGATACCGGTGTCCGGGTAGCAGGCGGTCTGGAGGGCGTGCTGGAGGCGGCCACCCTCCCCAGCGCGGATACCGCCATTGCCGCACTGGTGGGCATGGCGGGGCTGCGGCCCACCCTGGCCTCCATCCGGGAGGGCAAGCGGGTGTGCCTGGCCAACAAGGAGGCCCTGGTGTGCGCCGGCCCCCTGGTACTGGAGGAGGCCAAGGACTACGGGGCGAAACTCTACCCTGTGGACTCGGAGCACTCCGCCCTGTTCCAGTGCCTGGAGGCCAACCGGGACCGGGGGGAGGTCAAACGGCTGATCCTCACCTGTTCCGGCGGGCCCTTCTATGGAAAAAAACGGGAGGAGCTGGCCGGTATGACCGTGGAGGACGCCTTGAGGCACCCCAACTGGTCCATGGGGGCCAAGATTACCGTGGACTCCGCCACCCTGATGAACAAGGGCCTGGAGGTCATTGAGGCCATGCACTTGTACCACATGCCAGTGGAAAAAATTTCTGTTGTAGTCCACCGGGAGAGTATCATTCACTCTTTGGTGGAATACTGTGATAATGCCGTGCTGGCTCAGCTGGGCGCGCCCGACATGCGCCTGCCCATCCAGTACGCCCTGACCTATCCCAAGCGGGTTCCTGGCCCCTCCACCCCTCTGGATCTGTGGAACTGCGGCCCCCTTACTTTCGGTATGCCCGACCTGGAGGCGTTCCCCTGTCTGGCTCTGGCCCTGGGCGCGGCAAAAACCGGCGGTACCGCGGGGGCTATCCTCAGCGGGGCCAACGAGGCGGCTGTGGCCCAATTCCTGGCGGGAGAGATCGGGTTCCTGGACATCGCCGCCAAGGTGGAACGGGCCCTGGCCAGTGTTCCGGCAGTCCAGGAGCCCTCCATGCAGGACATTTTGGACGCGGACCAGGCGGCGCGGGAAGCGGTGATGTAACGGATTGGAGGTCCCTGTTTTATGCTCTATATTATCGTGGCAATTCTGATTTTCGGCGTTCTGGTGGCTACCCACGAGCTGGGCCATTTCGCCACAGCCAAGCTGCTGGGGGTGAAGGTGAACGAGTTCGCGGTGGGGATGGGCCCCGCGCTGTTCAAGCGGCAGCGGGGGGAGACCCTCTACAGCCTGCGGGCCCTGCCCATCGGCGGCTTCTGCGCTCTGGAGGGAGACGACCAGGAGTCTGAGGACCCCCGGGCCTTTGGCCGGGCGTCCTGGTGGAAGAAGGCCGTCATCCTGTGCGCCGGGGCCTTTATGAACTTCGTCACCGGGCTGATTCTCATCGCCATCCTCTATGCGCCCGCTACCGGCTTCCGGGCGGAGGTCTACGGCGGCCCCCTGGAGGGCTATGGCACCGAGGACTGCGGCCTGCTGGCCGGGGACCGGTTCCTGTCGGTGGATGGCCACCGGGTTCTGGTCTACGGTAACGCCCGGTTTTTCCTGGACCGGGCGGGGGAGACCCTGGACTTTGTGGTGGAGCGGGACGGGCAGCGGGTGGTTCTGAAGGACGTCCGCCTGCCCTATCAGGAGCGCACGGACGAACAGGGCAATTTTACCCGCCTGCGGGGGCTGACTATGGCCGTCACAGCGGATCCGACCAACTGGCTGGGCACAATGGGCTACGCCTGGAGGACTGCGCTGGACTTCGTGCGGCTGGCGTGGATCAGCCTGGGTGATATGGTTACCGGGGCGGTGGGCCTGCGGGATATGTCCGGCCCGGTGGGCATCGTCAATATGATGGGGGAGGTGGGCAGCCATTCCCCCACCCTTCTGGACGCGGCGTGGAATCTGGGCTACCTGGCGGCGTTTATTGCGGTCAACCTGGCGGTGATGAACCTCCTCCCCCTGCCCGCCCTGGACGGGGGACGGGTGTTCTTCCTGCTGCTGAACGGCCTGCTGTACGGGCTGTTCCGAAAGAAAATTGACGCCCGGTATGAGGGCTATGTCCACCTGGCGGGGTTGGCCGCGCTTATGTGCCTGATGCTGGCGGTGACCCTCAGCGACGTGGGCAAGTTGGTGGGGAGGTAAAACCGTGACAAAACAGATTCATGTGGGAGGGGTCCCTATCGGCGGGGGGGCCCCGGTTAGCATTCAGTCCATGACCAACACCCCCACCCAGGATGTGGAGGCCACTTTGAAACAAATTAGAGAGCTGTCCGCTGCCGGGTGCGAGATCGTCCGGGTAGCGGTGCCCGATATGGAGGCCGCCCGGGCGGTGGGGAGGATCAAGGAGGAGAGCCCCATCCCCGTGGTGGTGGACATCCACTTTGACTACAAGCTGGCCCTGGAGGCCGTTGCCGCCGGGGCGGACAAAGTGCGCATCAACCCGGGCAACATCGGGGGGGAGGACCGGGTAAAGGCGGTGGCGGACGCCTGCCGCCAGAAAAACATCCCCATCCGAGTCGGCGTCAACGGCGGTTCCCTGGAGAAGGATATTTTGGCCCGGTACGGCAGGGTCTGCCCCGAAGCGATGGTGGAGTCCGCTTTCGGCCATATCAGGCTGCTGAACAAATTTGATTTTGATGATATTTGCATCTCCCTGAAATCCTCCAGCGTGCCGGTAACCATGAGAGCCTATCAGCTCATGGGGCGGGAGAGCGATTATCCGTTACATATTGGCGTGACCGAGGCGGGCACGGTAAAGATGGGTACCCTCAAGTCCGCCGTGGGCGTCGGAGGGCTGCTGGCCCTGGGGGTGGGGGATACCATGCGGGTGTCCCTGTCCGCCCACCCGGTGGAGGAGGTTTACGCCGCCCGAGACATCCTGAAAGCAGCGGGAATCCGCAGGGAGGGGCCGGAGCTGGTGTCCTGCCCCACCTGCGGGCGGACGAAAATTGACCTGATCGCCCTGGCCAATCAGGTGGAGGAGCGGCTGAAAACGGTGGACAAGCCCATCACCGTGGCGGTTATGGGCTGCGCCGTCAACGGCCCGGGGGAGGCCGCCGCCGCCGACTGCGGCATCGCTGGGGGAACCGGCGAGGGGCTGTTGTTCCAAAAGGGGAAGATTGTAAAAAAGCTCCCCCAGGAGCGGCTGGTGGACGAACTGTTCGCCCTGATTGAGACACTGTAAAGGAGAGCAACTGCATGTCCCAGAAAATACCGTTTTTACAGATGTTTGCCGCCCTGCGCCAGTGGACGGAACTGTCCGGCGGCGTGGAGGGCTGGCTGATCGCGTCCGCAGCCATCGACAAGGCCAGCCGCAGCGCGAAGATTCAAGTGGAGGGGGCCTCCGGGGCGGGCCCCAACCTGGTCGCGCAGGCGGAGGAGGTCCTGTGCCGGGCCTACGGGCTGAACAGTGTAAAAATTGAGGCCCTCCCGCCTGGCCCGGGGGCGGAGAAGCCGAAGCCCCCCGCCCAGGACGCCGCGCCTCCGAAGGAGGCGCCGGCTCCCGACCCCTTTGCCCGTACCGAGGCTATCCGGCAGGCAGCGCTGAAAAAAAGCGCCCGGCCCGCCCCTGCAAAAGGGGAGAAAAAGCCCCAGGGGAAGGCCATCTTTGGCCGGGCGGTTACCAAGGCGCCCACCCCCATGGGAGAGCTGGAGCTGGATATGGGCACGGTGGTGGTAGAAGGGGATGTCTTTGCCATCGACAACCGGGAGCTGAAGAAGCGGGGCGCCTGGGTGGTGGCCTTCGACATGACGGATTATACCGGTTCGATCCGGGTGAACAAGTTTTTTCCCGGAGAGGAGGGCAAGCCCCTGGTGGATGGCATCCGGAAGGGAATGCACCTCAAGGTTCAGGGCCGGCTGAATCTGGACCGCTTTTACGGCGACATGGTGCTGGAGCCGGTGGCGGTGACAGCGGCGGAAAAGAAGCTGAAGGAGGACACCGCGCCGGAGAAACGGGTGGAGCTCCACCTTCACACCTCCATGTCTACCATGGACGCCCTGACCAGCGTCAGCCCCAAGCAGGGCCCGGACAAAAACGTGGTCAAACGGGCGGAGAGCTGGGGCCACCCGGCCATCGCCATCACGGACCACGGGGTGGCCCAGTCCTTTCCCGACGCGTGGCACTCGGCGAAAAAAATCAAAATCCTCTATGGCGTGGAGGCCTACTTCATTAATGACGTGGATGACCGTGTGGCGGTTCACGGAGAGACGGACGCCCTTTTTTCCGATGAAATCGTCTGCTTCGACATTGAGACCACCGGCCTGAACCGAAAATACGAGGTCATCATCGAGATCGGCGCAGTGGTGTTAAAGGACGGGGAGATTACCGATACCTTCAACACCTTTGTCTCCCCGCGCCGGCGGCTGTCCCCGGAGATCGTCCGACTCACCGGCATCACCGACGAGATGCTGGAGGGGGCCCCCTCTCAGGAGGAGGCCCTGCGGGCCTTTTTGGAGTTTGCGGGGGGGCGTCCCCTGGCCGCCCACAACGCCGACTTTGATATGGGCTTTATTGCCGCCGGATGTGAAAAATACGGTATTCCCTTCAACAATCCCTCCATTGACAGCCTGATTTTGGCACAGAACCTGCTCCCTGAGCTGAGCCGGTACAAGCTGGACATAGTGGCCGAGCACCTGCGCCTGCCCGCGTTCAATCACCACCGGGCCAGCGACGACGCGGCTACGGTGGCCTATATGCTGCCCCACTTTTTCCGGAAAATGGAGGGGCTGGGGTTGCGGAAGCTGTCCGACATCAACCCCTACATGCCCAGGCTCCGGGGGAAGGGGAAGGCCAAACGCAGGCCCAAGCACCTGATTGTTCTGGCCAAAAACCAGACCGGCCTGCGCAACCTATATAAGCTCATTTCCCTGTCCCACCTGGAGCATTTCAAGCGGTTTCCCATCATGCCCAAGTCCCTCATTGACCAAAACCGGGAGGGGCTTATCATCGGCTCCGCCTGCGAGGCAGGGGAGTTGTTCCAGGCCCTGGTGGACGGCCGCAGCTGGGGGGAGCTGAAGCGCATCGCCTCCTGGTACGACTATCTGGAGATCCAGCCGGTTTGCAACAACATGTTTATGGTCCGCAAGGGGGAAAAGGCCAAGACCGAGGAGGACCTGCGGGACTTCAACCGGGCCATTGTCCGGCTGGGGGAGGAGCTGGGCAAGCCGGTGTGCGCCACGGGGGACGTCCACTTTCTGGACCCGGAGGACGAGATTTACCGCCACATCCTCCAGGCGTCCAAGGGCTACGAGGACGCGGACGCGGAACTGCCCATCTACTTCAAAACGACAGACGAGATGCTGCGGGAATTTGCCTATCTGGGCAAAGAGAAGGCCCGGGAAGTGGTGGTGACGAACACCAATCTCATTGCCGACTGGTGCGACCCCATCGAGCCCCTGCCCCAGGGCCTGTTTGCTCCCAAGCTGGAGGACTCCGACGAAGAGCTGAAGCGGCTGGTCTGGGACAAGGCCCACGAGCTGTATGGAGAAAACCCGCCCCAGATTGTGGTGGACCGCATCGAGGCCGAGCTGGGGGACATCATCCGCTGCAAGTACGACGTGATCTACATGTCCGCCCAGAAGCTGGTGCAGAATTCCCTGGAGCACGGCTATCTGGTGGGCTCACGAGGGTCGGTGGGCTCGTCCCTGGTGGCTTTCATGTCTGGGATCACCGAGGTGAACTCCCTGCCAGCCCACTACCGCTGCCCCAACTGCAAGCATACCGACTTCGACTACGCTCAGGACCCCGCCCACCCCTTCGGCTGCGGGGCGGACATGCCCGACGCGGTCTGTCCCGTGTGCGGGACCAAGTACGTGAAGGACGGCTTCAACATCCCCTTTGAGACCTTCCTGGGGTTCGGCGGCGACAAAGTTCCGGATATCGACCTGAACTTCTCCGGGGAATACCAGTCCAGCGCCCACAAGTACACCTTTGAGCTCTTCGGGCAGACCCATGTATTCCGGGCGGGGACCATCGGCACGGTGGCGGAAAAGACCGCCTTTGGCTATGTGAAAAAATACCTGGACGAGCGGGGGCTGACCGCCTCCAAGGCGGAGGAAAACAGGCTGGCCATCGGCTGCACCGGGGTAAAGCGCACCACCGGACAGCATCCCGGCGGCATGGTGGTCATCCCTCAGGACAAGGAGATCTACGACTTCTGCCCCGTCCAGCACCCTGCCGACGACCCCAACAGCGACATTGTCACCACCCACTTTGAATACCACTCCATGGAGTCCAACCTCCTCAAGCTGGACATGCTGGGCCACGATGACCCCACTATGATCCGGATGCTGGAGGACCTGACCGGGGTCAATGCCAGAGAGATTCCCCTGGACGACAAGGACACCATGTCGCTGTTCTCCTCCTCCAAGGCCCTGGGCTATGAGGACGACAAAATCCTGGGTCCCACCGGGGGCACCGCCATTCCGGAGTTCGGCACCTCCTTTGTCCGGGGGATGCTGGAGGAGACCCAGCCCAACCAGTTCGATATCCTGGTGCGGCTGTCCGGCTTTTCCCACGGCACCGACGTGTGGCTGGGCAACGCCCGGGATCTGATTATCCAGCAGGGGATTCCCGTGGGCCAGGCCATCGGCTGCCGGGACGACATTATGCTCTTTCTGATCTCCAAGGGGATGCCCCCCAAGCGGTCCTTCAAGATTATGGAGGCCGTCCGAAAGGGCCGGGGCCTGCCCGAGGGGGCGGAGGAGGAAATGAAGGCCGCCGGAGTGCCCGACTGGTACATCGGCTCCTGCAAAAAGATTGCCTATCTCTTCCCCAAGGCCCACGCCGTGGCCTATGTGATGATGGCGTTCCGTATCGCCTGGTTCAAGGTCCACCGGCCCTTGGCCTTCTATGCCGCCTACTTCTCCATCCGGGCCAAAGCCTTCGACGAGGCGTACATGTGCCGGGGCATGGAGGTCTGCCAGAAAAAAATGCGGGAGATCGTGGCCAAAGACAAGGAGGCCACCGCAGTGGAGCAGGACATGCTCACCACCTTGGAGGTGTGTTACGAGTTCTACCTCCGGGGCTTCCAGTTCGACCGGATGGACATTTACCGGTCCCAGGCCATCCACTTTACCGTGGATGAGGAGAAAGGGACCCTGCGGCCCCCCTTCGTCTCTGTGGCGGGGCTGGGGGAGACCGCAGCCATCTCTTTGGCGGAGCAGCGGGAGGGGAGGGACTTCATCTCCATTGAGGAGGTGTCCGCCGCCTGCCCCAAGGTGTCAAAAACCCATATCCAGCTGCTCAAAGACGCCGGGGCCTTCGGAGACCTGCCTGAGACCAGCCAGTTGGATTTGTTTTCCATGTTTGGATAAGGATTGACATTAAGCTAGTCAACGCTTATATTACTGGAACACAGCAGTAAAATACAGCCGCGGCCACAATGATGTGACGGTGGAAAATTTTATGAAATGTTAAAAAAATATCCCTTGACTGCTGGAGGCCAAGTGAGTAAAGTAGGGAAGTAAAAAAGCAATCCTGATTTGGAGGTCGATTCCAATGGGCTACAATGGGAGAAGGATGAGCGGCAGCCGCAGCCGTTCCCGGCGCAGCGAGGCGGCGGTCCTGATTCAGACGTTGGAGCGGGTGCTGCTGTTTCCCGCGCTGCTGTTCTATCTGGAGCTGGTGCTGCACATCTACATGAAAACATCCCTTGCCTACATGCCGGTGTATGTTGTGTTCAGCCTTGCGGCAGGGCTCTTCTTCTCCGCGCTGACCCTGGCCTGGCCGCCCAAAGTGAACAGCGTCATTTCCAAAATACTGTCTGTGGTGCTGTCGGTGGTCTATGCGGCGGAGGTGGTTGCCAAGACCATCCTTCAGACCTACTACGGCCCCAGTGCCCTGGGGGTGGCGGCAGGCAACAGGCTTACCGACTACGCCGATGTGATTGTCTCCACGGTGGTCCGCAGCATCCCGGTCATTCTGATCCTTCTGCTGCCCGCCGTGCTGATCTGCATCTTCGGCAACGACTTTCCCGGCTTTGAACGGTTTGACATCCGTTTTGCCGGTCTGGTGCTGGGGGGATGCGTTCTCTGCCACATTTTAGGGATCGGCGTTACCCTTTTGCCCTGGAAGGGGGATATTACCCCCGCCATGCTGTACAAAATGGATACGAATATGGACGACCAGGTGGAGCAGCTGGGGATGTTTACCATGCTGCGGCTGGATGCAAAGCACATGATTTTCCCGGTGAAAAATACCATGGGCCATGATTTTGACGGCCTGGACAGTTTGAACACCGGGAACGGTTCCGCCAGTTCCAGCGGAAGCCCCGCCGGCAGCACCTCGCAGCCCAATTCCGTTCCGGTGGTCGATACCTCCCCCAATGTGATGGATGTGGACCTGGCCGCTTTGGGGGAAAACAGCCAGAATGACGATATCAAGTGGCTGGCCAACTACTTCAACAGCGTGACCCCCACCAAAAAGAACGAGTACACCGGCATGTTTAAGGGGTACAACGTGATTGAGGTAGTCATTGAGGGCTTCTCCGGCTACGCCATCGACAAGGAACTGACCCCCACCCTCTACAAGCTGACCCATGAGGGCTTTGTGTTCAACAACTATTATACCGCCCTCCACTTTACCAGCACCTCTAACGGCGAGTGCCAAACCCTGCTGGGTCTCTACCCCAAGAACGGCAGCCCCATTACCATGAAGCGTACCGGCGAGGTGAAATTCAAGAAGGACGGACAGAATGTGGGCTTCAACGCCTACCTCTCCCTGCCCCAGCAGCTGAAGCGGGCGGGCTACAGTGTGCTGGGCTACCACGCCAACTCTGAGATGTACGGCCGCAACGCCTCCCACACCAATCTGGGCTACGACTGGCACCAGTTCGGTGACGGCTTTGAGGGCCTGGAGGTGGGCGACAACGGCAAGCTGCTCTGGCCCCAGCGGGACACGGTGATGGTGGAGGCCAGCGTGGATGACTACCTCAACTCCGACCAGCCCTTCCATGTGTACTACCTGACCATCAGCGGCCATATGCCCTACTCCAACAACCGGGTTGTAGCCCCATACCGGGACACCGTCCGGGCACTGCCCTACAGCGAGACCACCCAGAACTACGTAGCCACCTGCATGGAGGTAGACCGGGCCCTGAAGCTGCTGCTGGACAAGCTGGAGGCGGCGGGCAAGCTGGACAAGACCCTCATCGTGGCCACCGGCGACCACATCCCCTATTTCAACGTGGACACCCTAGAGGAGCTGTCCGGCCGGACTTTTGGCAGTTCCGAGGCTATGGAGAGCCTGGACGAGTCCAACATCAACTTTGATGTGTACAAGAATTCCCTGATTCTCTGGTCGGCCTCCATGGAGGAGCCGGTGGTGGTGGACAAACCCTGCTGCCAGGTGGATATCCTGCCCACCGTGTCCAACCTGCTGGGGCTGGAGTACGACTCCCGGATGCTGGCTGGCAGCGACATCCTCTCCGACAGCGAGGGTCTGGTGGTGTTTACCTCCACCTGCTGGATGACCGGCCGGGGCTTCTACAACCGCTTTACCCAGGAGTTCACCCCGGCGGAGGGTGTGGTCATGACGGCGGAGGAGCAGGAAAATTACGTCTCCTCCATGAAAAAACTGGTCAAATACAAGCTGGAGTCCACATCGATGATTGTGGAAAACAACTTCTATGACGCTGCGCTTGGAAACAGTTGATTTTTTGGAGGCGCGGCAGTATAATAGAATCACCCTCAACCGGGCACACTGGGAAAAAACCTTTAAAACGAAAGGAGCGCTGATCTATGAGCTTTGATCCCTATGAGTTTGACCGCAACTACGCCTCCAGCCAGGGGGAAACCCTGGGGCAGTATACCGCAAAAACCTTCCTTTGGATGATGCTGGGCCTGCTGGTTACCTTCGGGGTGGCGGTAGGCTGCTGGGTCACCAACACCACCGTCTACTCCCTGGTCTATATTCCGGCGGTGCATATCATTGCGCTGATTGCCCCCATTGTACTGTCGGTGGTCTTTGCGCGCCGGATTGAAAAAATGTCGGTGGGCGCGGCGATAGGCATTTTTGTGGCCTACGCCGCAATCCTGGGCTTTACCATGTCCATCTATCTGCTGCTCTATGACCTGACAGCCCTGATACTGTGTTTCCTGCTCACTTCCGTCTACTTTGGCGCCCTGGCGGCCTACGGCTTTTTCACCAAGCGGGACCTGTCCGGGCTGCGGACCATCCTGATCTCCGGGGCGTTGTTCCTGCTGGTGTTCTGGGTGCTGTCCCTGTTTATCCCCGGGGTGATGATGTTTGAGCGGATCATTTGCATGATCGGTATTGCGGTGTTTTTGGGCTTTACCGCCTACGACACCCAGAAGATCCGGGCTTTTTACAACTATTACTCCGCCTCTCCCGACATGCTGGCCAAAGCCTCCATCTTTTCCGCCCTCCAGCTGTATCTGGACTTTATCAACCTGTTTCTATATCTGCTGCGCTTCCTGGGCAGCAGGAAGAACTGAAAAAAGCCGCCCGGCCGGGCGGCTTTTTTATGCCTATTTGGAATCGGGATTGTAGCAGGAGGTGGAGGCGTCCTCCACTGGAGCGGAATTGACCTCAAAGGCAGGGCGTTTCTCTTGGGGCAGCTCCTCCGGGAGGCGCTCCAGGTCATAGTGGGCCCCGTCGTAGAAGGGCTCGTTGGCGATGAGGTCCTCGTCGTCAGGGACGGTGGCCCCGCCAGGTATGACGTGGTGGACTGCCGGGTCCTCAATATCCTCAAAGCTGGCCCGCCGGCCCACCTGGACGTAGATGGCGTCGTCTTCCGGGTCCATCTGACACAAGATAGCCAGAACGTGGCCGTTTGCCTCGGTAAGGGCCAGGTCGATGCGGTTGGCCTCCTCGTCAATGCCCCAGCCAGCCATGACCTGGCGGCAAACCGGGTCCTCGTCCGGCAGGGCGTTGAGCTGGTCCATCAGCCCTTTCAGCTGGGCCAGGGAGTACTTGCAGGAGGAGAAAGCCACCCGGCCGCCGTCCGTCCAGTCCAGCACTTGCAGCTCCAGGGACTTGTCGGCGGGGTCCTTGTCCTCCACCAGCTGGACAATCAGCGTGCCGGTGTTGTCGATATAGGCCCCGCCGTACCAGTCGGGGTAGTCGCCGTTGAAACGATCCATTAGCTTCTGATAGGCATCTACTGCCTCCTCCTGGGAGGGGGCGTCCCCGATATAGGCCCCGCTGGGCAGGTCGCCTGTGTTGGGGGCGGGCAGGGCTCCGGTCCTGACATACAGCTCCTTCTGGGAGAAGCGTTTCAGGTCCTCCAAATTGAAGGGGTCGCTTCCCTCGCTGTTCTCCTGCTGGTGGACAAACTTCCACCAGTTGGCCCAGGTCATCTGGTAACCGATGGACTGGTACTCGTCAACTTCCTCCTGAATATAGCCCACCTCCAGCATGGCCTGCCCCAGGTCCTCGGGGGTCATGCCCATGTCCCGGTCGCCGCCCTCACTGTCCCCGCCGCCGGTGGCCGTAGTGGCGTTTTCCTGGACAGCGCCGACCGGTCCGTTCACTGTCACATAGCTGTGGAGCTTTGTTTCTGTAACATCATGGGTGAAATTTTTTGTAAACAGCAGCCACTTTTCCTGGTCCTGATGGAGGTTATTCACCGAAAACGCCCCGATCACCAGCGCCGCGCAGGCGGCGACAGCGCCGTATTTTCTCCAGGGGACGGGCCGTTTTTTCGCGGGCTGGGCCAGTTTCTCAGTGAGGGCCGCTCGGACCTCCGGGCTGGGGACCATCTGCTTCTGCATATTGGTAAACAGTTCATGATTCATCAAAATAGTCTCCTTTCAGCTTTTCACGGAGCTGTTCCCGGCCCCTGGTCAGCCGCATTCGGACAGTTCCCGGACGGATGGAGAGCACCTTGGCGATCTCCTGGGTGGACAGCTCCTGGAAGTAGAACAGATAGATGGGCAGGCGGTAGTCCTGGGCCAGGGTCTGGAGGGCCTCCCAGACCCGGTTTTCCTCGGGCTCCCGGAACTGGACGGGGGCGTCCTCCCGCTCCGACAGGGGGACGGTCCTCTGACTCCAGGAGGAGGACGTCACCCGCCGGGCCTGGTTGACGGTGGTGCGCAGCAGCCAGGCTTTCCGGTGTTCCTCGTCCCGGAAGGTTTTTCCGCACTGACAGTAGGCCAGGAACACCTCCTGAAATACGTCGTCGGCGTCGGCCCGGTTGCCCGTCCGGGTCAGGGCCAGGCCGTACACCATGGTTTGATAGCGGTCTATAATCGAATCCATCTCACCGCCCGCGCGCAGCGGCAGAGCTTCCATACGCAAGACCTCCTTTCACCCATAACTCAATTGAGGAGGGCAAATTGTCACAGGTCCAAAAAACTTTCTTCCCATTTTACCATCCCTGTGCTATAATTACCATGTCTTTTTGCGGGCAGGGGGGAGCATATGATTATCCTGGGCATCGATCCTGGCGTGGCGACTATTGGCTTTGGGGTCATCCGGGGGTCGCGGCAGAAGAATGAGTTGCTGCGCTACGGGGTCATCACCACCCCACCGGGGATCCCGCTTTCCCATCGGCTGCTGCAAATTTCTGACGATATGGAGGAGCTGATCCACACCTTCCACCCCGACGAGATGGCGGTGGAGGAGCTGTTTTTCTCCAAAAATATCACCACCGGCATCTCGGTGGCCCACGGCCGGGGGGTGATCCTGCTCTCAGCGGAAAAGCTGGGGGTTCCCATCTTCGAGTACACCCCCATGCAGGTAAAGCAGGCTGTGGCCGGCTACGGCGGGGCGGACAAGCGGCAGGTGATGCTTATGACCCAGCGGCTGCTGTCCATGAAGGAGGTCCCCCGCCCCGACGACGCCGCCGACGCCTTGGCCATTGCCATCTGCCATGCCCGGTCGGCCACCAGCCTGCTGAATACAGAGCGGATTTTTGACCCGGAAAAATACGATACGAGGTAACATCAATGTTTTATTATGTAAACGGTACCGTGGCCCACATCGAGCCCTATCTGGCCGTCATCGACTGCGGCGGCGTGGGATACGCCTGCCGCACCACCAGCTACACCCTGTCCGCCCTGAAAAAGGGGGAGAAGGGCAAGCTCTTTACTCATCTGAACGTCCGGGAGGATGCGGTGGAGCTGTACGGTTTTTCCACGGCAGAGGAACTGCGGCTGTTCCAGCAGCTCATCTCCGTGTCCGGGGTGGGGCCCAAGGCGGCGCTGTCCATTCTGTCGGCCAGCACCCCGGCCAATCTGGCTCTGTCCATCATCACAGGGGACGAGAAGGCCCTCACCTGCGCCCAGGGCATTGGCAAAAAAATTGCCCAGCGGGTGATTCTGGAGCTGAAAGACAAGCTGGCTAAGGGCCAGTCCGTCAACGCCGCCGGGGAGAGCTACGGCGGCACGGGGGTGACCGTCATCCCGGAGAACAAGCTGTCGGAGGCCACTGCGGCCCTGGCCGTACTGGGCTACTCCCAGGGGGAGATTAACCTGGCCCTGAAGGGCATCGACCTGGACAGCCTGCCCCTGGAGCAGATTATCAAACAGGCGCTGAAAAAGATGGTGAAGGGGTGAGAATATGGCAAAATTTGAGTGTACCTTGCAGGGCGACTACGACCAGGCCCTGCGCTACTTCCACGAGGGAATCCTCAATGGCAGTATGTCGGCCAGCTTTGAGGAAGAGAGCTATGTTCAAATTGCCGGCGTGCGGGTGGCGGTCCGGGTTTATGAGCGCTACAGCATGACCGGCGGCAACCGGCTGTCCATGACCCTGACCCTGGTGGGGGACGGGGAGACGCTGTATTTGTCCGGCATCACCGCCGGGGGCAGCCAGGGGATGATTTTCAAATTCAACACCTTCGGCGAGGAGGCCTTTCTGGACAACCTCCGGGAACTGGCCCGGCGCTGGTGAAGGAGGACAATATGCCCAAATTGGAACGGGCCATTTCGGGCCGCTACAGCTTTGACGAGGTGCTGGACTATTTCCACCAAAATCTGCTGGGCGGGAATATTTCAACCAGCTATGAAGAGGGGAGCCAATATCACACCGGTGCCGTCCGCTGCGCCTTGCGGGTCTATGAGCGGTACAGCATCATGGGCGACGGGCGCTTGAGCCTGACCTTGATGCTGCTGGAGAACGGCGGGAAGATTTTTATGTCCGCCATCTCCGCCGCCGGCGGCAGGGGAGTGGGAAAGCTCGTTGGCTGGGGCGAGGACCGGTTTTTGGATGACCTTCGGGTACTTGCGGACCAACTGGAAACAGACGAGGAAGTGAAGTCTTGAGCATTGATTTTTCCGGCGGAGACCTGGCCGCCGAGGAGCTGGAGCCCCTGGTGACCACCTCCCTGACCCGGGAGGACGAGGGAGAGTACTCCCTGCGGCCCAAGACTCTGAAGGAGTATATTGGCCAGGAGAAGGCCAAGGGCAATTTGGAGGTCTTTATTCAGGCGGCGAAAATGCGCCAGGAACCTTTGGACCACGTGCTGCTCCACGGTCCCCCGGGCCTGGGCAAAACCACCCTCAGCGGCATTATTGCCAACGAGATGGGGGTCAACGTGCGCATTACCTCCGGCCCCGCCATCGAGAAGGCGGGGGACCTGGCCGCCCTGCTCACCAATCTGAACGAAAACGACATCCTCTTTGTGGACGAGATCCACCGCCTCAACCGGGCGGTGGAGGAGATCCTCTACCCCGCCATGGAGGATTACGCCATCGACATTATCATCGGTAAGGGGCCCTCGGCCAACTCCATCCGCCTGGACCTGCCCAAATTCACCCTCATCGGCGCCACCACCCGGGCGGGACAG
>CANDCW010000020.1 GCA_947383275.1 uncultured Bacillota bacterium
GACGGCGGCCTCTCACGCCGCAAACATGGGTTCGATTCCCGTACGGGTCACCACTCGAAAGCAAGTGCAATTGAATATGGGTTTTAGTCGCTACGGCGATTAAAATAGTAGGTGCTGATTAGGGCGAGGGTCCACCCGTTCCCATTCCGAACACGGAAGTTAAGCTCGCTTCTGCCGAAAATACTTGTCTGGAGACGGACCGGGAAGATAGGTAGTGCCTACATAAAGCAGGATAGTCAATCGACTGTCCTGTTTTATTTTATTTTTAAGTCGTTAGGAGTGTGGCTAATGGAATATTGTAAAAACACATTATGTTACGATGATTACTATCGTTTACGCCAAAGTGTTGGCTGGATGAATTTTTCGGAGGAGCAGACACGGGAATTCCTCAAGCAAAATTTATATACAGTGACTGCGGTTGATAAAAGTTACACAGTTGCTATGGGCAGATTGATTGGAGATGGGATGTACCATATGGTGGTTGATGTTGTAGTACAGCCAGAGTATCAAAAAAGAGGTATCGGTACTCATATCGTGAACATGCTGATAGAATACGTTGAAGGCAGAGTGCCAATTGGCGGACGGGCCAGCATATTTTTAGCGGCAGAGAAAGGGAAAGAGGGCTTTTATGAAAAAATAGGATTTAAATTAATTCCTCACGAATATTGCGGGTCAGGAATGAGAAAAGGAATTCAAAAATAGCTGGAGTTGTGCTTTAAAGCTCTCTGCAATATCTTAAATCGACTAATAAAGTGTCTGGAGTCAGAGCCACCTCCAAGCTGTGCCCGTCCCAGGCAAAGCCGTGCTTCTCATAAAATCGCCGGGCGCGGTCGTTTTCCTTGAGGACATATAAAAAGCAACCGGGATAACCCGCCGCCTCCAAACGGTGGAGGACCTCCTCTATCACGGTAGAACCGTATCCCTTCCTCCAGTGGTCCGGGTGGGCGTAGAGGGAGACCAGCTCTCCCCAATCGGCCAGATCGGGGGAGCTGAACTTGCAGATGGTGTCCCCGGCGGTGTGGTCTACTCGGGCGGGGCCATAGGTGGCGCAGCAGAGGGGACGGTCCCTATCATATAAGAGCAAGCCACGGTAGATACCTTCCTCGTAGTTTTGACGGAAGACAGGGACCCAACGGTCGTCGGTAATTGACCCTGATAGAAAGCTGTCCGGGATATATCCCTGGTAAGCGGCCCGCCAGCCCAGGGCGTGGAGCAGAGACATGTCTCTAAAATGCGTCTCAGAATGGGAATCGGTCAAATGCAATTTTATCACCTCGCACAAAAATAGGGATTGTAATTTGGATGGGAAAGAAATATAATAAGAGGGAAGATTGGCCGCAATCAGAAGGAGGATACATAGATGGCGATTGAATATAAAAACTTGATGGAGGAATTCGTCCTGCAAAATCTGGACACCGTGATGACTGCGGAGGGTGGCTGCACCTGTGACGCGTGCAAGTCGGATGTGGTGGCGTATACCTTAAACCACTTGGAGCCCCACTACGTGGCAACCCGGCAGGGGCGGCTGATGGTCAAGCTACAGAGTTATGAGCTGCAGTCTCGGGCCGATGTGGTGGCGGCGATTAGCGAGGCGGCTGTAATGGTCGCCAAAAATCCCAGGCATGGACGGGAATAATGGTCTCGCCCCGCTGAGAAGCGGGGTGATTTTTTATCTCAAAAACAGGCGCAGCAGTTTGGATTTTGACGGCGTATAGGGGGCGTACCGGATGGGCAGATCCACCAAAGTGGATTTTTGTACAATGCTCTTCCGATGGGAGAAGGTATCAAAGCTCTGCCTGCCATGGTAGCTGCCCATGCCGCTGTTCCCCACGCCGCCAAATCCCATGTGGCTGGTGGCCAGGTGGATGATGGTGTCGTTGATGCACCCGCCGCCAAAGGAGGCCCGGCGGACAAACAGCTCCTGGACCTGTTTGTCCTGAGAGAACAGGTAGAGGGCCAGGGGATGGGGCCGGGTGTTGATAAAGTCCAGCGCCTCTTCCACCCGGTCAAAGGTGAGGACGGGGAGGACCGGTCCAAAGATTTCCTCCTGCATGACGGCGTCCTCCGGGGAGACATTGTCTAGAATGGTGGGCTGGATTTTCAGCGTATCCGGGTCGCCCCTGCCGCCAAACACCACCTTGTTCAGATCGATGAGGCTCATCACCCGATCGTAGTGCTTTTGGTTGACCATGCGGACATAGCCGTCGTTGTCCAGGGCATTGGTGCCGTACATGACGGTGATCCACCGCTTGACGTAGGCCAGGAAGCGGTCTTTGACGCGGCGGTGGATGAGCAGATAGTCCGGGGCTACGCAGGTTTGTCCGCAGTTGATCAGCTTGCCGAAGACAATCCGTTTTGCGGCCAAATTCAGTTTGGCGGTAGTGTCCACGATGCAGGGGCTCTTGCCCCCCAGCTCCAGGGTGACAGGGGTGAGGTGGGCCGCAGCCTTGGCCATGACCTCCTTTCCCACCGCTGTGCTGCCGGTAAAGAAAATATAGTCGAATTTCTGGTCCAGGAGGGCTTGATTTTCGGCTCTGCCGCCCTCTACTACGGTGACAAATTCTGCCGGGAAGCACTCCGCCAAAAGGCTGCGGAGGACTGCCGAGACTGCGGGGGAGTAGGCGGAGGGTTTAACAACGCAGCAGTTCCCGGCGGCGATGGCCCCGATCAGCGGTTCCATGGCCAGCAGGAAGGGGTAGTTCCAGGGGGACATGATGAGCACCACCCCGTAAGGATCCGCCGCAGTGAAGCTCTTGGCGGGAAACTGGGCCAGCGGAGTGGGGCGGAGCTTGTCCTTGGCCCAGTGGTCCAGGTGCCGGAGCACATACCCCAGCTCGGACAGCGTCATGCCCACCTCGCACATATAACTCTCTGTGGGAGATTTGTTCAGGTCGGACAGCAGGGCGGCGCTAACGTCCGCCTCGCGGGCCCTGACGGCCTCTCCGAGACGCTTTAAGGCCGCTCTGCGGGCGGGAAGGGGCAAGGTTGCCCCAGTTTGGAAAAAGGTCCTCTGTGCGTTTACAAGGGCTTGGATATCCATAGCAGCACCTCCCAAAGGCCCCTTAGGGGGGCTTTTTTTCAGGATACCATAAAGTTGTCCCGCCGTCAAAAGTTTCCCTTGACAAGTTCTGCAGGGGTTGGTATTATATTTTTAACAGTACTGTATTTTTATCAATAGAAGGGCGGAGGAACATATGATGAAGCGAGAAGAGCCCCTGACCAGGGAGCAGTACCTGAAAAAATTCAGCCGGGCGGTCCGGTGGCGTCTGCCGCCCCAGGAGTCGGAGGACGCCATTTCGGATTACCGGGAGCTGATCTTCCAAGAGGAGCGGGACGAGTCCAGGCTGGTGGAGGAGCTGGGGGAACCGGTCCAGGCGGCCCATCTGCTCACCGATGTAAAAACCTACCGCCGGTGGCTGAAGGTCTTTGCTGTGCTGGCCGTTGGACTGTTCCTGCTGGCCAAGTGGGCCTGGACGGGAATGGCAGCCACCACTGGGTTTTTCTCATACTCCAACGTGTGGTATCCCGTGTGGGTGATGGTGGTGGGAATGCTCCTGTCGCTGTACTGGTTCCGGCGGCACGGGCAGAAAAACGGCCCCCTGTCCAAACGGTTGGCAGCGGCCCTGATGGCGGTACTGGTTTTGGGGGCGGCGGTTATAATACTGACCTGGTATATCTTTGATCCCGTGACTCTGGAGGGATTGGCCAGGGAAGTGGGGGAAGGCACGGTAGAATACATCCGGCCATGGTGGGCTATCCTTGAGCGGGAACTGCTGATAGAGGGCGGCGTGGCCTGCGCGGTAACCGCTTTGGCTGGGCTGGTACTGGCCAAGTGCTACGACCGCCGGTGGCTGGCCCTATATCTCCTGTGCCTTACGCTGGCGGCGATGTTTGGTTTCTTGGAGTTTCATATGCTCAGTATGGATATCTCCGCCAGAGGTTCCGCTGAAATACAAGCCTACCTGTTTACACGACTTATCCCCATTGGAGTGGCGGGCCTGATCGGAACGGGGGTGGCCCTGTGCTGAAGAAGGATCTGCTGGAGCTGTGCCTGCTCCAGCTGCTGGCCGGGGGGGACAAATACGGCTACGAGGTGCTCACCCCGCTCCGCGCAGCCTTCCCGGATACCCAGGAGAGCGCCATCTACGCCCTGCTCCGGGGACTGGGAAAGGAGGGCCTTACCTCCTGGTACATGGCCCCCGGGGGCGGTGGGCCGGACCGGAAGTACTACCAGCTCACCCACGCCGGGCGGGCGCGGCTGGAGGAGCTGCGGGGTGACTGGCGCAACATGCGGGACGCCATCGTGTCCTTCGGGGTGGAGTAAGCCGCTTTCGCGCATTAACCGGCAAAATTATATTTACAACCGGAAAAAATCGTGGTATCATATAAAATTGCGGGAAGATTTTCCGCAAAAAGATATGAGAACGAGGAGTGTTCCTTTATGAGCCGTATGGTCGGTACAGTATCCCGGGGCATCCGCACCCCCATCATCCGCAGCGGGGACGATCTGGTGGAGATCGTAACCGGCTCCCTACTGGAGGCCGCAAAGGAGGACGGGTTTGTCATCCGCGACCGGGACATCGTGGCTATGACCGAGGCCATCGTGGCCCGGGCCCAGGGCAACTACGCCACCGTAGACGACATTGCCGCCGACGTCCGCGCCAAGCTGGGCGGCGGGACCGTAGGCGTTATTTTCCCCATCCTCAGCCGCAACCGCTTTGCCATCTGCCTGCGGGGCATCGCCAAGGGGGCGAAAAAGGTGGTTGTCATGCTTAGCTACCCCTCCGACGAGGTGGGCAACCACCTGGTCAGCCTGGATGCTGTGGACGAGAAGGGGGTGGATCCCTACCGGGACGTCCTCTCCCTGGAGAAGTACCGGGAGCTGTTCGGCCATGTGAAGCACCCCTTTACCGGTATGGATTATGTGGCCTATTACAAGGAACTCATTGAGGGCTGCGGAGCTGAGGCGGAGATTATATTTGCCAACGATCCCCGGGCCGTCCTGCCCTACACGAAGAACGTGCTGTGCTGCGACATTCACACCCGCCAGCGCACTAAGCGGCTGCTGAAGGCCGCGGGGGCGGAACGGGTTTTCGGACTGGATGAGATTTTGAACGCCCCCGTGAACGGCAGCGGCTGCAATGAGCAATACGGCCTGCTAGGCTCCAACAAGTCTACCGAGGATCAGGTCAAGCTGTTTCCCCGGGACTGCCAGGGGCTGGTGGAGGCCATCCAGAAGAAGCTGCTGGAAGAGACAGGCAAGCATGTGGAGGTTATGGTCTACGGCGATGGCGCCTTTAAAGACCCGGTGGGCAAGATTTGGGAGCTGGCCGACCCGGTGGTTTCCCCCGCCTACACCGCCGGCCTGGAGGGCACCCCCAATGAGCTGAAGCTGAAGTATTTGGCTGATAACGACTTTGCCCATCTCTCCGGCGAGGCGCTGAAGGAGGCCATCAAGGACTGCATCCACAAGAAGGATGGAGACCTGGTGGGACAGATGGTGTCGGAGGGCACTACCCCCCGGCGACTCACCGACCTGATTGGCTCCCTGTGCGACCTGACCTCCGGCTCCGGCGACAAGGGTACCCCGGTGGTTTTCATCCAGGGATATTTTGACAACTACACCACAGAGTAAAAAAATTGCCGCTGTTGGGCGGCAATTTTTTATATTGACATCAGGGGACGATCAGCTAAGAAGCGGTGAAAAGCAGAACAAAGTGTGGTATAATGAGTCAAATGAGGTACGGAATATTGAGATAGGAACGGCAGCCTTGCCGGCGGGAGGAGATGGGGCAATGGACCAACGGGAATGCTGCGGCTGCGGGATCTGTGCGGCGGCGTGCCCCCACGGGGCGGTCCGAATGGCGGTGGATTGGGAGGGGTTCGCGTACCCACGTGTTGATCCACATGCGTGCACCGGCTGCGGACGGTGCCGGGAGGTATGCCCGGTAGGGCGTTCAAACGGCGCGATAGAGCGTCCCCCGCGCTGCTTTGGGGCGCAGGCGAAGTCAGAGCGGGACCGGACGGGGAGCTCGTCAGGGGGCGTGTTTCCGGTGCTGGCACGGGAGATACTGGATGAGGGCGGCGTAGTGTTTGGCGCGGCAATGGGGCCGGACGGCACTGTGCGCCATCAGGAGGCGCGGACACCTGAGGAGCTGGAACTGCTGCGAAAGACAAAATATGTCCAGAGTGAGTTGTCCGGCTGCTGCCGGCAGGTTTTGGAGCGGCTGAGAGAAGGCAGGACGGTCCTGTTTACCGGTACGCCTTGTCAATGCCAGGCCGTAAAGAAATACGCCGGAGGGGCGGAAAATCTGCTGCTTGCCGACCTTGTATGCTACGGCGTGCCCTCGCCGGGGATATGGAGGAAATACATAAAAGAACTGGAAAAACAGTATCATGGGAACTTTGAGGGGTTTGCCTTCCGGGATAAGCGTGCGGGGGACAACGGCCATACCGCCGCGGTTTGCATCAGCGGGATGGAATACGCGTGGCCATTGGAGCAGGATCAGTTCTGTGAGGCGTATTTCCGCAACTATATTCTGCGCCCGTCCTGCTTTTCCTGCCAGTTTTGCTCGGTGGAGCGGGAGAGCGACCTGACCATAGGGGATTTTTGGGGAATTGAGCGGGTGCGCCCGGAGTGGGACGACGGTATGGGGACATCCCTTGTGGTCGTCCACAGCGAAAAAGGCGCGGAGCTCTGGGCGTCTGTAAAGGAGCGCGTTCGGTATTTTGAATGCCGGGAGGAGGACTTAATGCAGCCGCGCCTGCAATCGCCCACGCCCCATCCCGGCCGCAGGCGGGCGCTGTTTTTGGGACTGTGCCGCATTTTGCCGTTGAATACGGCAATGCGCATCCTGCGTAAGCTGGATTAATAAAAAGAGCCCATTGTGGGGCACATAATTGGCGGCCTTTAAGTTCTCTGGAGACGGAGGGTGGAAAGGATATGCTGGAGCATCCATTTCCATGATTCATCTCTGCGGTACAAGCCCCACAATAAGGCGGTGGGGACAGCTGTGCTGATCGCGGCCTTCGCAAACAAGGCTGCGAGGGGCGGAAAGCCCGGCGGGATGATCCTGCACGCGAGGGATGAGGCAGCGCAGCATGCCGCAGCTGACACCGCATATTGCAGCAGCTTTTTGAGATAACTGACACTGTTTTTCTGGAACAGCTTTCCCACTACCGTGTGGTACAGCCACGGCATGCTGAGGCAAACCATACTGAGTATTGTGGAGAGGAGGATCCCATACATGCCAAGGCGCTGTACCAGAATGAGATTCAGCCCGAGGTTGAGCAGCCCCTCCAAAAGCGGGCGGTATCTGTCCTGCACCCAGATTCCACCGATGTTTTCAAACATGTTGCCCGGCGTCATGAATCGCAGGCTGCAAAAATAGAGGCATATGCATACAATCAGGCCATCGTCAAGCAACAGATCGGGTCCAAGCCAGAGGGCAATAAACGGCTGGTAGAGGTTAAGGAAGCAGCAGCAGCAAAATGTGCTGATGCAGAATTCCAGAAACGTATAGTGGATAAAGGAGCGATAGGCCGTATCAATGCCTTCTCTGGCAATCGTATTGCCGATCCCAGCGTACCAGGAGGAGTTAATCAAACCAATCATCCCTGAGACCGCGGTCATGATCTGGAGGTAATTCTGGTACTTTCCCAGAATGCTCAGCCCCAAAAAGCCGGTAATCACCAGGGCGTCCGCCGAATTGACAATAACGCCCCCGATCTTATGGAACAACAGCCCGCTGGATTTATGCAAGACCTTATGCGTCATCTCCTGGGGTGCTGGCAGGGTTTTCCGGAACTCAGGATATCTCCGGTCCACGGCTGCCGCGATGAGGATGCGCTCCAGCGCCTGCGTCAATATTACGATAGACAAATAGATATAGTAGTTGGGCAGCAGAAAGAGCAGGATGAATTGCAGCGCGTACCGAAGCGTTGAGGTTGCCAGACAGATGCGGCTGGACACATCGTCTCTCTGGTATACATCAAGTACAACAGACTTGCCGGCAAACAGCCAGTAGGATAGAGAGGTCTGCAAAAGATTCAGTAGATAAATAGCATAGATATTGATGTCCCCAGGAACCTCTCCGGAGACGAGCAGGCGGAGAAATGGCGTTAGGGCGAGGCCCGCCCCAGAGATGAACAAACCAATTTTCCAGTAGATATTTTTGATAAGCCCCAGTAGCTTTCGGACGGTGTCTACGTCGTTGTCCGCCACCGGTTGATATAGGAAATACAGCACTGCCGACCCAACGCCCAGCTCAGCCAGATTAAGAAAGCTGAGCAGGGAGGAAAACAGTCCTCCCAGTCCCACATATTCCACCCCTAACTGGTGGATAAAAACGGACCGCAGCACAAAGGGAACCAATGTCTGGTACAGCTTTCGAATGCCTCCCCAGAGTACATTCCGTTTGGCATTTTCCGCAACATTTAGTTTCATATGTTCTTCCGCCTTGACAGACTTACATAACAGCAAACGAGTTTATGCGCCTGCGCGCATATTACCAGTTTAACACGATTCCCGGGCTTGTCAAGGATACTGGGCGAAACTCTGAGCCAATTTTATCGCTCGCTGTGGTGTGGGAAATATACCGGCAGGCTGAGGCAGATGTGTAGATTCCGTCTGCCTTTTCATATTTCACACATTACGCTTCATAAAGTTTACTGGAGGCGATTTTGATGAAAGACCCAGTTTTGATTTTGAGCGAGTATCAGATGGAGATGACCAAAGCAGACAAACAATTGATTTATCGAACCATTACTGCTTGGCTCACCAAAGCCCTCTACAAATGATGCCTTTGCTGTTTGATCGGTAAAGGCATTTAAAATAATTTCTTGCCATGCGGCTGCTCATAAGGGATGACGTTCCTGAGCAGTTACGCCTTGAAGGAGGTGTAACAAATCCTTTGTGCGATTTATACACGACTGAGCAAGGAGGATGAAGACAAGCAACAGCCTGAATCAGAGAGCATCCAGAACCAAAAATCTCTGCTGACCCGCTATGCCATTGACCACGGGTGGGATATCTACTCGATTTTCTGCGATGAGGACTACTCTGGTATAGACAGCCAGCGCCCCGACTTCAACCGCATGATTGAGGCCGCCAAAGCGAAAAAATTCCAGATTATCCTCTGCAAAAGCCAGTCGCGCTTCACCCGTGACATGGAGCTGGTAGAGAAGTACATCCACGGCCTGTTCCCTATCTGGGGCATCCGGTTCATCGCGGTGGCGGACAACGCCGACACCGAGGTCAAGGGCAACAAGAAGGCCCGGCAGATCAACGGCCTGGTGAACGAGTGGTATCTGGAGGACCTGTCGGAAAATGTCCGCATGGTCTTCGACCTGAAGCGGAGAGAGGGCAAGTACATCGGCGGCTTTCCCATCTACGGCTATCGGAAGGACCCGGCGGACAAAAACCACATCATCCCCGACCCGGAGGCGGCGGAGGTGGTGCGGCAGATTTTCCAGTGGTCGCTGGAGGGTCACGGGCGGCAGAACATCGCCTATCTGCTAAACCAGCGGGGCGTCCCAAACCCCACCCGCTATAAGGCGGAGCGAGGCTGGACCTGCAACCACCCCATCAAGAATGACTTCGGCCTGTGGAATAAGGTGACGGTGGGCCGCATTCTGACCAACGAGATGTACACGGGTGTGATGATCCAGGGTCGGCGGAGGAAGGTGAGCTACAAATCCAAGGTGGTCATCGATACCCCGGAGAGCGAGTGGTACCGGGTGGAGGGCACCCACGAGGCCATCATCGACCGGGCCACCTTTGAGGCGGTCCAGAGGGGCCTGAGGCTGCGCTCCAGGACAGATGGTACCGGGGAGGCCCATCTGCTGTCCGGGCTGGTAAAGTGCGCCGACTGCGGCTCCACCATGAGCAAGTGCTCCAACGGAAAACGGGCCTATCTGCGGTGCAAGCTGTACGCCGACAGCGGCAGCAAGCGGTTGTGTACCCGGCACTCCGTCCGGCTGGACCAGCTCGTCGATCTAATCTCTGACCGCATCCGCTACTATATCCAGACCTGTTACCAGCTGGACCCCGCGGACCTCCAGCCCCAGAAGGACACCCGCCGGGAGGTGCTGGAGCAGGAGCAGAAGGCCCTGACCGCCCAACTGGACAAACGCAGTCAGGCCCTGAAAACGCTGTACCTGGACCGGGTGGAGGGCATCCTCGGCGAGGGGCAGTTCCTGGAGCTGAACCAGTCCTTTCTGGAGGAAAAAAGCCGCCTGGAGCGGCGGCTGGCGGTCATCGGCGAGGAGCTGGCGGAGCAGGGCCGTTCCGAGGGCCAGGACGACCTGATGGAACGTGCGAAAGAGCTTTTGAAATTGGAAACTGTCCCCCGGGAATTGGTGGTTGGATTGGTGGAGCGCATCGAAATTGGAGAGAAAGACCCAGATATAGGCCAACAGGAGGTTAAGGTTTTCTGGAAGTTCTAAAATAAAATTGGAAGAAAAACGAAGTTTTTCGCCAAAGTTCTTTTCGGTTCCTTTTCTTTCAAGAAAAGGAACAAAGCCCCCGTTGTGTCCTTGCGGAACCACCCCCTGGGGCGCGGTGACCTAAGGACACGGGACAAGCTATTTGAAATGGTGTGACTGCTCAATTTTGACAACCAAATATGGAAAAAAGAAGGGGAACAAGTTTCCTTGTTCCCTTTCCAAATCCTTATTCCTTCTCGAAAACATCCTTGCCCATTCCACAGATGGGGCAGACCCAGTCCTCCGGGACCTGCTCCCAAGGGGTGCCGGGGGCGACGCCGTTGTCGGGATCGCCCGCCGCGGGGTCGTAGACGTAGCCGCAGGGGCAAACGTACTTGTCCATCTTGTGTTCCTCCCGTGCTCAGCCGAAGTACCGCTCCAGCAGGCCCTTGAAGGCCTTGCCGTGGCGGGCCTCGTCCCGAGCCATCTCGTGGACGGTGCGCAAAACGCGGCCCTAGCGGCCCGCTTATTTGCACTGGGGACGCGTTTTTGCAGTACAAGGCTTGTACTTTTCTATGAAACCAACCTTTCGGAACGTACAATAAAAGTACAATCGGAGGGCGTTGGAAATGAGCAAGCAAAAGGAAACAGGCGTGTATCAGTTAGACAGTGGTTATTGGGCTTATCGCTTTGTAATCGTGCTGGGCGGCAGAACCATCAACAGGAAGAAAACCAAGGATGAACAGGGAAAACCATTCAAGAGCGAGCGGGCCGCGAGTAGAGCACGGGAAGCGGCGATTGCTTTGGAGCGGGAGAGAGTTAAATGCAGAGAGCGGCCCCGCAAGACTTTTGCGGAAATTTATCAAGAGTACAGTGAAAAGGGGCGGAGCGGCAAAGCCTACTCCACGATACGCAAACAAGACAGCTTGTGGAACAACCACCTTGCCGCACAATTCGGAGAGCGGTTTATAGATGGAATCAGCGCGGCAGAGGTCAACGACTATCTTTCTATGCTCTACCATACAGAGGGCCGCGCCTATCGGTATGTAGAGGGCTTTTTGAAAATGTTCTATCTGATTTTCGGGCAAGCCTATTCCCGTAATTATCTGGACGTTGACAGCTACAACAAACTGTGCGTCAACAAAGATATTAGAATCCATATGCCAAAGATGAAAGTTGATGAAGATACCGATATTGTAGCTTTTGATTGTGAACAGGTGGAATTGCTGGATAACTATTTTCACGGCACAAATGCGGAAACCGCTTATTTATTGGGTCGTTACTGCGGTTTACGGATTAACGAGTGTTACGGGCTGAAATGGGAGAACGTGGATACGGAGCGCGGCACAATTACCATAGACAGGCAAATGCAATACCAAGAGGGTTTGATAAAGTTAGTCCCTCTGAAAACCCGGAATGCTCGCAGGACAGTGTACATGAGCGACAAGTTGAAAGTGTATCTTCAAGAATTGGAGTGGAACAATAGCAAACTGACTGCGGCACAGGCCGCACAGCGAACGCAGAATCAGACATTCATTACTGACATTGACGGGCAGGCCATTTCTTCCCTTGAATTGGTAAACAGCTTGCCAAATGGGAAGATTCAAACGGTAAACTCCATGAAATATCATTCCAAGACCATCAAGCAGAAATTGGGTATCGACTTCAAATATCACCACCTGCGGCACACCTACGGCACAAGGCTTGCGGAGATGAATACTCCCACACATATTCTTTGCAATCAGATGGGCCACGCCAGCGGCAAAGTGACAGAGCGGTATTATCTGGCAGTATCGAAGCCGGGGATTGACATACTTACAAGAAATTTGAACGCCATGTGATTATCAAGAGGACAGAGGATTCAACTCCCTTCTGTCCTCTTTGCTCTTGTTCGGTGGCTTGGAGCAAATTGAAAGTTCACTTTCAACATTTCACAGCACCTTTTAACATCTTGGTTACAGCTAATAACAGCTTTGCTTATCCATAGGCAAATGTTGAACAAGTGAAGAAAACAGCAGTAATACGAAAGAAACGAGTGCCTGACTTCTAAGCACAAACAAGAGGAAGTATGATTGCGACAGTTCCCTAAACGAATCAGTGTACATTTTTGCGGGAGCAGGCCCTACGCTTTGATTGATTTCTTTAAAAGTTTGCAAGAATCCCATATAGTGGCATTATTGCATCATTCCCCTGCGAAATCTCAAAGAAATATTTTCTTATTACAGCTTCGGCCTCCGAGGGGGTAATAATCTCTATGCGAGGGTTGAATGTAAGCGTCCAAAGATAAAAGTCTGGCCCCAAATGGTCGTATACAGTTGCGACGAAAGAATCGCTGTCAAATGGGCACACTTCAATTTTATCGCCAAACTTATCTATTAGGCCCGAAATATGAGTTTTGTTTACCTTCAATTTGATTTTCGTAAATGTAACAGGCATACCATTTTTCTCAAACAAATCATCTTGTTCCATATAGCGTGATTGAGAGGTTTCATCCCGCTTATCGGCAAGAATTTTTACTTTTTCCATATGCCGAAGTTGAAAAAACATGCCGCGCTTTTTTCCACCTTCTATACCTATACCATATATTTCATATCTATCAATGTCCCAATATACGGCATAGGGGTCCACTATGAATGTTTTGCTCCCTCCTAATGTAAAATACCTTTTAGGGTTATTCCTGTCAAAAACATAATCAAAATACCTAAAGCTAATCTTCCTGTCGTCTGCAATAGCTTCATAGACGGTATCAAGTCCTCGCATCATATCTTCATTTATGTTTCGGACACGACTTTTCATAAAGGTTTTACGGTTCAATGATTTGCGAGTATGACTGTCCGCAAGTGTCATCACCTTAGCTGTAAGTCTGTCTGCCTCTTGCTGTGTAATAAACTGAAAGGTTTGGATACTATTAACGATTGACCGCAGCTCATATGATTCAAACGGTGGATTCATCAGGAGATACCCCCTTTGCCGTCCGTCATACTGAATATCAAGGCCAAAATAAGCCTCTAAAGTTTTAAGGTCGGAATAGACGGTTTTAATCTCTACCTCATGCCCTTCATTTGCAAGGTAAGTCAGCATATCCGCTATTTTTACCGCATGGGTAGGGCTTGCGTTCGTATATAGATAATCGCGTAATTTTACAAGGCGTTCAGCAATAGCTTGTGACCTGTTACGGTATACAACCATGACAACATCCTCCTTCCTGAAATCTGCACTTCAAAACATGTTCATGATACCACACCATCAATAGCAAGACAAGGTAAAGGGCGAGGTTTGCGGCCCCGCCCCTGATTTTATTCTGCAACCACCATCTGCGTATCACAGTCCATACAAGCGATATTTACCGCTTTTGTTGCCCGGACAGAATTTCTGCAACAGGGACAGATGTACTTTCTTGTGCTGGACGTGCGCGGCGGCGTAATTGTCGCGCTTCCGTTATGCGTACCCTTGCCAGTACTGCGGAATCCCGCAAACTCGTTCCTATTGATTAAAATGTCGGTCAGGCCGTTTTCAAGAATAAAGTCTAGCAGGCTATCGCTGGGAGAGGTATGTGACCAACCATATTTGTCGCTGTGAGCAACAATTAGGCCGTGGGCTTCTGCGGCGGCTTTGAATCTCTTGTTGTGGTAGGTGTTTCCCCTACTACAATCTTGTATGCCGTTCTCATGGTTGAAGTAATGCACCATTTCATGTAAAAGGGTTGCCGCCACTTCCTCAATGGGCCGGGCCAGCGTCCCCGCGCCTATGTTGATTTCATGCGTTGCGCCCATCTTGGAAACCCAGGTGTCCTCTCGCAGGGAGAAATGACCATAGGCGCGGGGGGTGGACTGGATGGTGATGGTGGGCCTTGAAAGTGCGCTTTCAAAAAATTCGGCGTTCAGCAGGTCAAAAAGTTTGTTCAGATATCCGGCTACCCGATTATAGCTTGTCAACTGTTTCATTTCTGATTTTCTCCTTTATCTCTTGATTTTGGGAAGAGGGCAAGCTATAATATTTCTTGCCCTCTCCGGTGCTTCGGTTTGGGTAGGGCCTTTTGCGTGGTGCTTTGGTCGGCTGTCACGCAAGGGCCTTTTCTCATGCACTGATGGTAAAGCGGCGGCTGGAAACTGCTTTGGTATAAGCCCTGTAAACGTCCGGCATGACCTTCTTAAATGCCGTTGTGTCAAAGCGGTTGGAAATGATAGAGGTCCAGCGGATAATGTACTGTCCGGCAGTTAGTTCTTCCGTATCGCGTTCCAACATTTCCGCCTTGATTGCATCCCGGAGGGCTTCGGCCTCTGCCTTGGCCTCTTCTATGACGGCCTCCCATTCGTTGAGGGCTTCAATCTTGGCTACCAATTCGTTTCTGCTCATTGTTCTGTCTCCTTTTGTTTTATTGGGGTGTTCCCCTTAGCTGTCTCTATTATAGACTAAATCGCGTGCACAGTCAATCGGCGACATGCACGAAATTTAGTCTTTGTTTTTGCGGATTTTATGCACTTGACATCGTGCATAGCCTGTGCTACAATAGGGACAATGGAAAAGGGCCGCAATTTTTCAGCGGCCCCCGGATGGGAGGAAATACAATGGCGTTACAATTCAAGGTCAATATCTTGGAGGCCCTAAAGGGAAAGGGGTACACCACTTACAAATTACGCAAGGATAATATTCTAAGTCAATCCACGCTTCAAAAGCTACGGGAGGGCAAGGGGCTGGCCTGGGAGAACATAGAGCGGCTTTGCGCTTTGCTGGACTGTCAGCCGGGAGATTTAATGGAGTACGTCAAGGAAACACCGGACGAGAGCTAACAGGCTGATTAATATCGTGTCAATAGACCCCCAGAGGTGTATTTCAGGATTTTTCTTTTCACGGTCTAGTTTTCGCCTGTGCCAGGTCTGTTCTCCGACGAAATGCTGATTTTATTTGAAACACGGATTGTCCTGACTGTCTAGGGGCGATTAACTTTGCTCTGAACATGATAAGGGAAGAGATAACAAAAATTCGAGTTGTGCATTTAACGGAATAATACTATCATTATTATTCCGTTAATTCTCTGACTTAAAAATGGAGAACGCCGGTTAGCAACGCTAACCGGCGTTCTCAAGTAAGTAGTTTTCAGCAATCAATTCAGACAACAGATTATATTGATCTAAACAGAACGCACTTTTTGCTAATGTCGCATGTTTTCGGGGAACACCACCAAAGGCAGTATACATACAACAATACGCTGCTTGACTATCATATCCGTTCGCCCTCTTGTCCCAATATAAACGCCATGCTTTGGAATATTCTTCTTTCGTAACAATTTCATGCTTTTGTACACCAAAGTATTTATATACCCGATAGTAAACGTAATCTGAAATTTCAGCAAATAAATTAAGACTTTTCAATCGCTCAATATATTTCGATATGGTTTGCCTTGATACTCCTTTTCCCCGAATACGTAAATATTCTTCCATCATCTCCATTGGTCTCCAATTAAAATCATCATCGCCCAAAAGATAGAAAAGGAAATCTCTTAGTTTACGAAAATCAGTTTGAGGGCTAAACCCCAAATCAAATACGCAGAATACCTTAAAGCGGTCTGTAATATTGGTAATTGTATAGACCAGTTTTTCGCCACGTCCTTCACTTTTATAAGTTATTTTGTAACTCTTTAATTTTCTGTTGGTGGCTTCTTTACCAGATGTACCAATAATTTCAGATAGTTCTTTAATTGTGTAGGTTTTCTTTTCTAACATATTTCCTCCAATTTTAAGTCACACATTTAACAGTATAATAGTATTTCTTTATTATTCTGTTAATAGTATGTCTCAAAATTTAAATTGCGTCTTTCAATTCTTCTTGCTCTAATTTGATAATGGGGGTAATGTCTGTAATGACCTTAAAGTCGTTTGTGAAATAGAACAGAGGGTCATCCCGGAAGTTTGGAAATTGAGCAACAAACCACTTCCGTACAGCAGTATAGGGGCTTGTTTGCGCTGGCCCAGCTTTATCCCTGATATAGTGATAGACTTTCAACAATTCATCGCGTTTTGGGAGTGCATTGATGAAGTGTTCCATATTTTCATAAGTCAGATGTTTGTACTGATTACAGCGGAACACTTCACCGTCCTTAGTGTGATATTTGATAGGAGACTTATGTGTGCGGCGGGATACCCTTAGCCCCGGAATATCGTGCTGTAGCTGGACATAAAGCCTATATTCATCGCTGGCAGTATCGTTCATAGCCTTTTCAAATGCGGATGAGATGATTAAAGTCTTGCTTACAATATTGATTTTGTAGTTTTCCATTCTCTATATACCTCCTTACGCTACCGCCCCGGCCTTGGCGGCCGCAAGTCCTGTGTTGTTGATTTCTTCTATTGCTTTATCCATATCAAAGGGCTTATCCTTACTGCCAAACTTTTTAAGAAACCAACTTTTTGTATACGGATAAACACTTATACCCAAGGATACAGCAGTAGTTTTTACTTCCTGATATTCCCGTTTATTTTCATCAGCATTGGGCTGAATTGAAATGTATTTTTCAATAAATGCGAAACTGAGATTTTTGTAGGTCTTTTTGCTCTTATTCTGCCCGATCTCTTTTCTAACCACAGTAAACTGGGGGTGGGCCTCCATCAGCTTGCAAAGTTCGTTGTATTCGATACTGCCATAACGCTTTGCTCTGTTGAGGCTAGCCGTTGTACCAATGATTTGTCTATTGGTGAAATCAACAGCGAAACGGGCGGGGCTTTTACGGTTACTCAAAATAAAATTCCTTTCTGCGCTCCTGGCGCTTGGCGGTAGGTCGCTACCCTAATTGTTTTGTTGAGGGTATCCCCTCGTGTTCTGGATGCAGTATAACACAAGTACTCTCCTGTAATAGCGGAGAGTACTTTCATATTTTTATTTTTTCTGATTTTCCTTTTGCTCTTGATTTGGGCGAATATGCAAAAAGATGTGTAACGTCAAATTATAATCTTGAATTTGAGTAAAAGATGTTAAATCAGTTGAGAATATCTTATAAGACATAATAAAAAGTCACTGGAAATACAGACTTCCAGTGACTTCTTACTTTTCTCCCACAATATCACCGATAATCAGCATAATGTGGTCAAGTTGTGAAGCTGTCAATTTTCTAAATTCCTGCATAACCTCTTTTGCCTTTTGAGGGGCGGGAGAATCTATCGTAAAAAATTCCTGCGGGGTGATACCGAAATAGTCACAGATGTAAATAAACCCAGCCATTGAGGGCAAGGTTCGCTTATTCTCAATTTTGTTAATGTAGCTTTCACTCTGCCCCAGCGACAGACTCATATCTCTTGCTGAAACACCTTTTTGTGTTCGTAATTCAGTAATTCTTGCAGGAAACCAACTTAAATAGTCCATAATTACCCCCTGATTTTCCGGTAAGTATATTATAAATCCTCTAATAGTTCTTTTCCGGGAAAATAAAGATATATTTTCCTTTACAAAGATATAATAAGTATATATAATGTAGAAATATGGGATTTTAATTCCCAATCAAAACAGAAAAGAGGGGTTCCTGTGGAGATCGAGTACATGGGCACAAGCAAAGCGGCAGAATTATGGGGATGCAAACAGGCCGCAGTGTCAAAACTGTGCAGAGAGGGGAAAATCAAAGGAGCGGAACAAGACGCACCGGGAAGGCCCTGGAGAATACCAATAGACACGCCAAATCCGTTTACTAAGTAGTCTCTTATAAGAATTAGTACAAAGGAGTATTAAAGTAATGGAAACAAAGAAAATACATAATATTCAGCAAAAATCTTGTCCATATTCAACAATTGCGGGTTTATCTTTTTTCGCTATCGCTCTAGTAGAATTATGGGTTTTTAATATTGACCTTAAAAACTATATATCTTGGACGTTATCTAATCCCCAAAATATCATACAATATTCAGCGAATTATCTACTTGATAGGTACTGGCTTCCAATATTTCTCTCATGTTTGTTGATTGCCACTTGCTTATTTAGGAAGAAGCATAATGTTATAATTATAGTTGCCTGTGCTATTCTTACTCTTACTGCTCTCCTCAACTTTATTGAAGGTTTCGGAAATGGTGCTTATACCATTCATTCTTATACATATAATTGGGGTTGCCTTGATGTTGAAGATTTTATTGTTGAAGAAAATAATTTCAATTTTATATGTGTATTACCTACCCTACTCCACTTGATGGGTCTAATAGGAATATTTTGTATTGCTGCTGTCACAATGACAGCTCCATTAAAAAAATATACTCTTATTATAACAAAGATGTGGTTTATTCCATCTGTTTTCTTTTTAACAGAGCTTTTTGGGGTGATAATTCTTCTAATACTCAGTAAGATGAAAATTTTAAATGGCTACTGTAACATATTATTTGACTACTCTTATCTGCTTGAATTTTTAATCTCAATCTTATTGATACCTGCAACTCTATTCACTTCAATGTGGTGTATATGGCCAGACGGAAAACCAAAGCGTAAAATTACAACTAATATTGTTCGTCAAGCAAACGATTCAAATGGAGAACATGAAATGACTACAAGATTTTGTTCCTACTGTGGAAATGAAATTTTGCCGCAAGCTGTTATTTGTCCCCATTGTGGTTGTGCTGTTGCTGCCGCTCCAGAGGCTGACATACCGTCAACAGGGCTAAATGTCCTCTCTTTTTTCATTCCTCTGGTTGGACTTATTCTATACTGCATACATCAAAGTAAAACCCCAAATAAAGCAAAAGCAATAGGCAAATGGTCCCTAATTGGTTTTTGTGTTGGACTGGCTGGCTCTATCATACTCTGTCTAGTCGTATTTTCACTTTTGCTGTAATCCAAAATCAAAGCGTACAAAAGCGCACAGACCTAAAAAATCTATGCGCTTTTTTCCTGGATGTGTCAATAGCGTATACCCTAATGACATATTGAAACAAGCTGCTTTTTCGTGTCATACGGATTCGGATTCCTATTTTGAAATATTTCAAATAATAGTAATATCCTATTGACACATTCGCCGCCTTGTGGTAGAATAATAACAGACCAAACAAAGGGGGCGGGGCAAATGCGGGTTGGATACGTCCGATGTTCCACCATCGAACAGAACGAAGCGCGGCAAATGAAAATGATGGAGGAACAGAACGCCGAAAAGGTGTTCACCGACAAGGCCAGCGGCAAAAATACAGACCGGGCCGCATTCAAAGAAATGATGAGCTTTGTCCGTGCCGGGGATATTGTGGTCGTGGAAAGCATTTCCCGTATTGCCCGGAACACCCGCGACTTACTTTCCATCGTGTCAGACCTGACAGCGCGTCAAGTTGAATTTGTCAGCTTGAAAGAGCACATCGACACCACCACCCCGCAAGGGCGATTCATGCTAACTGTATTCGGCGCTCTTGCTGAATTGGAGCGGGAAAACATTCTTGAACGCCAGCGGGAGGGTATAGAGATTGCCAAAGGTGCGGGGAAGTACAAGGGCCGCAAGCCGTTAAACGTAAACGGAACGCAATTCAAAGCGGTCTGCGCTCGGTGGAGAGCGGGAAAGATTACCGCCACCGCCGCCATGCAGGAGGTAGGGCTAAAGCCAAACACTTTTTATCGGCGTGTAAAAGAAATGGGCCTTTAGAGGCCCGTGCAAAGCGCACAAAAAAGTACAATTTCCGCAAGGGACAAGTTTTATAGAAAATGGAGCAGGCAGAAACGTGAGGGACAAGAAAAGGACAAGGCAAAACAGACAGATAGGACACAGGAACTGTAAAAAAGAAGAGGAACAAGTTTCCTCGTTCCTCTTCTCTCGGTCTCGCTTATTCCTTCTCGAACACGTCCTTGCCCAGACCGCAGGTGGGGCAGACCCAGTCCTCGGGGACCTGCTCCCAGGGGGTGCCAGGGGCGACGCCGTTGTCAGGGTCGCCTACCGCAGGGTCATAGACGTAACCGCAGGGGCAGACATACTTGTCCATCTTGTGTTCCTCCCGTGCTCAGCCGAAGTACCGCTCCAGCAGGCCCTTGAAGGCCTTGCCGTGGCGGGCCTCGTCCCGGGCCATCTCGTGGACGGTGTCGTGGATGGCGTCCAGGCCCAGCTCCTTGGCCTTCTTGGCGATAGCGACCTTACCAGCGGTGGCTCCATTCTCAGCCTCCACACGCATCTCCAGGTTCTTCTTGGTGGAGTCGGTTACGACTTCGCCCAACAGCTCTGCAAACTTGGCAGCGTGCTCGGCCTCTTCCCAAGCGGCCTTTTCCCAGTACAGACCGATCTCGGGATAGCCCTCACGGTGGGCGACCCGGGCCATAGCCAGATACATGCCAACCTCAGTGCACTCACCCTGGAAGTTGGCGCGCAGGCCCTCCAGAATTTCAGGGTCCACACCCTGGGCCACGCCCACGATGTGCTCGGCAGCCCAAGACATCTCGCCCTTCTGCTCCACGAACTTCTCAGGTCCGACACCGCACTGGGGGCACTTCTCGGGGGCGGCGTCACCCTCATAAACATAGCCGCACACGCTGCAAACAAACTTCTTCATAATTGTGTTTCCTCCTTCAAATTTTGGTTTTGCTGCAAACAGCTGGGACATAGGCCATAAAAGGTGAGCTCGCAGCGTTCGACCGCGAACCCATATTGCGAGCTGACAGCCTGATCCAAGCCATCGTCCGGACAAATGTCCGGCAAGTCTTGAACCGTACCGCAGCAATTGCAAACGAAGTGGCTGTGGGGATTGACAATGGCGTCAAAGCGTTCCTGTCCCTGAACTACCCCTACGCTCTGGACCAGGCCGTGTTCCTGGAAGAAAGCCAGGTTACGGTAGACAGTACCCAAGCTGAGGTCAGGGTGCCGGGGTTTAAGGCGGCGGTAGAGCCACTCGGCAGAGGGGTGGCAGGTTGTCGCCTGGAGGGCGGCCAGGATTGCCTCCCGTTTTTTGCTGTAGCGGACGCTGCGCTCCATAGGCCACTCCCTCTTAACAATATTTGTTCTTGTTATGACAATATCTTATCATATACATGAGGATTTGTAAAGAGGAAATTAGAAAATTTTGGACGCAACTCCCAATGCTTCACCTATTCAGTTTCCCCTGACTTGCGCTCTTTTAAACGATGGAGAATTGTTTTTTCCAGCCTGTCGCCATATTTCAGGCCAAACAGGAATATGACAAGCCCCAGCAGGGCGATGGGAACCATCACCCAAGGGGACAGGCCCAGCGAGGCGCCGCCCAGGGCGCTGGCAAAGAGCAGGCCCCAGGGCCGGGTAAGGAGGACGATTGCTGCAAAGTGCCGGAAGGACAGCTCCGTGAGCCCGGCCAAGATGCATAGCATGTCGTCGGGGAAAAAAGGAAACAGGAAAGCCAGGACCAGAAAGACAGGCGCCTTGGCCCGCAGGATGTTTTGGTATTTTTCTGACAGCGTTTGGCTGACAAATTTGTCGGTAAAATCCCGCCCCAGCACTCGGGCCAGCCAAAAGACCAGCAGGGAACCGGCCGCCACCGCCCCGAAGGTGAGCAGGAACGCGGGCCAGGTGCCAAAGAGGACGCCTCCCGCGGCAGCGGTAATATTGCTTGGGATGGGAGCCAGCACCACCGACAGGAACTGGACCAGGAAGAACAACAGGTGGGAATAGGGGGCAAAACGGACGATGTAAGCCCGCAGCTCCTCTAAGGAATTGACTACCTGGAAGAAGCCGCTTTGGTATAAAAACCATCCGCCGCCAGCCAAAAGCAGGAGTGTGGCAAGGAGCACGGCGATTTTTTGATATTTTTTCATAAGGGCGCCTCCATTCTTGGGAGGTATTGTACCACAGGGAAGGGCAAAAAACGACAAAAAACTCCTTAAATTTTAGTGAAGAAGGTGTGAACAGAGGACCGCCCGCCGGACGGTCCTCTGTTTGGATCACATTGGGAAAATGTGCTTACAGCTTTCGGATGGAGGAGATGCTCCCGGCAATCTGCTTGGCCACCTCAGGGTTGTTCATGGTGTACAAGTGGATGCCGTCTACGCCGCCGGCAATAAGGTCGGAGATCTGGTCAATGGCGTAGGCGATACCGGCCTCGCGCAAAGCGCTGGGGTGGTCGCCGTACTTGGCCAGGATGCGGGTGAGCTTGCCGGGCATTGAAGCCCCGCACATGGACACCATTCTCTGAATGGAGCTCTTGGACAGTACCGGCATAATGCCCGCCTCAATGGGCACGTCGATGCCCGCGATGCGGGCCCGCTCCAGGAATCGGAAAAAGTCCTCGTTGTCAAAAAACAGCTGGCTGACCAAGTGCTGGGCTCCGGCGTCCACCTTTTCCTTCAGGTGGCGGATATCGCTGACCAGGTCGGGGCTCTCCAGGTGGCCCTCGGGGTAGCAGGCTGCGGATACGCCGAAGCTGCTGTGCGTCCGAATATAAGCCACCAGCTCGCTGGCGTACCTGAAGTCAGTCTTAGGCGGATAGTCCGGGTTCGCATCTCCGCGAAGGGCCAGAATGTTTTCCACCCCGTCGGCCTCCAGCTCGGCCAGCAGGCGGTCCACATCCTCTTTCCCGGCGGCCACGCAGGTGAGGTGGGCCATGGCGGGGATGTGATACTGTGTCTCAATGAGGGCGGCAATCTCTCGGGTGCTCTGATTGACATTGGACCCGCCCGCTCCAAAGGTGACGCTGATGAAGTCGGGACGGATGTCCTTCAGCCCGTCCAGGGTGGTATAGATGCTGTCCACTGGAGCAGTCTTTTTGGGCGGAAATACCTCGCAGGAAAAGACGGTCCGCCCCTGGCCGAATAAGTCGCGCAGTTTCATGGGAAATTCCTTCTTTCTGTTAAATATCCAGCTCTAACAGCACGGGGCAGTGGTCGCTGCCCTCCACGTCCGCCAAAATTTCTGCCCGGACGATTTTGTCCCGCAGGCGGTCGGAGACGATAAAGTAGTCGATGCGCCACCCGGCATTATTTTTTCTGGCGTTGAAGCGGTAGGACCACCAGCTGTAGGCGCCCTCCCGGTCCGGATAGAGGAAGCGGAAGGTGTCGGTAAACCCGGAGGAGAGGAGTGTGGTCATTTTTTCCCGCTCCTGGTCGGAGAAGCCGGCGCTGCCCCGGTTGGTTTTTGGGTTCTTCAGGTCAATTTCCTGGTGGGCAACGTTCAGGTCGCCGCAGTAAACCACCGGCTTGGCCCGATCCAGAGAAATCAGGTAGTCCCGAAGGTCATCCTCCCAGGCCATGCGGTAGTCAATTCGCTTCAGGCCATCCTGAGCGTTGGGGGTGTAGCAGCAGACCAGATAGAACGCCTCATATTCCAATGTGATAAGCCGGCCCTCGTGGTCGTGGGGCTCTCGGTCCATACCGTAGGCGGCGGCAATTGGGGGGTGGGGCGTAAAGACGGCCGTGCCGGAGTACCCTTTCTTCTCGGCGGAATTCCAATACTCCAGCACCTCCCCACCCAAAGGGACGTCAGCCTGACCCTGTTCCATTTTGGTCTCCTGAAGGCACAAAAAGTCCGGCTGAGACGTTTGGTAGAAGTCCGAAAACCCCTTTTTTATGCAGGCCCGCAGACCGTTGACATTCCAGGAAATAAATACCATAGACAAGCTCCTTTAGTGGTTCAGCACCCGCACCCGGATCATGTTGGGGATGGCCCGCAGCTCCTCCACGGCCTCCTCGGTGAGGCGGGTGTTCACATCCACCATGGTGTAAGCGTAGTCCTTTTTGGACTTGTTGGTCATATTCTCCACGTTGATATGGTCGTCAGACAAGGTTGTCATGATCTGGGTCAGCATAGCGGGGACGTTTTTGTGGATTAGGCAGATGCGGGCAATTCCGCTCCAGTCCTGGGAGACGTTAGGCAGGTTGACGGAGTTGGTAATGTTGCCGTTGAGCAGATAGTCCTGGAGCTGGCGGGCGGCCATGACAGCGCAGTTCTCCTCGCTCTCAGGGGTGGAGGCCCCCAGATGGGGCAGAGCAATCACGTTCTTTACCGTGGTAATCTGCTCGTCGGGGAAGTCGGTGACATACTTGGCCACGCGGCCGGACTCCAAGGCGGCAATCATGTCGCTGTTGTTGACCAGGCCGCCCCGGGCCAGGTTGAGCACCCGGACCTGGCCCTTCATTTTGCTGATGGCCTCGGCGTTGATAAAGTCCTTGGTGCTGTTGTTGTAGGGAACGTGGATGGTGATGTAGTCGGATACCCGATACAGCTCGTCCACATCCTTTACCACGCGGACATGGCGGTCCAGGCGCAGGGCGGCGTCCACCGAGAGGAAGGGGTCGTAGCCGTAGACATCCATCCCGAGGTCCAGGGCAATGTTGCACACCAGGGCCCCGATGGCCCCCAGGCCGATGACGCCCAGGGTCTTTTTATACAGCTCCGGCCCGGCGAAAGCGGACTTGCCCTTCTCTACGGCGGCAGCTACGTCTACTTTGGGGGTGTGGGCCTGTTCCTGCACCCAGTCGGCCCCGCCCAGAACATCCCGGGAGGCGATAAGCATGGCGGCAATGACCAGCTCCTTTACCGCATTGGCATTGGCGCCGGGGGTATTGAAAACCACTATGCCATTTTCGGAACAACGGTCAATGGGGATATTGTTGGTGCCCGCCCCCGCCCGGGCGATGGCCCGGAGGGAGTCGGGGAACACATAATCGTGCATAGGCGTGGAGCGGACCAAAATGCCGTCCTCGTTCTCCACATCGTTTCCCACCTGAAAACGGTCCCTGTCCAGTCTGGACAGACCCACAGAGGAAATTTTATTCAGTGTTTTAATACGGTACATGGATTTTACCTCGAATCAATTGAATTAGCCGCAGTCCCAGTTGTACATCACTTGGGAGAAGTCCCGGCGTTTCAGCGCGTCCTTGGCGATAAAGAAGTTGGCTACACCGCAGTCGCCCCAGCAGATAAAGAACTCCCGGCCCCGTGTGTCACTGTCCAACTGGAACAGAAGGGTATCCAGGTCTCCGTGCTGGACCTCGCGGGGATCAGCCTGGGTAAAGTAGGGATAACCGCCCAGCTGGTGGCGGGGGACGTCTTCGCCGATGTAGCCGAACAGATCGTCCGCATCATCGTCCTCGTCCAGCAGCTCAAAGACGTCCCAGTCCCTTTCAATGGGCTCGTCCGGCTTGCGCTGGTTCCACTTCTGGACAAACAGATGGTCAAAGCGGAAGTCGCCGGGGGTTATGCCCTGCTCCACAGGAGCGCCGAAAAGGATACGGAAGGGTCCCCTTTCCAGAGGGGAGCAGTCCTCCTGCGGGAGCTCCGGGAGGGGGATATCCGCTGCTGTGACGGAGGAGTCCACCGTTTCGTGGTAAATAACAGCGTAGTTTCTAGTCTTCATGGCCCCGAAATCACAGCCGAACATCTCATCCGCCCCGATGAAAAATTGCAGCAGCCCCGTGTGAGGGTGGTCGGGCAAAGCGGTGAGCTGGGCACAGTCGATTTGAGCCAAAAATTGCAGGGGCGCGCCCTTTTCATCCACAGGCCACTTGGCTCCTTTGGGCAAATAGGGTATGCCGCCCACCTTGCTGCCGGTCAGGCTGGGTTCGCCCTCTTCCAAAGAGAAGGGAATAGATGGAACGCGATATTCCCTGCGGATTTCCTCACAGATTGCATTGGTAAGCTCAAAGTTCGTCATCGGTCAATACCTCTTTGTATTATGCACCCACATGCTCTTTCAGCTTTACGCCGTCCAAAGCGGGGATGATAGCCAGAAACAGCGCGCCGCTGCCGATTCCCTGGACCAGGGTGCCCAAAAACTGCGGAATGAATGCGGCCATGGTCCCGGCCATGGCGCAGCCGGCCAGGGCGTAGGCGGCGGGGGAAAACAGCCCGACTGCCACCACAGCGGCCAAATTGCGGCGGCACAGCAGCCGGTCTCTCCGGCTGGTGAAAAACAGCACCACTGCCGGTTTGATCATCAGCGTAGGCAGCACCCACACGGGGGCGGTGAGCAGGTCGGCCAGCCCCGCGCCGATGGCAGCGGCTGCGGCCGCGTAAGGCAGGGGCAGCAGGCAGGCGGCCAGATAAATCAGTGCGTCGCCCAGATGAATGTACCCCCCGGTGGGGATGGGGATATGGAGCATGTAAGCGGTCATTATTGTAATGGCTGCGGCAAACAGTGCGGTGGTGACGAGCAGATGCAGTTTTGGTCTCTGTAGCATAACGACTCCTCCTTGATATTCAGGGTGAAAGGAGTATACGCTGTTATTCCTATCTTGTCAATAGGTTTTCCGCACTCCCACGCTCAATTTGTTCTCTCAAATGCGCGGATAAAATCGCACAGCTTTTCTACGCCTTCCAGCGGCATGGCGTTGTAGATGCTGGCCCTCATGCCGCCCACCTTGCGGTGGCCCTTCAGATTGACAAGCCCGGCTTCAGCCGCCTCCTTGACAAACTTGGCGTCCAGCGCCTCGTCCCCGGTGCGGAAGGTGACGTTCATCCCGGAACGGGCCTCCTTGCCGGCGTGGAGGTGGAAGAGCCTGGAGCGCTCCAGCGTGTCATAGAGCAGGCTGGAGCGCTGCCGCTTCAGCTTTTCCATGCCCGCAACCCCGCCGTTTTCCTCTACCCAGTCCAGGGTGAGGCCCAGCATGTAGATGCACCAGCAGGGGGGCGTGTTGTACATGGAGTCCTTCTCGATCATGGTCTGGTACTCCATCATCAGCGGCGTGCAGGGCAGATGCCGGCCGGCAAGGCCGTCCTTTATAATAACGACAGTCAGTCCAGCGGGGGCCATGTTTTTCTGGGCCCCGGCGTAAATGATGCCGAATTTGGATACGTCCACCGGCTGGGAAAGAATGTTGGAGGACATATCGCACACCAGCGGCACATCCCCGGTCTCGGGAATATAGTCCCACTCAGTACCATAAATGGTGTTGTTTGCGCAGTAATAGAAGTAGCTGGCATCCCTGTCCAGCTTCAGGCCGGCCTGCCGGGGGATATAGCAGTGGTTCCGGTCCCCGGTGTCGGCGGCCAGGTTGATTTCCCCGTACTTTTTCGCTTCTTGATAGGCGAGGCTGGAAAAATTGCCAGTGACGGCATAATCCGCCTTGCCCGTCTTCCCAATCAGGTTCAGGGGGATCATGGAAAACTGCCCGGAGGCGCCGGTCTGGAGGAAAAGGATATGATAATCCTCCGGAATATTCATCAGCCGGCGCAGCTTGCCCTGCGTCTCCTGGAAAATATCCAGAAACACCTTGGATCGATGGCTCATCTCCATCACAGACATACCGGAGCCCCGGTAGTTGGTGATTTCGGACCCGGCACGTTCCAGCGCAGACAGCGGGAGCATGGAGGGGCCGGGGGAAAAATTGTAGACGCGGGAATGATTCATGAGAGAAGAGCCCCTTTCTGTAACTAAAATGTGATCACGCGCATACGCGTGCTAATTTTGTATTATAATCCCGGAAAAATTAGGTGTCAATGGCAAAAGGGGAGAAGCTGGTCAACATGAAAAGGGGATTGTAATTATTGCACAAAAATCGGTATATGTTTTTATGCACTTCATACAAAACAGCCCTTGACGGAATTGTGCCCTGCTGATACAATACGGGCAGCTGCTGAGAGAAGCGGCTGTACAAGACAGGTCAAATGCAAGGAGGTCTTTGCAATGTTTAAGGAAATTGAAATCAAGAGCGAGGCCCAGGTGGAGAAGATCAACCGTCTGGCCTGCAACGCTCCCTATGAGGTATGGCTGCATGCCGGCAACGTGATGCTGGATGCCCGCTCCCTGCTGGGGTTGTTTGCCCTGGTGGGCCGGAAGGCCAATGTGGTGGTGGAGGACGACGTCGCCCCCCGTTCCTTCCAGAAGCTGGTGGCCAAAATGGGCTGATCGAAGCGCCCCCGTCCTGTTGAGGACGGGGGCTTGACATTTTTCACCGGTTCTGCTATGATAACCTCAAGCTGAATATGTTACCGCCGGGTAACCTGGTTAACGTCTTTGCCGCTCCATAGGCCGTAGAAGGAGCGGAAGGGGCGTTTTATTTTTTGCTTTGGAGGTTTTTTCATGTACGAGGGCAAACCCCGCACACTGTTTTTCCGCTACGCCGTGCCGCAGATGATCGGGCTGCTGTTTAATTCGGTGTACACCATTGTGGACGGTGTTTTTATTGGCAACCGCCTGGGCCGGGAGGCCATGGCCGCAGCCGCTGTGGCAGTGCCGCTGATTGAGGTTCTTATCTCGGTGGCCATTGCCGCCGGGTCCGGGGCCGGGGTGCTCATTGCGGCCCGGCTGGGGGCCGGGGACCGGGACGGCGCCCGGAGGCTGTTTCACGCCGCAGCATGGATGCTGGGATTGGCTGGGCTGGCTGTCTGCATTCTAGGCAACCTGTTCCTGACTCCTCTGGCCCGGATGCTGGGGGCCTCTCCGGAGGTGCTGGAGTTGTCTGCCGCCTATCTGTGGTTTATCGTCACCTTTGCCCCCTTCCAGCTGTTCAGCTTCCTTTTGGGGGGCATGGCACGCAATGATGGCCGGCCCAAGCTGGCCATGACCGCCTTGATTCTAGGCGCGGGCTCCAACATTCTGCTGGACTACGTCTTTATGTACCCCCTGAACATGGGCATCCGAGGAGCCGCGCTCGCCACCGCTTTGGGGCCTATTTTCAGCGTAGCGATCCTCCTGCCCCACTTTTTTCGGAAAAAGGGGGCGCTGTACTTTGCGCCCTGCCGCCCCAGGCCAGGCGACGCCCGGCACATTCTGGCGTGCGGCGCTCCGGCCTTTATCATGGAGTTTTCCATCGGCATAATTACCTTCCTTTATAACCTGGCCATCACCCATTACGGCTACGGGGAGCTGGGGCTGGCGGCCTATCTGGTGATCGGCTATCTGATGCTCATTGTCCTCACCCTGTTCCTGGGCATGGCGGAGGGCCTCCAGCCGGTGTTCAGCCACTTTATGGCCACCGGTGAGACGTCCCGGGGGCTGGCCATGCGCCGGTTTGCCGCCGGAGCGTTTTTGGGGGTGGGAGTGGCCAGCTGTGGGCTGATTTTCCTGTGCTCCCGTTGGTTTTTCCTCCTCTTTGCCCCAGGAGACCCGGAGCTGATTGCCTTTGCCGCAACCCGGTCAAATCCCTACTTCTGCGGATTTTTCCTCACAGGCTTCAATATTTTGATGATTTCCTACTGGCAGGCCGTCCAAAAGACCGGCCGCTCCCTGTTTGTCTCCCTGCTGCGCAGTGTCATTCTGCCCCCTGCGCTGCTGCTGGCGCTTCCCGTTCTTCTGGGGCGGGAGGCCCTGTGGGTTTGCCAGTCCGCGGCCGATGGGCTCACCGCGCTCTTTGTCATAATTTCCCCTTGTATTCTCCGGCGGGGCATGGTAGAATCATCCGACCTTGCGAAAGACAAGGCGAGAAATGAGGAACTTGTATGAATGTTAGAGTAATAACCGATTCCGCTTCCGACCTGCTGTCTCCCCACCGGCCCGAGGTGACTGTCCTGCCCATGACTGTCACCTTCGGGCGCGAGGCGTTTCAGGACGGCGTCAATTTGACCCACCACCAGTTTTACGAGAAGCTGATTGAGGGCGAGGACCTGCCCACCACCAGCCAGATCGCCCCGGCGCAGTTTGAGGAGGCGTTCCGGGCTGCTGTAGAGTCCGGGGAGATGGTGGTGGCAGTGGTCCTGTCCGCCAAGCTGTCGGGCACCTACCAGAGCGCATGCATCGCGGCGGAGGAGTTTCCGGGGAAGGTGTTTGTGGTGGACAGCGCCAACGCCACCATCGGGGAGCTGGTCCTGGTGGAGCGGGCGCTGGAGCTGCTGGACCAGGGTCTGGACGCCCCCGCCATCGCCGCCAGGCTGGAGGAGGAGAAGGGGGACATCCGCCTGGTGGCTCTGCTGGACACCCTGGAGTACCTGAAGCGGGGCGGCCGGGTGTCCGCCTCCGTGGCCCTGGTGGGCGGGCTGCTTGCCATCAAGCCGGTGGTGGCCCTTCAGGACGGCGAGGTGGTGGTGCTGGGCAAGGCCCGGGGCTCCAAAAATGGCAATAATTTGCTGGTCCAGGAGATTCAAAAGACCGGCGGCGTGGACTTCTCTCGGCCCTACCGCCTGGGCTATGCCGGACTGGACGACAGCTTGTTGAAAAAGTACATCTCCGACAGCGCTGCCCTCTGGGTGGAACACGCCGGCGGCCTGCCCATCGGGACAGTGGGGGGCACCATCGGCACCCATGTAGGCCCCGGCGCCATTGCGGTGGCATTTTTCCAGAACAAAGGATGACAAAAGGGACGGCCTCAGGGCCGTCCCTTCCGGTTTTCTCAGAGCGCGGAGATAAAGCGCATCCCGGGGCCGTGTTTAATCGTCCAGCCCTGGCTGGCAGCGTCGGCCAGGTTTTCGTAGTCCTGCTGCATCAGGGCGCTGGCGGTGTTTTGGCGCCAGATAGGGTCATTGGTGGAGACGTAGTACATAATATGCCAGCCATACTCGGTCTTTACCAATTCGGTATCACCCTCCTTGCGGGCGGGGTCCAGGGCCCAATTCCGGAACGCCTCCACGTAGCCGGAGGTGGAGGTAATATTAGAGATCAGGCCGCCGTATTGGGCCGAGCTGGTGTCGTCGCTGTTCTGGGTGAGCAGGGTGATAAAGGACTCCTCGGTGGCCTCGCCGGCTTTCCACTCGTCCAGCAGGGCCTGGGCCTTCTCTTCGGCCTCGTCGTACTCGGCCTGAGTGGGGGTGGCAGTCCCGTTGGCGCTGCCCGCCTTTACCAGCAGGTGGCGTACGTCGTGGGTCTGCTCCTGGTCCAGCTCACGGCCCTCAAAGCGGATCACGTAATAGTAATAGGCGGTTTCAAAGCCGCTTTCGATTATGGTGACATCGCCAGGCTTGCGTTCACTGTCGATCAGCCAGTCGGCGTAGGGGAAGCTGGCCAGCTCGGCGTAGGTGGCGCGGCTGCTGTTGGAGGAGGTGTAGAGATCGTCCCCATACTCCTCGGCCAGGGCAGCGGGGTCGCCTTGGGCCTCCAGTTTGGATCGGGCGTCCTCAGCCAGGGCCTTTTGGGCGGGCTTCAGCTCCTCCAGGGCCGCGGCGGACTCCTCGGCGGTGCGCTCAATGGCGGTTCCGTTTTCGTCGGAGGTAGGCAGGGTACAGCGGAACGCAAGCTGGGAGAAGATGACGGTATCCATCTGGTCAGCGTGCTCCTGATAGTAGGCGTCATAATCGGCGTCGGAGTGCTCGATCTCATCCAGCTTGGCCTGAGCGTAGTCGCTGGCGGTGAACTCCATGTTAATCAGCTCCACCAGCCGGTCGTAGGTCATGTTGGCCCCGAATCTGGCCCGGATAAAGGCGTCGCGGCTGGGCAGGTTGTTGGTGATCCAGGCGGTTTCCAGCTGGGCCAGGGAGGTGCTGATGGCGGTCTGGGCCTCGCTGGAGAGGGTGTAGCCCTCGTCCCGGGCCTGCCAGGCCAGGGCACAGTTCCGGGTCAGCTGTTCCACAGCCAGCTCCAGCAGATGGTCGTGCCAGGTCTGGCCGGTGGCCTCGTCGTAGATCTGCTTCTTTACAGATTGGCTGGAATTAAAGGCATACATCTGGGCCTGCTGGGAGTAGACGCTGTTGTAGTAGTATTGCAGGTCCGCAGAGGTGTATGTTTCGCCGTTGATATCCAGGGCGGTGAGGCTGCGCTGGAGGATGCCGCTGCGCCAGAACATGGCGGCGATGGCCGCGACAATGACCACCACGGCAACGACAGTGTAAACAGCCATGGACCGGCGGTCCTTCTGCTCCTCCTGGCGGCGTTTTTCGTCCCGTTCGGCCTTGGTATGGGCCTTTTTCTCTGCACTCACAGTTGTTTCAGTCCTCTCATTATCAATAGTGTAAGGAACCGCCCGCCCGGGCCCGGCGGGTTCCGGAGCAGGGACAGGCATTTCCGGGACATTATACTAAAAACCGCCCCTGATTGCAATAGGAGGGCGGGATTTTTACACATTGTTTATAAACAGAAAAGACCGCGGCAGAGCAGCCGCGGCCAAAATGCTGGGATCACTATGGCTATTTATACCCCGCTCTGGCCGTGTGGACCCGTTTAAAACCTGCACGTAATGGCAGGTGGGTCGCCTCCACAGCGTTTTTCTGCTTCCAACGTCCAGCTGACCTCATAAGGGGGCCGGGAGGCCTGCAAGCCGCGCCGTGAGGTGGGCGTCCCGTTTCAAAAATGTGGGTTTAAAAGAGCCCATCACGCACCGAGCAGGAAGTATAAACAAAACCGGAATCTGGTCAGGCTTCCCCGTCATCCTCCTGGAAGAAGCGCTCCATAAACAGCTCATACACCTCATCCAGCTCTTCATCGGAGTCCAGGGTGGACAGCAGCTCCTCGCCATTCTCCTCAATGGCCTTCATGATGACCAGGCCGTACTCCTCATCGTCGGCGTCCACATCCTTAGGCTCGCCGGTGGAGCCGTCCTCCTCTACGGCGGGGAACATGGCGTAGTAGATAACGCCTTTGTGCTCCAGCGTGTCTACCAGCTCAAGCTCAAAGTCGTTGCCGTCCTCGTCGGTGACGGTGATAAAATCGGGGCCGAAGTTTTCTTCCATAAGGCGGGCGCCCTCCTGTCCTTTTGTGCTTTTATTTTAACCCGCCTGCGGGAAAAATGCAAGGGGGGAAAGCAGGTAAATTTTAAGAAACTTTGAAGATTACGGCTTTGCGGCAAACAAGGGTGGACAATCCGGCAGTTTATGGTATAATTGCTTTACATCGCATCATTGCTTTGAATTGAGCGCAGCTGTCGTGACGGCCGGCTTGGCCGTTTCCCGCCGGCACCAACCAGATTTTTTCTGATCCTCTGGAGGTACTACCGTGTCTGATTACAATGAACACAGCTCCATATACGAAAACAGCGACTACCCCTCCCGCCGTCAGGCGCCTGCCCATAGGGCGTCGTCAGGCGGGAGCCGCCAGGCGCCGGGCTCGCCTAAAAAGCGCCGCCGGAAAAGAAGTGGCGGCATCACGGCAGGCCGGGTAATCGGCTGGGTTTTCAAGGCTCTGGGCACGTTAATCCTTGTTGGGCTGTGCACCGGGGCCCTGGTGGCCTGCTTCGCGGCGGTGTATATCAGCGATGTGATTGTCCCCATCGCCGACCTGAGCCCCGATGACTTTATCTTCAACGAAGACAGCATCATGTACTATGAGGATAAAAACACCGGGCAATACGTGGAGATGACCAAGCTGCTCAACGTGACCAGCTCCGTGTGGGTGGACTTCGAGGAGATTCCCAAGGACCTGATTAACGCCACCGTGGCCATTGAGGACAAGCGCTTCTGGACCCACCCCGGCGTGGACTGGCGGCGGACGGGCAAGGCCGTGCTGTGCATGTTCACCGGACAGGATATCCAGGGCGGCTCTACCATCACCCAGCAGCTCATCAAAAACCAGACCAACTACAACGAGACTACCGTCAAGAGGAAGGTCACAGAGATTGTCCGGGCCTTCCGTTTTACCCAGAACAACTCCAAGGAGGATACCATCACCTACTACCTGAACACCATCCCCCTGGGCAGCAAGTTTGAGGGGGTGGGGGCCGCCGCACTGGGGTACTTCGGTAAGCCGGTGTCGGAGCTGTCCCTGGCCGAGTGCGCCAGTTTGATTGCCATCACCAACAACCCCTCTAAATACGGGCCCTACTCCTTCAGCAAATCCCAGGGCTTTGAGACCGAAGAAATCTGGGACGCCCGGCAGTGGAACAAGTACCGCCAGGAGGTGGTGCTGAGCCAGATGCTCAAGCAGGAAATGATCAGCCGGGAGGAGTACGAAGACGCTGTGGCTCAGGAGTTGGTCTTTGTTCGGGCCAAGGGTCAGGAGAACACCGATAATATCTATACCTGGTATGAGGAGACCGTTATCTCCGAGGTGCAGGATATCATGGCGGACAAGCTGGACTGGTCCGCCCAGCGGACCAAGCAGGCTATGCAGCGGGGCGGCCTGCGCATCTACACCGCCTACGACCCCCACGCCCAGGCCATTGTGGACGAAATTTACTCCAACCGGGAGAACCTGGACTACACCGCCAAGGACGGCCAGCAGATGCAGTCCACCATCGCCATCATCGAAAATGAGACTGGCAACCTGGTGGCCATCGCGGGCAAGTTTGCAGAGGAGAAAACGGCCAACCGAGTGGGCAACTTCGCCATCGGCGAGGGGGGCGGCAACCGCCAGCCCGGCTCCTCCTTCAAGCCTCTGGCCGTCTACTCCCCCGCTTTGGAGTTCAACAAGGTGAGCCCCTACTCGGTGCTGGACGACTACCCCTACCAGCTGATGGGAGGGAAAGCGTGGCCCCTGAACTCCGGCAGCGACCGCTATCAGGGCCACCTCACCGTCCGGGAGGGACTGAAGCAGTCGCTGAACACCATCGCCGTCCGGCTGATGATCGACTACGTCACCCCGGAGGAGAGCTTCAAATTTGTCCAGGACCGGTATCACATCGACCTGGAGGAGGGGCGTATGGTCCGGGGCGAGTGGAAGACCGACATCGGCCCCTCCTTGAGCATGGGCGGCCTTACCGACGGCACCAACGTCCGGGATATGGCGGAGGCCTACTCGGTTTTCCCCTCCGGCGGCGTGTATAAGGGCTCCCGCACTGTCACCAGGATCACCCAGCTGGTGGACGGCCAGGAGGTTGTGCTGGTGGACAACGCCCTGGAGGAGGAACCGGCCATCAAGGAGACCACCGCCTGGTATATGAACGACATGATGCAGCGGGTGTTTGACTCCGGCGGAACCGCCGCCGGCCTGGGCATCAAGGGCCAGCACGCTGCCGGCAAAACGGGCACCACCAGCGACAACAACGACCGTTGGTTCGTGGGCTACACCCCCTACTACACAGCCGCCGTCTGGGTGGGCTATGAGAACCCCTACAAGATGAGCCTGAGGGGCAAAAACCCCGCGGCGGTTCTGTGGAACAAGGTGATGGTACCTCTCCATGAGGGTCTGCCCGACAAGAATTACAACGATCCCGGCGGGCGCCGCACCATCAGTTACTGCATGGACAGCGGATTCCTGGCTACCAAGTGGTGCGCCATGGACCCCCGGGGCAGCCGGGCGGCCTCGGGCAGCATTTTCCCGGAGAGCTTCCCCGAGGGGATTGATTGCCCCTACCACACTGCCGAGACGGTGATTACCGTCTGTGCGGACTGCCCCGTCCTCAAGGAGGACGGCAGCCCCACCGGCCTGTTCTATCAGGCTGGGGAGTTCTGTCCTGAAGAGAGCAAAATGGAGGTTTGCCTGCCCAACTTTGGCCGGGAGCAGGTGGGCGGCGCCGTAGCCGGCGACGCGATGTGGGATTACGCCTCCGCTGCCGGGTACGGTACCTGCACCCTCCACACCAGCGCGCCAGTGGTGGACCCCGGCGTTGATCCTAACAATCCCCTCAATCCCCTTGACCCCAACAACCCCTTCAATCCCGGCGGGACCAACCCCCTTCTGCCTTACTTCCCCCCCAGTACCGGGACAACAACGACCGACCCCAACAACCCGGTCACCCAGCCCGGCGATCCCGAAGGCCCCCTGGATCCCCTGCCGCCCTCGGAGAATATGGCAGGATAAGCAAACACAGCGCCGTAGACAGCCGTCTGCGGCGCTGTGTTCGGTTTCAGCTGTGTAAAGTGCCAAAAGAAACCCGCTTTTCTCGGAAAAGTTCCACGATTCCGATGTCGATTTGGTGTTGCGGGTGTGGAGCGGATGTGTTAAAATGAACCACGCATAAAAACAAATGACCGCGCAAGATGGACAATATTTCCCGCGCAGACAGGAGGACCCTATGAGCGAGCCGGCAAAATATTATATCGTGGAGGCCAGGGCCATGCCGGAGATATTCCGGAAGGTGGCGGAAGCCAAGCGGCTGCTGGAGACGGGAGAGGAGAAAACCGTCAACGCCGCAGCTCAGGCGGTGGATATCAGCCGCAGCGCTTTCTATAAATATAAGGACGCGGTGCGGCCCTTCAACGACATGCTCCATGGCCGCATTGTCACCTTTCAGGTCCTGCTCAAGGACCAACCGGGAGCCCTGTCCGGGGCGCTGAACGTGCTGGCGGGTACCGGGGTGAACATCCTCACCATCAACCAGAACATTCCTGTGAACGGCTGCGCCGTTGTCACCATGACGGCGGAGACCTCCGCTCTCCGGGACTCTCTGGAGGAGGTATTGGACAGCTTGTCTGCGGGGCCCGGAGTGGTCAAGTGCGAGATTCTGGCGGGGTAAGCCCTGCGAAATATAGGATAAGGAGAAAAAGAATGGTTAATGTAGCGATTTTGGGCTTTGGCACGGTGGGTTCCGGCGTGGCTGAGGTGCTTACCACCAACGGCGGGCTGATCGACCACCGGGTAGACGACCTTGTGCGGCTGAAGTATATTCTGGATGTACGGGACTTCCCTGACAGCCCTTACAAGGACTGCTTTGTGAAGGACTTTTCGGTGATTGAAAACGACCCCGAGCTGGATATTGTGGTGGAGACCATTGGCGGCGCGAAGATTGCTCTGGACTTTACCACCCGGGCCCTGAAAGCCGGCAAGAGCGTAGTCACGTCCAACAAGGAGCTGGTGGCAACCCACGGCTGTGAGCTGCTGCGGCTGGCCCGGGAGCATGGGTGCAGCTACCTCTTTGAGGCCAGCGTGGGCGGGGGCATCCCCATCCTGCGTCCTCTCACCTCCTGCCTGGCCGCCAACGAGCTGGAACAGGTTACCGGCATCCTCAACGGCACCACCAACTACATCCTGACCAGGATGATCCGGGCGGGGCTCACCTTTGATCAGGCGCTCAAGGAGGCCCAGGCCAACGGCTACGCCGAGAAGGACCCTACTGCCGATGTGGACGGCCACGACGCCTGCCGCAAGATCTGCATTCTGGCCGCGCTGGCCTTTGGCCGGCACGTCTACCCCGACCAGGTGCCCACGCAGGGCATCCGGGGGGTCACCCTGGAGGATGTGGCCTACGCCGACTCTGTAGGCTACAAGATTAAGTTGCTGGGCCGGGCGATCCGTCAGCCTGTGGGCAAGGTGTGCGCCTTTGTGGCTCCCCATCTGGTGCCCGGGGAGAACCCCCTATCCGGGGTGGAGGATGTGTTCAATGCCATTGCTGTGACCGGGAACGCCATCGGCGATGTGATGTTCTATGGCCGGGGGGCGGGTAAGCTGCCCACCGCCTCCGCCGTAGTAGCCGATGTCATCGACATTGCCAAGGACCTGAAGAGGGACCGGCACAACGGCTGGGAGGAGGGCGCCGCTGACCTTGTGGTGTCCGCTGATGGGCTGTCCTCCGTCTGGTATGTCCGGGCGCAGCTCTCCGCCGACCAGGCACGCCGGCGCTGCGGCGATATCCAGCTGCTGGCGCGCAGCGGCGCGCCAGCCGGTGAAGCGGCGTTCCTGACCGCGCCGATGACAGAGCCGGAAATCAGGGAAAAGCTGTCCGGCGCCGATGTGGGCTCCCTGTTCCGGGTGCTGGCCTGAGGCGGTCAGGCCGCATAGAATGGCGGGGAGATACAAATCCAAAACATTTAACTTGAACCTTTAGGGGGAACAACATATATGCTCATTGTTCAAAAATTCGGCGGCAGCTCGGTGGCCGACGCCGACCGTATCCGAAACGTGGCCCGGATTGTGACCGAGACCTACCGGAAGGGCCACAGCGTGGTGGTGGTCCTGTCCGCCCAGGGGGATACTACGGACGACCTGATTGAAAAGGCCCGGGAGATCCACCCCGGCGCCTCTAAACGGGAGATGGATATGCTGCTGGCCACCGGGGAGCAAATCTCCATCTCCCTGTGTGCCATGGCCATTGAGCGCATGGGCTATCAGGCCATTTCGCTCACCGGCTGGCAGGCGGGGGTGCTTACCGACTCAGGCTACTCCGCCGCCCGCATCAAGCGGGTGCGCACCGAGCGTATCCAGAAGGAGCTG
>CANDCW010000021.1 GCA_947383275.1 uncultured Bacillota bacterium
TGGTGCCCAGCATGGGGTCCACCCGGTTGTAGTCGGCGGTGCCGTAGCGGTGGTTTTCCGCCGCCTCGAAAATGGGGTTGAAGTAAAGGGTTTCCACTCCCAGGCTTTTCAGGTAGTCCAGCTTGTCGATGATGCCCTGGAAATCCCCGCCAAAAAAATCCCGGTTGCGGATCTCGCCCCGGTCGTCGGGGCGGTATTCGGGGAAATCCTCCCAGTTTTCGTGGACGGTCCGGCTGCCAACCAGCCCCTCCGGGCTGGGAACCCGGCTGCGGCGGAAACGGTCGGGAAAAACCTGATAGGTGACCCCCTGGCCGAACCAGTCGGGGACGGTTTCCTCCCCATCGTAAACAGTGAGCTGGTAAGGCCCCATCTCCTGCTTGGCGCCGTTGAGCTTGTCCAGCCGGAAGGAGTACCACACCAGGCCCACGTAGCCGGAGGTATCCAGCTCTACGGAGAACAGATCCTGGCCCAGGTCGTGCCCCTGCCAGGGCATTTTTACAATGATGGTCTCATCGTGGCGGCTCTCAAACCGGGCGGTCATGGTGGCGCGGGAGTAGCTCTCGGCCCGGGGCGGGCGGAGGGTAAATTGTACCTGCGTTCCCGAGGCCACCGCGCCGTAAGGGGTCTTATAGCGGCTGTCCCGGGAGTCGTAGGTGGGAAAATATGGCATTGATATCACTCCGAGTATAGGATCAAAGTTAGTGGTACTTATAGCTTCCGCCGCCAATAAACTCCCGGAGGAGGGAGTCCCTGGCCACCAGAACGGGGTCGATGGGTTCAAAGTGCTCGAAGGCGGACACCAGCTCCAGCATTTCGTCGCGGCGCTCGTTGTCTTCCGGGACGCTCTGAAGGATGGGCAGGGCGTAGTGCTTCATAACGGACGCCTCGTAGGGCAGGGAGGAGTCAAACACAATGTCGGCCTTGCCCTTGAAGGGGGAGATGTACAGTTTTTCACCCCGGCGGACATTGGCCCACATCTCCAGGGTCCGGGCCACCTCGGTGCCCCGAAAGCTGTAGTCCCGGACGGCCCGGCGGGTCAGCCGCATCCAGGTGGCCTTGAATCGGAGGACGGCACCCTCGTTCACGTTGGAGCGGGCCGAGATATACAGCTTTGCGGCCTCGGGATGCCGGCCGGTGATGTCGTCGTTCAGGGCGTGGATGCCCTCAAAGATGGCAATTTCGTTCTTTTCCAGTTTAAGGGGGGTGCCCAGGCTGTCATTGCGCATCTTCCGGGCGAACTCATATCGGGGAACGGTAATCTCCTCCCCCTGGGACAAGGCGGTAAAATGCCGGTCCAGCAGCTCCATGTCCAGAAACAGGGGCGACTCATAGTCGATGATTCCCTCGGGGGTGCGGGGTGCGGTTTTGGGATCCAGGGTGACAAAGTAGTTGTCCATGGCCACGGCGTGGGAGTTGACCCCACGGCGGCGCAGCTCCTCGGCAATTTTCATGGCCGTGGTGGTTTTGCCCGAGCCGGACGGGCCGGACAGCAGCACGATGGGGCTGCGCTCCAAGTTGGACAGGATCCGGTCCGCCGCCAGCGACACCCGCTGGGTGTAGTTTTCATCACATTCGGCCAAAAACTCCTCCACGCCGCTCCGGATGCGTCTGTTGATCTCCTGCAGTTGGTAGGCCATGGATATGTCTCCTTTCTTACCGCATATGAAAAGTCCTGATTTCCGCCTTCTGCCCCAGCACCTGATCCAGTCCGGACAGATAGTCGTGGGGATACTTGGGATTGGCGAGGCGGAGGATTTTCCCGTCCTGAATGAGCTTGGTAACGCCCCCCGCCCCCAGGGAGACGACGGTGTGCAGCTCCTCCATCATGACGATGTTGTAGAGGTTTTCCGTTCCCGGCTTGGCCCAGCCCACGTTTTCCAGAGAGCCGGACATGTATTTCTGACGGTATAAATAGTATGGATGATAACCGCTTGTTGTTAAAATTTCCCGGGAGAAGTCCAGCATCCGGGCCACCTCCTCCCCGCTGGGGAGGGCTCCCCCCCGCTCCATCAGGGCGGAGCCCTTCTTCAGGGCCAGGGTGTGGACGGTAATGTTTTCCGGCCCCATGGCCAGCACCCCCTCCAGGGAACGGCGGAAGCCGGCAAAGGAGTCCCGGGGCAGGCCGGCAATCAGGTCCATGTTAATGCAGCTGAAGCCCCCGGCTCGGGCCAGTTCATAGGCTGCCCGAATGTCCCCGGGGGTATGCCGCCGGCCGATCGCCTCCAGCACAGGGCCCTCCAGGGTCTGGGGGTTGATGGAGATGCGGCTGGTATGGTGCCGGGCCAGAGCAAGCAGCTTTTCTTGGGTGATGGTGTCGGGCCGTCCCGCCTCCACGGTATACTCGGTGCAGCCGTCCAGGGGGAGGGACTTTTTGCATTGGGAGAGCAGCCGGTCCAGCTGGTCCGCGCTCAGGGTGGTAGGCGTGCCGCCCCCCATGTAGAAGGAGCGGACGGCCAGCCCCGCCTCCCGCAGCACCAGGCCTGTCTCCTCGATCTCTCGAAGGAGGGCGTCCACATAGGGGTCCACCAGCTTGAGGGTACGGCCCACATCGGCGGAGACAAAGGAGCAGTAGGCGCACCGGGTGGGACAGAAGGGGATCCCGATGTAAAGGGAAACCTCCTGCGCCTTCAGGGATTGCAGGGCCTCCACGCTGGCCTTGGCGCAGTCCACCGCCAGCGCGGCCCGGACGGGGGAGACGTGGTACTCCCTTTGCAGCTCCTGCGCGGCCTGGGCGGGGGTAGCTCCGGCCAGCAGGCTGCGGGTGGGCAGCTTCACCGGGCGCACCCCGGTCAAGGCGCCCCAAGGGGGTTCATAGCCCAAAAGCGCGGTGCCTGCCTGGTAAAAGGCCAGCTTCAGCGCGTGCTGGACGGTGTGGTAGACTTCTTCCGGGGGCCGGTCCAGGTCCCGGGAGGGAAAGCGGGCCGTGCCGCTGCGGCATCCCTGGGGGCGGCGGACCTGGGCGCTGACTTCAGCCAGCTCCCCGCCCCGGTGAAGGGCGAACACCGCACCGTTGTCTTCTCCGGACATATTATGGGGAATGCCTTCCGGATATTCCGGCCGCTCCCCGGGAAAAAGCGTGAGCATCATCTGCTCCGCCGCGTAGTGATACCGCTCCGGAGACCAGGGGAAATCACCGGCCTGAAAATAGAGCCTCATGCCGGGTTTTTGGCCATCCCCTCTTTGAGGTAGGGGTTGTACTTCCGTTCCTGCTCCAGGTTGGAGGTGCCATCGTGGCCGGGCAGGACATAATAGTTGCCCTCCAGGCGACCCAGCCGGGCCAGGGAGCGCAGGATCTCCTCATAGCTGCCGCCGGGCAGATCGGTACGGCCGCAGTTCCCGGCGAACAGGGTATCCCCTGTGAAAAGCGCGTCCTTTACCTTCAGTGTGACGGAGCCCTGGGAGTGGCCTGGGGTATGGAGCACCTCAATGGTGAGGGAGCCCAGGGGCAGGGTGTCGCCCTCGTCGTAGAACAGCAGGTCCTCCACCTGGCCGGCTAGAGGGAAGATGTGGCTGCCCGTCCCGTTGGCGTCCGCCTTGTGGATATAAATTTTTGCCTCCGGCAAAACCTCGTGGAGGTCGGGCACTGCCGTGGTGTGGTCGTAGTGGCCATGGGTCAGGAGAATATATTCCACCTGACTGTCCATCTCATTCAGGGCGAACAGGATCTGCTCCGCCTCGTCGCCGGGGTCAATAATGGCGGACTTGCGGGTGGTTTCATCCTCCAAAATGTAGCAGTTTGTGCCGATGGGGCCTACCTGCATCATTTTGACTTTCATAGACATTCCCTCCTACGGTTTCTCAGTGTCAAATAGAATGGTGACCGGCCCGTCGTTGACCGAGGCCACCTGCATGTCCGCCCCGAACTGGCCATGCTCCACGGCGAAGCCCCGCTGGCGGCACCGCTCCATGAACCGCTCATATAGGGGGACAGCCAGGTCGGGCTTGGCGGCATGGGAAAAGCCGGGGCGGCGGGAGGAGGTGTCGGCATATAGGGTAAACTGGGACACCACCAGCAGGGAGCCGCCCACCTGCTCCAGGTTCCGGTTCATTTTTCCGTTTTCGTCCTCAAATATCCGCAGATTGCAGATTTTTTCCGCCAGTTTGTCGCAGGCGGACTCATTGTCCTGGGGGCCCACCCCCAGCAGGACCAAAAAGCCCTTCTCAATGGCCCCCTCCACCTTCCCGCCGATGGTGACGGAGGCGGAGGCGACCCGGGTGACGACTGCTCTCATAGGCTGCTCACTTTCCGGACGCCCGTGCCACATGGTACACGCCCTGGATGTTGTTCAGTTTATTGATGACGCCCTCCAGCTCGCCCCTGTCCTTTACCTCCACCACCATGGAGATGGTGGCGTGGCCGTCGGGCATGGAGCGGGCGGACAGGGCGGATACCTTTACCTGCGCGGTGGACAGGGCCATGGCCACGTCCAGGGTCAGGTTGTCCCGATCCTTGGCGGCCAACTCCAAGGAGGTCTTGTAGTTGGGCAGCTTGCTTTCCACCCAGGAGACCTTGATCCAGCGGGCCTCCTCCTCGGGCTTGCGCCGGTCGGGGGCGGCGTTGGGGCAGTCGCAGCGGTGGACGGATACGCCGTAGCCCCGGGTGATAAAGCCAATCACCGGATCGCCGGGGACGGGGGTGCAGCACTTGGCAAACTTGACCAGGCAGTTGCCCAGCCCCTCTACAATAATGCCGCTGTCCGACTGACGGGGCCTGACGGGGCCGTGCGTCTCGGAGGGGGCGGCGTTGCCAGGCATAATGACGCTTTCAGCGGTGGTGCGTGCGGCTGCCGCGGCCTTTTCCGCCTGGAGGCGGCCCAGCCGCTGCAGCTCCTCCCGGATGCGGGCCACCGATTTGGAGGCGGTAGTTCCCCCGTAGCCGATGGCGGCGTACAGCTCGTCCAGGGTGCCGCAGCGCAGTTTATGGAGGATGTGGGGGAGGACCTCGTCGGCGGTAATGGAGGCCAGGGGCATTTTGGCGTGCTTCAGCTCCGCCTCAAAGGCCGCCCGACCGGTGGCGATATTCTCCTCCCGTCGTTCCTTCTTAAACCACTGGCGGATCTTGTTCCGGGCCTCGTTGGACTTGCACAGCTTAAGCCAGTCCCGGCTGGGGCCTTTGGCGTTTTTGGAGGTGAGCACCTCTACAATGTCTCCATTGGACAGGGTGTAGTCGTAAGGGACCATTCGCCCGTTGACCCGGGCGCCCACCATGGTATTGCCCACGGCGGAGTGGATGTTGTAGGCAAAGTCGATGGGCGTGGCCCCGCTGGGCAGGCTCTTCACGTCTCCGTTGGGGGTAAAGACAAAGACCTCGTCGGCAAAGAGGTCCACCTTCAGGGTGGAGACAAACTCCTCGGCGTCAGTGTCCTGCTGGCCCTCCAGCAGCTTGCGGACCCACTCGAACTCGTGCTCGGTGCCCAGGTTGCGGTTGGCCAGGCCCTGCTTGTACTTCCAGTGGGCGGCAACGCCGTACTCCGCAGTCTGGTGCATCTCCCAGGTGCGGATTTGGACCTCGAAGGGGATGCCCTCCCGGCCGATGACGGTGGTATGGAGGGACTGGTACATGTTTGGCTTGGGGGTGCCGATGTAGTCCTTGAACCGGCCCAGCACCGGCTTGAACATGTCGTGGATGCAGCCCAGCACGTTATAGCACTCCGGGATGTCGCTGACAATCACCCGGAAAGCGTACAAGTCAAAAATTTCGTCCAGCGTCTTGTTCTGGGTAAACATTTTCCGGTAGATGGAGTAGATGTGCTTTACCCGGCCGTAGATGGTGCAGTGCAGGCCCTCCTGGCCCAGCCGCTCCTCAATGCGCTGCTGGATGCCGGCCAGAAATTCCTCATGGGTGGAAGAGCGTTCGATCAGCTCCTCCTCAATCTCCTTGTAGCCAATGGGGTCCAGATAGCGCAGGGACAGGTCCTCCAGCTCCCACTTCAGCTTCTGCATACCCAGCCGGTGGGCGATGGGAGCGTAGATCTCCATGGTTTCCAGGCTCTTTTCCCGCTGCTTCCGGGGGGATTGGTACTCCATGGTGCGCATGTTGTGCAGCCGGTCGCAGACCTTGATGAGAATGACCCGGATGTCCCGGCTCATGGCCATGAGCATTTTCCGCAGATTCTCCATCTGCTCCTCTTCCTTGGTGACAAACTGCATCTTGGTCAGCTTGGTGACCCCCTCCACCAGATCGGCCACGGTAGGATTGAACTTCTTGGCGATCTCCTCGTGGGTGGAGGCGGTGTCTTCAATGCAGTCATGGAGCAGGGCGGCCACCACCGAGTCCAGATCCAGCTCCAGGTCGGCTACGATTTCCGCCACGGCGATGGGATGGATGATATAGGGCTCGCCGCTCTTGCGCAGCTGTCCGTGGTGGGCGGTGTCGGCGTAGGTAAAGGCGTCGTACAGCCGTTTGGTGTCCAGATTGGGCATGTAGCCTTGTACCTTCTTTTCCAGCGCATGATAGCGCTCCAAAATGGGGTCCATATCGTCACCTCGGTTTAACTATCCAAAATCGCTCTCAGCTTCCGAATAATATCGGAGGCCTCCAAATCCACTTTATGCTCCACCTGCCGCAGGGTGATCTGAATGCGGTCGGTGCGGCGGTTCACGTTGATAAGTCCCCGCTCCTCCAGCACCTCCAGGCAGAGCATGGTGCGGGCGGGCACCTCCCGCTGGCGGGTGGCCCGGGCTACGGAGCGGGCAATGCGGGCGGGAGTGTCCTCCACCACAGTGCAGCTGGTGGACTGCCGCTCCAGCCAGCGGTACAGCCCCACAAAGTCCCGGCGTTCGGGCAGGAGGAAGCGGGCCTCCTCGCAGGTGAGGGGGTCGCCCCGGCAGTACTTCTCATAGATGGCCTGCTCCAGCTGGGCCCTGGAAGGGGCCGGGCGCAGGTCCACTACTTGGAGCTGGACGGAGCGCACCCCCCTGAAATCGTTGATCTGGGGATAGAAGACCACATCCGCCCGGCAGCCGGGGTACAGCCCCAGTTCGGCGCCCTGGCTGGAAAAGTAGATGGCGTCCAGAGGGATGCCCCGGGACTCCAGCTTCAGCTTCAGATGCCGGCCCCGGCCCACCTGGGACATAGAATGGACCTGAGCCCCCTGGAGGAGAAAGACCGGCCTGGGATTGCCCGTGCCGCAGGGCTCCAGCAGCTCCAGCGCCTCCACGGCCTCCACGGTCAGATGCTGGGGGGCAACAGCCATGTCTACCTCCAGCACGGAAGGCAGGGCCTCGCCATGGCAGCTGTCGGCCACGGCTCGCCGCAGGGCCGCAGCCAAGGCAGGGATGTTCTCCTCCCTCACGGTGAAGCCAGCGGCCAGGGCGTGCCCGCCGAAGTTTTCCAGCAGCCCGGAACAGGAGGACAGCAGGGCGAAGAGGTTGATGTCCCCCCAGGAGCGGCAGGAGCCCTTGCCCGTGCCGCCGTCCAGGCAGATCATAAAACAGGGGCAGGCGTATTTTTCGGCCAGGCGGGAGGCCACAATGCCCACCACGCCCTGGTGCCACTGGTCCCCGGCCAGCACAATGGCCCCCTCTTGGGGCGCCTGCTCCAGGTGGCGGACGCACTGCTGGAAGATATCGCTTTCAATGGCCTGCCGTTCCCGGTTGAGCTCGCACAGCCGGGCGGCCAGCTCGTCGGCCCGGGCGGGATCCCGCGTAAGGAACAGTTCCACGGCCACCTCCGCCATTCCCATCCGCCCGGAGGCATTGATGCGGGGGGCCAGGGTATAGCCCACGGAGACGGAGGTTACCAGCTTGTCCTCCAGGCCGGCGCAGCGAATCAGGCTGGCAAAGCCCAACCGGCGGGGCGGGTCCAGCTGTTTTAACCCCAGGCTGACGATGGCCCGGTTGGCCCCGGTCATGGGCATGACGTCGGCCACCGTACCCACGGCGGCCAGGTCGCAGAATTCGTTGAAAACGGCCTGCCGCTCCCGGGGGCCGGCCACGGCCAGAGCCAGCATCAGGGCTACGCCCACTCCCGCCAGGCCCTTGAAGGGGTAGGGGCAGTCGGGACGGTGGGGGTCCACAACGGCGGCGGCGAGGGGCAGCTCCTCCTTGCAGGCGTGGTGGTCGGTGATGACCACGTCCATTCCCAGGCTGGCGGCAAGCGCAGCCTCCTCCACGGCGGTAATGCCGCAGTCCACCGTGATGATTAACCCCACCTTCTGCCCCGCCAGGGCCTGGACGGCCTCATGATTCAGTCCGTAGCCCTCCCCCAGGCGGCTGGGGATGTATGGGACAACTCGTCCGCCCCGGGCGGAGAGAAACTGGGTGAGCAGGCAGGTGGAGGTAATTCCGTCCACATCGTAGTCGCCGTAGACAGCGATGAGCTCCCCCCGCTCCAGGGCCAGGCGCACCCGTTGGGCAGCCGCGTCCATATCCTTCAGGAGAAAGGGGTCGGGGATGGGCTCCCGGCCGGGGGAGAGCAGGCGGACGGCGTCCTCTGGCCGGACGATTCCCCGGGCGGACAGCAGCCCCGCCAGCAGGGGGGACAGCCCCGCCCGCTCCAGGGCAAGCCGCCCCTCCGGGCAGGGAGCGGCCACCTGCCACTGCTTGTATTTCACCGGTGGTCACCTCCCGCCTGATCCGGCCGCGCTGCGCCAAATGCAAGAACGCAGAACATACTGCTACATGCTAACTTTTCTATTATATCAGAGGATGGGGCGGCTTTCAAGACAAAATGCGCCCAAAATGGGGAAGAAAATGTCAAGGGTTAAATTCGGAAAAATCTAAAACACTTTTTTGTGCAATATTTACAAAAGCGATTCAACACTCCTGATCCCTGCCTCCTGACAAGCTCCAGCAGCACCTGCCCAGCACACCCGTAATGGACGTGGCGCCGTTGCCGGCGAATTTGATGTTATGCCCATCCAGATCCAAAGTGCAGTTGCAAAACTGACACCATGGTATGCCAGCCTTTCCAGGCCCTGGCGGAGGCATCGGTGCGCCTGATTCTCCAACTAATCCAAGGCCAGACACTACGAGGAGGCCTGCGGCGGCCGGATTTCGCCTGAGGAGCGCCCCCTCTTTCACGTTACGCCTACGGTGGGCTGGCTGAACGACCCCAACGGGTTCTCCTATTATCAAGGAAAATATCACCTGTTCTATCAGTATAACCCTACAACACCCACTGGGCGGGACAGATGTGCTGATTGTCTCGCCCATGGAGATGTTGGCTGAGGGTTTGGAATTTCACAACGGAAATAACGCTGCCTATATCATCGGCCGCTATGACAAAAAAACCCGCGCCTTTGAGCGGCAGGAGCTGCACAGCCTGGATTACGGTCTGGATTTTTACGCACCCCAGACCATGGCCGCTCCGGACGGGCGGCGGATTCTAATTGGCTGGATGCAGTCCCCGGAGACGGGACAAAGCCAGCCCCACGACATCAAGTGGTTTGGGCAGATGACCATTCCCCGGGAGCTCTCTGTCCAAAACGGCCGGCTTATCCAGCGCCCGGTTCAGGAATTGGAGCGCTATCGCGGAGATCTGGTCATTTACCGGAACGTGTATGTCCGGGAGTGTCTGTGCCTGCCCCAAGTGTCGGGCCGTTGTGTGGACATGACCGTCCGCATCCGCCCTGCTGGAGGGGCGCTGTATCAACAGTTTACCATCAAAATCGCCAAGGACACCGAGCTTTATACCGCTGTTACCTACGCTCCCAACAACAGCGTCCTCCGCTTTGACCGCAGCCACTCCGGTTTCCGCCACAATATTGTTGCGTCCCGAAAAGCTCTGGTGCGTTATCAGGGGGGCGAGATTAAGCTGAGATTTATCATCGACCGGTTTCCGCCGAGGTATTCGTCAACGATGGCGAGCAGGTCCTGACCTCCACGCTGTACACGCCCCAAAATGCGGACAGCATCTCTTTTGAGGCCACAGGCTCAGCCATCGTTGATGTTGAAAAATACAGTATTAAGGGATAGACTGCGGTGCCGCTCCTGGGCGGAAACGGCACCGGGGATGCAGTTCCATGCCGTTGGGGGCGGAGATACCCACCGCGTGTTTGGTGTCGGTGACGGAGGAGATCTCCCCGTCGAAGGGGGCGACCACAATTCCGGTTTCGGGCCGGATGCCTACGCCCTGCCCCAAAACGCCCGCGGCAAAGGTCTCGTCGGGAATCTCCTCGGAGGGGATGACCATACCGGGCACGGGGGCGTACACCGAGCCGGGCTGGCACTGGATCGCGGGGACGGCGGGCTGGACAGTTTTCTTTTCAACCGGAGCTGCTTTGTTTTAGCTCCATCCGGAGCAAGGAGGAGATGGAACGGGAGCTGAACCGGGTCATTCAGGAACGGTAAAGAATCCCGCTCCGGCTAAGCGATAGCAGCCGGAGCGGGATTTATGATGCCTTTTATATGGGCGGCACGGAGGGTAAAAGTAAAGTTCCTTCACTGCCGCTGTTTTTTGAAAAGACTGACAAGAACATACGCCAGCGCGGACAACAGGATAGCGGAAATACTGGGATAAGGCAGCCAAAACAGGCCCAGTGAGCTGCCGGCCGACGCAGCCATCCCCACAAAAGAGCCGGCCAGCGCCCCCGCGGCAGTCCCGCGCTTCCACAGCAGCCCGCCCGCGAACGGGACCAGGCATCCGGCGGTCAACAGGCTGTACCCCAGCGCCAGAAGCTGGATGATGTCGTTCATGCGCAGGGCAAGAAAAATTCCAATGACGCAGACCAGGGCGTTTACCAACGCCAGCACCCTGCGGCAGCTTTGAGAGCTGGCGTCGGGATCAATCATTCCCTGGTAAATGTCGTGGACCACGTTGGCCGCCACTACAATGTAGGCGCTGTTGCACGCCCCCAGAACCGCACAGATAATCGCCGCCAGGATGACTGCCGCGACTGCCGTGGGCAGGCGGCTCAGCAGCAGCGCCATGAACACCTCCGCCGGGGCCGCCTGAGGAAAGAGCGCCCGGCCGAACATTCCCAGCAGCGGTGGAATCAGCGCCACCGGAATGAGGAACAGCCCGCCGATCAGGTAGCCCCAGACCGCCGCTCTTTCTGATTTTGCAGAGCTGATGTTTTGGTAAATGCCTTGGCTTACTAAGCTGACTGTTGCCGTGGGCACCACCATGGACACAAAGAATTCGCTGTCAAAGGGGATGGGGTCAAAGCAGGACGCGGGCAGGGAATGGACCAGCTCCGGTATGCCATGGCTGCACAGCATAACAGCCAGCGCCAGAAGCATTCCCACAAAAATGACAGCGGACTGGAGCGCGGAAGCGGCCATTGTCCCCCAAAGCCCGCTGGTGGTGGCGTAACACAGCGAGATGACAGCGGTTAAAACCACGCCCCACGCCTCCGGAATGCCAACCGCCAGAAAAATGGCCCGTCCGGCCAGGAGCTGGCCGGCCAGCATGGCGATGCAGCACAGCATAGTGGCCACGCTGTAAATCAGCCGGGTGGCCTTGCCCTGGTAGCGCCTGGAGAAATAGTCCGACAGCGAGAGAAAGCCGTTCCGGTAGGCAAAGCGGCTGATGAACAGCCCCACTGCTAGATAGGATATTCCGCATCCGATGCCGTACCAGGCCCCGCCGATACCGAAGCGGGCGCCGTATTCGGCTCCGCCCACAACAAATCCGCTGCCGATGTGCGTTCCAACTGCGCTGCCGACCAGCAGCGGCATTGTGCTCTGCCCAGGTGCGGCAATGGCATCCTGCACGCTTTTGATCCGTTTCCTGGCTGACCTTCCAAGTACCAGCATCGCCCCCATATAGAGGACCAGAATCAAAATGACCAATTGAGATGTGGACATACCGTCACCCCTTCTGATCCGTCGGCACCATGCGCCGCACGGAAATTTGCCGCCCACAGAATGTCCGGGCTGCCTTATGTTGCGGGAAATATTTTCAGTTCAGCGGTTTCAGTCCAAGGCAGATCGGGGGGCGTGCCAAAGTTTTTTACCAGCTCGATGCGTACGTATTTCGCCTTCACCGGGGTGTCGAGAACGTATGTGTTCCACTGCTCCTTCATCTCCATCTGGGCTGAGACAATTTCTGTCCAGGCCACGCTGTCTATGTCCGCTTCCTCATTTCCAAAGTGGGAGCACCGCTCGTCATCCGACACGTATAGGCGAATGGCAGAGGCCATCTCCTCCTCCATGCTGATGGGGGAGCCGACATTGTGGAAAATTCGAATGCAGGAGATGGCTTTTTCCTCCCCGAAAAAATCCAGAATGGCGTTGGCGGGACCGTTGGTATTGGCGCCCCAGGTCCCGCCGTTTCGCTCGATGTCGTCGTCAATCAGGTTGCAGATCCAGTAGTAGGGGTTCAGGGTGGTGGTGCTGCCCCACTGGATGCGGGAGTATAGGCTGCCGTCCCGGCGGACGCCCAGAGGCAGCAAGCCTGCGGGCATTTCGCTCAGTACCGCGCCCTCCTGCGTTGTGGAACAGCTGTAAAAGCCAGGCGTAATCCCGCAGAGGCAGGAGGCGGCGGCTACCGGGAGGGGGTGGCCGCCCTGCATGCTTGCATCATCGGCAATGATCAGCCGGACGCCCAGCTCCGCCAGAAAAGCGGCCGCGTCATCGGACAACTGCTGGCCGCGTACCTCCCGGGGCGGACAGATTTCCAGCGTTCGGGACTTGGCCGTCTGAATCAGGAGGACCGAAAAGGCGGGCAGATGCTTCAGGTACGCCACATCCTCTCTGGTGATGACAAAATTGGCCCGATATAAATTTGCCACATAGGCGGTCTGTTTGGAGAGCTCCGGGCAGCCTTTTACATCTAACGTATACTTCATGATATGTAACGCTCCCTTATCATTCTTCCGCGCAATCCAAAATGGAGAACGCGTCGCTGCTGTATATGACGCCGGCCCCCGCGTCCAGCAGGGCCAGGGCCGACTCCAGGGTGCTGATCTGCCCCTCGGCCTCTACCACGGCCCTGCCCTTCACAGCGCCATAAATCAGCGCCACATCGCGGATGCCGGTGGCGCGGGGGATTACGCTGTCGCCGCAAGTCGTCTTAACCGCGTCCGCGCCCCAGCCGGCGCACAGGCCGGCCAGCTGGACGGCCTCTTCATCCTCCAGCTGGAAGGTGTTCAGAACGGCGGAGAGGCGTCCGCCTCCGCGGTGGGCCGCCTCCGAGGCTCCCCGCAATTCCTCTTGGAGGGTCTCCAGGTCCTTAGATTTCCAAGCGGAGAGATTGACGCCCATAGCCACCCCGGACGCGCCCCGCCTTGTGGACAGCTCTACGTCGGAAACCTTGGTGACGGGCATATCGATACCGGAAGGAAAACCGGCCACTGTAAAGACCTTCAAACCGCTTTCCCCGGCGGCCTCCACTGCGGTAAGCACCATATTTTGGTATACGCAGACGCCCAGCATGCCCCGCCTGGCTGCCTGCCGGACAAAGCTGGCGACCTGCTGCTCTGTTCGCCCGATGGCCAGCTCGCTGGCGACCAGCCGTTTTGCCAATTCAGCTCTTTTCATGTCCTCACTCCTCCACAAAGGTGTCCAAAATACGGAAGGGCGCGCTGGTCGCAATCCGGTCGCACCCGGCCAAAATCATTTGCCTGGCGTCCTGGCCGGTTCGGACCCCGCCTGAGACCATCACCTTGATGGCCCCGCCAAAGTGGTCTTTAATCCGCTTGACCTCCTCCGGCTTGCTGGTGCATCCATGGCCGGTGTTGGTCTTCAGGTACTCCACGCCGCAGTCGATGCACAGCTCCGCCGCCTTCAACTGCTGATCCGGCGTGAGCAGGGTGGCAAAATAGATGATCTTAATCAGCTTTTCCCCCCGCGCCAGCTCCAGAAAAGGCTTGATCTCCTCCTTCACGCGGCGGTAGTCCCCTGCCAGAAAGGCGCTGATGTTCATCGAGACATCCAGGCTGTCCGCGCCGTCCGCGATGGCCCTGCGCGCGGCCACCAGGCGGATCTCGTTGTCCGCGCCGCCCATGGGGTAATCCACCACCGAGACGATTTCACGCCCCCTGCTGTGGGCAATTTCCGCAACGTGCCTGACAAAGTAGGCGGAAGCCAAAATACCGGCAAACTCATAATCTGCGGCCTTTGTGGTAAAATCCACCGCCTCCTGAATGGTAGGGTTGGAGGCCGCCATGGAGGCGTCCAGCATACGCTCCACATCTTTTTTGGTTAACATAGTCATTCCTCCTGACGTTACAGCAGGGCGCGGTAGCTCTTCTGGAGCTGAGCCAGCTCTTCCGCGTCCGGAAAGAATTCAAAAACGGTCTGATTGGGCAGGCGCTTGACGCAACAGGCGGCGATGCAATTGGCGTTGACTACCGCATCAGGCAGGGACATCCCCTGGGCGATGGAGGCCACCAGGGCGCCGGCAAAGGTATCCCCGGCGCTGGTGGTGTCCCGGACCTCTACGGGCACTCTGGGGAAAAGGCGTTCCATGTCCCGCGCAACCAAAACGGCCCCTTCCCCGCCCAAGGTGATGACGGCCGCCTTGTTGACCCCCTTGTCCAGCAGGACGCGGCCCGCCTTCAGCGCGCTGGCCGTGTCTGTCACCTCAACACCGCTGAGCAGCGACGCCTCCACCTCGTTAGGCTTGATATAGGTAATATACTGGTACAGATCTTCGTCAAATTGAACCACAGGCGCAGGGTCCACCATGGTCTCCACACCCAGAGCGCGGGCTTTCCGGATGGTGTACTCAATCGCATCAAAGTTGTTCTCAAACTGGAAACCAGCCACAGAGCATTCCTTCATCATGCCCTCCGCCTGGTCGATATCCTCTTTTGTAATTTCGGCGTTGGCGCCGGGTACGACGGTAATGATGTTGCCGCCTTTTCGGTTGAGCATGACGCCGGCGGCGCCGGTGGCGTGTTCCGGATCGATCTTTACGTGGGTGCAGTCAATCCCGGCCCGCTTGAAGTCCTCAATGCACAGATGCCCGTAGGCGTCGTCCCCTACGCGCATGATGCCGCAGACCTGCGTCCCGGCCAGCGCAGCGGCCAGCATCTGGCCATGGCCCTTGGCTCCGCCGGACATTTTGAAGCGGTATCCCATTACGGTCTCGCCCAACGCGGGGATCTCCTCCGAGGTGAAGGAGTAGCAGCAGTGGTAGCTCCCAAGAATAAACGCTTTATTGTTCATAATATTACCTCATTTTCATCTGTTTCGCAATACATGAATGTACCACGCCCGGCCGCCGGCGCGGGCCGGCGGCCGGTGTGGTGTTTCTGGACGCAGGGAATCAGCCCGGAGAGGTCAGGCTGTTTTCAATTCCTTCTGCGTACAGAGGCTGACCACCACATAGACAATGACGGCCGGCAGAATGGGGAACACACTGGCGTAGGGGAGGGGCAGAATGCCAGTGCCATTTAGAATAACCAGGGCAACGCCGCACAGAGAGCTGGCAACGGCGCCCGTTTTGGTGCCTTTCTTCCACAGCACGCCGCCCACAAAGGGAACCAGGCAGGAGGCCGCGAAGAAGGAGTAGGTAGAGCTGAGCAGATTGACGATGTTGGTGAAGTTCAGCGCCACGATCAGGGCGAAGGAGGCTTGGATAATGTTCAGCCAGACGGTCATCTTGAGCAGCTTTTCCTCGTCGGCGTCGGGGTTGATCATGCCCTTGTAGATATCGTGGAAGACCACTGCGGAGGTGCCCAGGAACAGGCAGTCAATGCTGGACATGACGGCGGCGGCCACAGCGGCAACCAGGATGGCGCAGAACAGGGGCGGCAGGGCGTTCAGAATGACGGTGAAGAAAGCCGCGGAGTCACGGATGCCGTATTTTGCCGCCGCGTACATGCCGACGAAGGCGGGCATGATGGCCAGGGGGATCATGCACACGAAGGACAGCAGGTGCGCAACCTTGGAAGTCCGGGCGCTTTTGGCCGAATTGATGCGCTGGAGCGCGCACTGGTCGGTGAGAATGGCCAGGCAGGTGGGGACAATCAGCATGACAAAGGTGGCCCCGTCCATGGGGATCAGCTTGAACATGGTGTCGGGCAGCGCGCCGGAGGCCACCGCCTCTTGAATCAGGCCGATGCCGCCGTTGGCAATGAGCAGCACGGTGGTGCCAATCAGGCCGATCATAATAATGGCCGTCTGGACGACCGAGGTGGCAAACGCGCCCCACAGGCCGGAGATCTGGGAATAAAGCACCACAACCACCGTAATGACAACGGCGCCCACGGTACCGTTCAGCCCCAGGGACACGAACAGGGCGCGACCGGCCATGATCTGGGCGGCCATGTTGCCCACAAAGCACAGCGCCGTGGTCACGCTGTAGACAAGGGATGTGATTTTGTCCCCATAGCGCTCCTGGAGAAAGTCAGCCAGGGACATGTAGCCTTTTTTGTAGATATAGTCGTTAATGGTAAAGGACAGCACCACGTAGGACAGCGCGCACCCGACGCCGTACCAGATTCCGCTGATTCCCATTTCCGCGCCGCTGCCGGCGCCGCCGACCACAAAGCCGTTTCCGATGTGGCCGCCAATGGCGCCGCCCATGATGAGCAGCACGCCGGCCTTGCGTCCGGTATTCAGGTAGCTGTTGAAGCTGTCCGCGTTTTTGCGGCCCATCCAGCCGATTCCGATCATTGCCAGGAAATAGATTGCCATGACGATAATGATGGTGGTAATCACAATTTGTTCCTCCTTTACAGCAACTGCGTTGCCTTCTCACTTCGTTTTACTGCCTCTCTCCAACTGATTCCGCGCCGCATGGACTCCCAAATACAGCCGCTTACATAGCGGCTTTATAGATCTGCCAGACATCCTCCTCGGTGAGAAGGAAGGTTTCTCCAATGGTGTTTTTACTCCCGTAATAGGGAATCCGGCCAGCCATCTTCCGCAGGGTCTCGTCCGTAATGTTCCCCTTATGAAAATCGCTGATCCGGGCCGGCATGCCCAGGCTGCTGAAAAATGCCCTCAGGGCGGCAATCCCCTCCAGCGCAGTGCGTTCCGGGTGCTCAAAGTCGTATTCAATCCCAAAGGCGTCTACGGCGAATTTGGCGAACAGGGGAACGTTCTGCCGGTATACGTAGGTCATCCAAACCGGGGTGATAACCGCCAGCCCCGCCCCATGGGGAATATCCCACTCGGTGGACATCTCGTGCTCGATGAGATGGCACGCCCAGTCTCCCGCCAGCCCAAGCCGCAGCAGGCCGCTGATTACAAATGGGGCTACGATCATCAGCGCGCTGCGCGCCGCGTAATTATCCGGTTCCTTTACCGCGATGGGCGCGTTTTTAATCACGGTGTGCATTCCCGCCGCCAGCAGCTTGTGGTTCAGGTATACGTCCTTGGTGGCGGTGAAATAGTTTTCACACAGGTGCGACATGATGTCAGAGGCTCCGGAGGCCGTCTGCATGGGCGGCACGGTAAGGGTCAGCTCCGGGTTAAGAATCGCGAACCTGGGCCGCATCAGGTCAAAGTCGTCTGCGGAGCGCTTCAGGCCGTTCTCCTCGTTGGTGACCACCGAGGCCCGGGAAAACTCGCTTCCCGTTCCGGCGAAGGTGGAGATCACCCCCAGGGGCAGGATCGCCTGGGGGACTGCCCTGCCGCAGTAAAAATCCCACACGTCGCCGTTGTAGACGGCGCCCATCGCGATTCCCTTGGCGCTGTCGATCACGCTGCCGCCGCCCACAGCCAGAACGCTGTCAACCCCCTGCTCACGGCACAGCCGGATCCCCTCCCGGATTTTTGACAGGCGGGGATTGGGTACGACGCCGTCCAGCTCCACAAAATCCAGGCCCTCCTGCCTGAGCAGCTCCTTCACGGTTTCAATCAGAGGGAGCACAAAGGGTTCGCCCGCGTGGTGGATCAACACCTTGGTTCCGCCGATTTCCCGCATCAGCTGCCCGCACCGCAGCTGGCCGCCGCGGCCAAAGATCAGGTCTGGAATATTCCGCAGTTCAAAGTCAGTCATAGGTTCTCCCTCCCATCACACGCACATCTTCAGAATTTGGAAAATATCGTCGGAGCAGAGGGGGCGGGTGCGGCCAACCGTCTCGCCGCCCAGGTAGAATACCTGCTCGGCCACACGGTGCAGGACCTCGTCCGTAAGCGCCTCCGGCGCAATGCCCAGGCCGCTCAGGGAAGAGGGCAGGCCCAGGGTTTGAAACAGAAAATCAGAAAACTTTTCAATTCCGGCCAGGGCGGTCTGCTCCGGATTGTCAACGTTGACCGGCACATGAAACACCATGTTTGCAAACCGGACAAACAGATTCAGCCAGTCCCGGTACACGTACCGCATCCAGGCCGGCATCACGATTGCCAACCCTGCCCCATGGGGAATGTCCCATTCGCCGGACATCTCATGCTCAATGTCATGGCAGCCCCAGTCGCCCCAGCGCCCCACTTTGGTTACGCCGTTGATCGCCAGCGGAGACAGCACCATCAGCGCGCCCCGGGCCTCATAATTTGTGGGGTCCTGCAGCACGATGGGGGCAAATTTCAAAACGGTGTGCAGCCCGGCCACAATCAGCTCGTCGGAAAAGTCGTTGTCCGGGTTCTTGGAAAAGAAATTCTCCGTCAAATGGGAGAACATATCCGCAATACCCACCGCAGACTGAAAGCGGGGGATGGTAAAGGTCAGCTCCGGGTTCAGGATGACAAATTTAGGCCGTATCAGCACGTGGTCGTCCGGGTCCTCAATGCCGCGCTTCAGCCTGCCCTTGGTGATGACGCTGCCAAAGGTGGCCTCGCTGCCCGTTCCGGCAAAGGTGGAAATGACCCCGGAGGGGATGGAAGCCTGCTGTTTTACCCTGCCGTCATAAATATCCCAGACGTCTCCGTCGTAAACGGCGCCCAGCCCGATGGCCTTGGCGCTGTCAATCACGCTGCCGCCGCCCACGGCCAGAATAAAATCTACCTTTTCCCGGCGGCACAGCGCAATTCCCTGGTACACCAGTTCAATTCTGGGGTTGGGGACCACGCCGCCCAATTCCACCCAGGCCAGGCCGGCCTGGTCCAGATATTCTTTGACCCGCCGGATCAGCGGAAGCACAAAGGGCTCCCCCGAGTGGTGGATCAGCACCCTGGTTCCGCCGAAGTCTCGGATCAATGCTCCCACCCGGCTCTCCTTGCCCCTGCCGTAGATCAGGTCTGTGCTGCCGCGCAATACAAAGTCAATCAAAACAATCCCCCCCTTGTCAGCATAGCTGTCTGTCATTAATAGCTTTCGCCTGCCTGGCCGGACAGCAGCTTTACTGCGGAGCTGGTTCCGATGCGCGCGCAGCCCTCTTCCAGGAACAGTTCCAAATCGCTCACCGTTTTCACGCCGCCGGCCGCTTTCATTTTCACATTGGCGTCGATATGCTCCTTGAACAGGCGGATGTCCTCGATTTTAGCCCCCGCAGTTCCAAAGCCGGTGGAGGTTTTGATATAGTCCGCGCCGCCCTCTGAGACGCAGCGGCACACTTTTATTTTTTCCTCCTGGGTTAGATAACAGGTCTCGACAATGACCTTTAGTATTTTGCCGCCCGCGGCCTGTTTCAAGGTTCGGATTTCCCGGGTAACCGCGTCAAAGTCGCCGTTCTTTACGTCGCCCAGGTTGATGACCATGTCCACCTCGTTGGCGCCGTCTGCCACAGCCTCCCGTACTTCCGCCTCCTTCACCCCGGTGGAGTGGTATCCCAGAGGAAATCCGATTACGGTGCACACGTTCAGGTCCGGGTAAGTCTGGTGCGCGCGGCTGACGTAACTGGGAGGAATGCAGACGGACGCGGTGTGATGGGCCAGGGCGGTTTCGCAGACCTCCTTAATTTCCTCCCAGGAAGAGGCGGCCTTCAATAGGGTGTGGTCAATGTGGGACAAAATCTCTTGCTTTTCCATTGTTCTTTCCTCCATTTTCAGTTGATAAACTGTGATTCATTCAGGCCGTTTTGGTAGCGCTTCCAGAGGGCCTGGTACTGTTCCCGGCTGTCGAAAAAGCAGTTATACATGGAACCGGTGCGCGAAACGGTCAACGCCGCCAGGACGGTGGCCCGGTGGACGGCTTCTTCCAGCGTTTTTCCCTCCGCCAGGGCGGCCATAAAGCCGCCGGCGAAGGAGTCGCCCGCGCAGGTGGCGTCCTCCACCTCCACCGGCAGCGCGGGATAAAACCGCTCCTGTTCCCGGGCGACCACCATGCAGCCCTGCCCGCCCAGCGTAATGATGGCCGCGCGCTGAACGCCTTTCTCCAACAGCCACCGGCCGGCCCGGGTGGCGCTCTCCCGGTCTGTGACCTGAATTCCGGTTAAGACGGCGGCCTCGTGTTCGTTGGGCTTGATGTATGTGATGCAGGGATAAACCTGATCCGGAATCGGGGTAGCGGGGGCGGGATCCACAAAGGTTTCCACGCCCCATTCACTGGTGCGCCGGATTGCCTGAAAGACGGCGTCCACGTTGACCTCAAACTGAAATCCGCCCACCCGGCATGTGCGGACATACTCCTCTGCGGCCTCCAGGTCCTCAATGCAGAACCGATCTCCCGCGCCGGGATAGATTACGATGGCGTTTCCGCCGGAATCGTCCCGCAGAATGCACCCGCAGCCTGTGCCGGCCTCCTGGTCGAGCTGGAGGTAGCTGGTTTTGACGCCTGTTTCCCGGCACTCCTTGCAGCATACCCGCCCTGGTTCGTCGTTCCCCACGCGGCCCACTAGCTCCACCCTCGCGCCCTCATAGGCGGCGGCAAAAGCCTGATTCGCTCCCTTCCCGCCGCCGGAGGGGCGGTAGCCGGTGCCGGTGACCGTCTCGCCGTTGGCCGGAAGGCGGCTGCTGTAGAAGCTGTGGAACCACATGTAGCTGTTAATAATAAAGATGTTTTCCGACATTTTGGCGCACCCTCCTCAGATCAGGTCCAGTTCCTCCAAACCGCGTTTGATTTCCTGGCGGACGGGCTCCTCCAGATACAGCAGGCTGTCGGGATATCGGCTTCCCTGAATGGGGCAGCCCGCCAGAGCCGAAGCGTATTTGTATCCGGCGCTGTTGCCGCCCTTACGCAGCACATCTCGAATTTTCATCACAAAGGCCTGCCGCTCCCTCGCCAGGTCCACATCGCCGGCAAACCAGGCGTCGCACAGCTGGATAATCGGCTGGGGAAAAGCGATGCTGATAAAGGAAATAATGCCGCATCCCCCCAGCGCCAGCGTGGTAAAAATGGTGGAGTCGCTACCCGCGATATATTCAAATTCCGGATTTTGAATCAGGCCCATGGCTGTCTCAAGGTGAACCACACTTTGTGTGCTGTCCTTGTAGCCGCGCACATGGGGATACTCGTTGGCCAGCTCGGCCAGCAGCTGGGGCGAAAGCAGATTGTTCGTCTGGGGGGCGTTGTAAATGTAGACGGGGGCCTGTGTAGACTCAATCAGGCGGCGAAAATACTCCCGGAGCGCCTGGTCGCTGTAGCTGGCCAGGTAGGGCGGTGTGATGCAGATTGCGTCCGCGCCGGCGTCCTCATAGCGGCGGATCATATCAATGGCGTCCCGGTAGCCCGGAATCATGAGATTGCACATCACCGGGATGCGCCCGCCGGCGGAGCGGCACATGGTTTGCACCAGCTGCTCCTGTTCATCCAGCGTCATCATATAGGATTCGCTGGATATTCCGTTGGCAAAAATAGCCTGAATTCCGTGGTCCACCTGCCAGTCCACCATGTGCCGGATTGCTCCGTGGTCAATGCCGCCGTTTGGGAGATAGCTGATGGTCAGCTCGGTCATGGCGCCCCTGAACCTGGGATACTGTTTCATATGGCTGTACCTCCTTGCTTTCCGCTTAAATTACGCCCAGGCTTTCCAGCTGCCGCAGCAGCGCCTCCGCCTGCCCCTGGCTGGCCGAGGACAGCGGGGCGCGCACAAGATCTGTTTCAAACAGCGCTAAATGCCGGACCATGGTCTTATAGCCGGCGATCAGGGGGGCCGACTTGAGGGCGTCGCGTACCTTCATGACAAACAGCTGCCGCTGGAAGGCCGCCTTGTGGTCGCCCCGCTGCCAGGCGTCATACAGCCCGGTAATAAGGTCCGGAAAAATCAGGGAGATCAGCGACACAATACCCGCGCCCCCCACAGCGAGCGTGGCGTAGAAGGTGGCGTCGCTGCCCGCCAGGACGGAAAAATCCGTCCGTTCTACCTCGCCCATCACCGACTGGAGATGGATGATGTTCTGTGTGCTGTCCTTGTAGCCCAGGAAGTTGGGGAATGTACGAGCCAGCCGCCCCACCAGCCTGGGAGGGACGGTGTACCCCGCCTGAGGCATGTTGTAGAGGCAGACCGGTACCGGGGCGCGCCGGATGATCTCCGCAAAATAATCAAACAGCGCCTCCTCTCCGCAGGGGAACAGCAGCGGCTGGGAGGCGCAGATATAGCTTGCGCCGCAGCCCGCGAAGGCATCCAGCAGCTCCAGTGCCCGGGCCTTTCCTGCGCACATCAGGTTGGCCATCACGGGAATCCGCCCATCCGCAGCTTTTACTCCCGCGGCAACCAGTTCCACCTGTTCCTTCTCCGTCATGGACAGGGTCTCCGCGCTGATCCCGTGGATGTAGATGCCTTGGATTCCGTGGGCGGCCTGAGCGTCCACCAGGCGCCGGATGGAAGGGAAATCAATCTGAAGCGTATGGGAAAATGGTGTAACCAGCTCAGTCCAGACGCCGGTTAAGGGGTGTGTCGTCATAGAAAAGGCGGCCTCCTTCCACATCTAAAGTTTGGAAACAATGTATCAGTTTTTGCGTTTTGATGCTCAATTTATTTGCTTGCGATGATAATTTTATATCATGATTTCGATCGCATGTCAATCACTATCATTTTTTTTAGCGGGTATTGAGAAAAATAATGTCGCTTTTTGTACAATAATGATAGGATTATTATCATTACTTCCTTTACAACCGCCGCGATTTGTGCTATGATATTGTTACAGTCTGCGAACGACATGATTGAAGGGGTATGGATGAAAATGAGCGGCAACAAACGAGAACAGCGGTTACAGAGCATCATCAGCTATTTGAAGCACCATAGCGGCGCCTCTATCCACGAAATTGCCACAGCCATGGAGATGTCCGATATTACCACCCGGCGGGATTTGTATGAGCTTCGGGACCGGAATTTGATACACTACATATCGGGCGTGGCCATTTACAGCCCCCCGCTTCCCCCGGAGCACGATCCCGCGCAAAAGCCCTATAAGCTGTGCGCGGAGAAGCAGGTCAATTTTGACAAAAAGGCAAAGATCGGCCGGCTGGCCTCCACCCTCCTCCAGCCCGGCGACAATATTATTATTGACACAGGAAGTACGACCGAGCAGTTTGCGCAGCAGATCCCGGAGAATATGCCTATGACCGCCCTGTGCTATAACGTCAATATTATGAATGAGCTGGTCCAGCGCAGGGAAATCAAGCTGCTGTCAGCCGGCGGCACATATCACCGCAACACACAGATGTTTGAAAGTCCGGAGGGGCTGGAGCTGATTAACCGCACCCGGGCCTCCAAGGTATTTCTTTCCGCTGCGGGCGTCAGCGAACAGCTGGGCATTACCTGCGTCAATCAATACGAGGTTCCCGTAAAAAAGGCCATTATCGAAGCCTCGCTCAGCCGCATCCTGCTGGTGGACTCCAGTAAATTTGACGTGATCCGGCCAGCTTTTTTTGCGCAGCTGTCGGTGGTAGACATGATTGTTACGGACGACGGCATTTCCCAGTGCTGGATTGACCTGCTGTGTGAGCGAAACATCCAGCTGCATATAGCCAGATAACGGCGCGGGAGATATCCCTTTGGGCGGTATAAAAGAACCGGGCGCGCGGCGGGCCGGGCTCCGGTTTTTGCCATATACAGCAGGATGCAGATTGATTTTTGGCGTCCTTTGTGATAAAATAAATCCGGTTACTATTTTGAAAGGAAGTATGCCCTATGAAACAGTTTCAGTACACCATTACCGATCCTATAGGCGTCCACGCCCGTCCTGCCGGAATGCTGGCCAAAGCCGCCAAAGCCTTGGACAGCACCGTCACCATCACCAAGGCCGATGGCAGCAAGTCCGCCGTGGCAACCCGGCTGATGGCGGTCATGGGAATGGGCATCAAGACTGGCGAGACCGTTACGGTTACCATCGAGGGCGGCAATGAGGAGGCTAATGCCGCCGCCATAGAGCAGTTCTTTAAGGAAAACCTTTAAACGCCGTTCGGGGCGTCTGCCTTCAAGCGGCAGGCGCCCCGTTGCATTACATCGAACAGGAGGAATATATCATGATCTTAATTCAGGGGAAGGGCGTTTCCAGGGGCGTCGCCAACGGCCCGGTCTACTTCTTCCAGCGCCCCGTCGCCGCCGTCAGCGACGCCCCCGCCGCCGGCATTGAGGAGGAGAAGCGGCGCATCGCCGCCGCCCAGGAAAAGTCCATCGACCAGCTCAACGCCCTGGCGGACAAGGCCCGGGAGGAGGCAGGCAACGAGGCTGCCGTCCTCTTCGAGACTCACGCCATGTTTGTGGAGGACGAGGACTATGTGGAGTGCATGATGAATGCGCTGGAGAAGAGGGGCTGCACCGCCGAAAAGGCCGTGGAGACAGCCGGCGGGGAGTTTTCCGCCATGCTTGCGGCTATGGACGACGCCTATATGCAGGCCCGGGCCGCCGACATCAAAGACGTGACCCGCCGCATCCTCAACAACCTGATGGGCGTCACCGAGGGGGGCATTGACTCCGACGTCCCGGTGATTCTGGCGGCTGACGACCTGGCCCCCTCCGAGACCCTCCAGCTGGACAAATCCAAAATCCTGGGCTTTATCACCCAGGGAGGTTCCGGCAACAGCCACACAGCCATTCTGGCCCGCACCATGGGCATCCCCGCCATTTGCGGTTTGGGGGAATCCCTGAAGTCCGAGTACGGCGGCCGGGAGACGTATATCGATGGTGAAACCGGCCAGGTGGCCGTTGAGCCTGATGAAATTACGCTGGCCTCCTTCCAGGCCAAGCAGGCCAAGCAGCGGGAAATGAAAGAGCTCATGGAGACCATGAAGGGGCAGGATGATGTCACCTTGGACGGGCGGCATATGATGGTCTACTGCAACATTGGCAATCCCGAGGATGTGGCCGCAGTCCAGTCCAACGACGGCCAGGGCATCGGCCTGTTCCGCTCCGAGTTTTTGTATCTGGCTTCCAGCGACTACCCCACCGAGGAGGAGCAGTTTCAGGCGTACAAGGAGGTTGCCGCCGCCATGGGGGGCAAGCGGGTGGTCATCCGCACCCTGGACATCGGCGCGGACAAGCAGGTGGACTACTTTGAGATGCACAAGGAGGAAAACCCTGCCCTGGGCGTTCGGGCGATCCGTATCTGCCTCAACCGCCCTGAGGTGTTCCGCACCCAGCTGCGGGCCCTATACCGGGCCTCCGCCTACGGCAAGGTGGCGATCATGTTCCCCATGATTACCTCTGTCTGGGAGGTGAAGGAGTGCAAGCGGGCCTGCCAGAAGGTGATGGCTGAGCTGGACGCCGAGGGCGTCCCCTACAACAAGGACACCGAGATCGGCATTATGATTGAAACGCCCGCTTCCGTCCTGGTGGCCGGGGAGCTGGCCCGGGAGGTGGATTTCTTCTCCGTGGGCACCAACGACCTGACCCAGTACACCCTGGCCTGCGACCGCCAGGCCAACGACCTGGGCAAGTTCTTCGATCCCCACCACCCCGCCGTCCTCCGGGCGCTGAAAATGGCCACAGACGCCGCCCACAAGGCGGGTATCTGGATCGGGATCTGCGGCGAGCTGGGGGCTGACCTCACCCTGCTGGAGACCTTCCTGGCCATCGGCATCGACGAGCTGTCTGTTTCCCCCACCTCGGTTCTGCCCCTCCGGGCCGAGATCCGCAAATCTATTGCCAAGACCTGCACCCTGGAAAAGCTGGAGTGCTGAAACCGGCCGTTTCCACGGCCCAAAGCAAGACCGCCTGGAGCATTGCTCCAGGCGGTAGTTTTACTCCAAATTCAGTTTGTGTTCCAAAATCCAACACACCGCGGCCAGAAAGGCCAGGGCGGGGATGAGCATGGCGGCAATGGCGGTGAGCATGGAACTGTAGGCGCTGGTGGAGGCCGTGTCCACCAGGGACTGGATGAGCTTGCGGGAAAACACCCAGTTATAGATGTTGACAATCAGGATGTACAGCCCAATAAAAGCGGCTGTGCCAGCCAACTTCCGGTGGCGGGAGAATAGGTGGCCGACAGACAGCGCGAGGTAGATCACGGCGATGAGCTGGATAATAAAGGAGAGGATCACCAGGCAGAACTCCGCAGCCAGGACCAGCGCGTCGGGGTGCTTCAGAATGCCCCGGAATATGTCCGGCCAGAAGGGGAACAGAAACAGTTCGGTCAGATTCAGGGGGAGGGTCAGAACGGGTGAGAGAATGGCCACCACCCCGCAGCCCATCCAGGTGACCACCCCGCAAATGAGCTTGGAGGCCACCAGCTGCCAGGGGCGGACGGGCAGCGTGTGCATGAGATAGCCCTCGTTCCCCAGCAGCCCTTTGGAAAAACGGCTGACGACAAATATGACCGCAATGACAAGCATAGCCGCGATAACGGCTATAAAGGCGAGCATAAACACCTCGGAATTGGTAAACAGGTTGTTGTCCAGGTCCCGGAACATGGTGAACCGGTTTACCAGCGCCAAAGCCAGCGCCGCCCCCCAAACCAGGGAGAATTGCTTCCACATGGCCCGAAGGTCGTATTTCAGCAGCTTGAGCAGCATTAGAACTCCCCTCCTTCCATGGGCGCGGCCTGGAAAATTTCCCGGAATAGGGCGTCCACGCTCCTGCCCTCTTTTTCCCGGATATTGTCCACTGTCTCGTGGAGCATGATCTTTCCCTCTTTCAGAAAAATGGCCTCGTCCAGCACCTTTTCCACATCGGAGATCAGGTGGGTGGAGATCAGGACGGTGCCCTCCTCGTTGTAGTTGGTTAGAATGGTGCGCAGGATGAAGTCCCGGGCTGCGGGGTCCACCCCGGCAATGGGCTCGTCCAGCAGGTACAGCTTGGCCGAACGGGCCATTACCAGCACCAGCTGAACCTTCTCTTTGGTGCCCTTGGACATGGATTTCAGCCGGTCGCGGGGTTCCACGCCCAGGCTGCGGCACATGGCCAAGGCCTTTTCGTACTCAAAGTCGCGATAAAAGTCCCGGAACAGGTCGAACAGGTCGGTGGCCTTCATCCAATCGGCAAAGTACATCCGGTCGGGTAGGTAGCTTACCACCGACTTGGTATAGGGCCCAATTTCCGAGCCGTCCACGGCCAGGGCGCCGGTGGTGGGCCGGAGCAGGCCGCACAGCAGCTTGATGAGAGTGGTCTTGCCGCTGCCGTTGGGCCCCAGCAGGCCCACGATGCGCCCCGGGCCGATTTCCAGATCCACCCCCCGCAGGGCGGGGCGCAGGCCGTAGGACTTATACAGCCCCCGGCACTCGATGAGATAGTCGCTCACTGAAATTCCTCCTTTAACAGCGCCAGCGCCTGTTCCCGGGTATATCCCAGGGCGGCCATGGCCTCAAAATACTGTTGGATGACCGCCCGGGCCTCCTGAATCCGGACCGCCTCCAGGGCAGCGGCGTCCCGGGTGACCAGCCGTCCGGCGGTGCGGTCAGCCTTGGCCAGGCCGTCCTGCTCCAGCTGGGCCAGCGCCCGCTGCATGGTGTTGGGGTTGACCCCCGCCTCCGCCGCCAGCTCCCGCACCGGGGGCAGGCGGCTCCCCGGGGGGTAGATTCCGGCAATGATCCGCCGGGTCAGCAGCTGGGCCAGCTGGGGCCAGATGGGCCGCCCGTCATCCAGCTTCCAGTCCATAGGGGCTCACTCCTTGTATTATTGTACTATACACATAATACAATAATACATGTGAAGCCGGATGTCAAGGCTTTAGGGAGATAAATATCAGAAAGATTTTGGGGTATGTATTGCCATACCGAAAAATTGTGCTATTATTAAGAGACAGCGTATGTCCAGCTCGCTGGAAAATGAAAGGAGAAAGCTGAGGATGAAGAAAAAGGCAGTATCCCTCGCTCTGGCCCTGGCTGTGTGCCTGGGGCTGACCGTCCCCGCCCTGGCCGACCAGAGCACCACCACCGGTAAAACCGCTTACAAGGACCTAGACCCCCGCACGGAGATCTACGCGGTCACCAAGGCGGCGGGCTCCGACTACCGCTATTTCGGCGCCAAGAACGAGCCTAACGGCGGCGTGCTCTACGGCCGCACCGCCCAGGGCGGCACCCTGCCCGACGGCCGCTACGGCCTGGCCAACCAGAGCCAGATGGCCGGGGAGTCTATCGTCTCCTTCTACTATAGCCTGACCGACGGCTATTCGCTGGAGTATTGGTCCTATATCTTTGGTCCCGCCCTTCAGGAGGGGAACCGGGCCTTTTTGGTCTATCTCAACTTTGACAACGAAGCCGCCGACTGCCCCCAGGTTTCCAACGGCGCCTACGATGCCAAGCTCAATGAGACTTTCAGCTATCTGAATACCTTGAGCTGCCCGGTGTTTGTCCGCATCGGCGGCGAGATGAACGTGTGGACCCCCGTGCCCAGCGCGTCCGACTACATCACCGCCTACCGCCACATCGCCGACATTGCCCATGCCCGCGCCCCCCGCGCAGCGCTGGTCTTCTCCCCCAACTACAGCGGCGCTTACAAGCAGGATATGGATGTGTTCTATCCCGGCGACGCCTACGTGGATTGGATTGGCACCTCCTTGTACTATGACCGCTGGAGCCGCACCGGCGACACCGTCCGGGACGAGTTCTACGGCGTGGGCGCCTACGGCGACGCCCTGCTCAACATCCAGCAGACGGTGAACCTGTCCCGCCTGCACAATAAGCCCGTCATCGCCACGGAGGGCGGCTCCTGCAACAAGTTCAACAACAACGACAACACCCCCTGGGCTGCCGACCGCATGGCGCGGGCCTACGCTTTCCTGCCTATGGTCTACCCCGAGGTCAAGGCCATTGTCAGCTCTGACTACGGCGAGAGCTGGAGCGGCATCGACTACACCTTCTCCACCAACCCCACCGTAACCGCCGCCTACCGCCAGGCCGTCTCCACCAACCCCACCTACGTCCACAGCTACCGGGATACCGGGTCCTTCTACACCAAGCTGTCCGCCTACACCGGAAAGTGGGAGGGCGCCATGAGCCTGGCCGCCTACAGCTGGGCCTCTGACAAGCTCACCGCCACCTGGTCGGTGGACGGCCAGACCCTCGCCACCGCCAGCGACTACCCCTATGCTTTCAGCCTGGACACCAGCGCCCTGACCGCCGGTGAGCACACCGTGGCCGTCACCTTCAGCAACGGCGCCACCAAGAGCTATAAGTTCCAGACCACCGCTCCCGCCATTCAGGCCAGCAACGGCGCCCAAGTGGACGGCTGGGCCAAGGATCAGGTGAACGAGGCCCTGTCCCACGCCCTGGTGCCCAATTCCCTGGGCAATGACTACCGGGTCAACATCACCCGGGCCCAGTTCGCCGCCACTGCCGTGCGGCTGTACGAGGCCATGAGCGGTGCTTACGCCCCTGCGGCCAAAGAGAATCCCTTTACCGACACCAAGGACGCCGCCGTCCTCCAGGCCGCGGAGCTGGGCTTTGTCAGCGGTATGGGCGAGGGAATCTTCGCCCCCGACGCCCTGGTGACCCGTGAGCAGGCCGCCTCCATGCTGTCCCGGGTGTACACCAAGCTGGGCGGCGAGATCCCCTCCGTGGGCGCTACCTCCTTCACCGACGACAGCGCCATCGGCGGCTGGGCTAAGGACGCCGTGGCCTTTATGTCCGGCAAGGGCATCGTCAGCGGCGTGGGTGACAACAGCTTTAACCCCGGCGGCAATGCCACCATCGAGCAGGCCCTGTCCATCTCTCTGCGGATGTACAACAGCCTGAAGTAATTACGTAAACGTAAGGGCCGCCCTGCCGGGCGGCCCTTTTTGCTTTATAGACGCGCTTTTTTGTGATATAATGCACCCAAAAGGAGGTGCGGACAATGGATATGCAGGAAAACGCCAGACTAATCCTTGGGCTGCGCTCCGCCGGATGGAGTGAAAAGAAGAGCAACGATTTTATCATCTTCATCGAGTCCGGGGACGAACAGTACCGGCCCGGCGCCGAGAACGAATAAGCGGGCCGGGGATATGCTCCCCGGCCTTTTTGCGTCCAGATTCAGCTGAGCGGGAACTCGAAGCTCCCCATACGGATGGCGGTAACGTCGCTGATGCCGGTGAGGAGATAAAAGCGGACGGTGGTGCTGACACAGTACGTCTCGCCCGTTTGCCAGCTGCCAATGCTGCTGCCGCCGCCGGTGCGGCCCATGAGGCTGACCTTCTTCTCCTGGCCGCTTCTGGTAACCAGGCGGGTGTCCGCTACCATATCGTCATAGTCGGGGTAGCCCATGCCTTCGGCCTCCAGGGCCAGAGAGAAGGGGGACAAGGTGGCGGTGATCTTTACTTCGCCCTCTTCGAAGGCGCCGCTGAGGGCCTGGGGGCCGTTGTAGGCGGGCTGGAAGGTGATGATAGCCGGGTGGTCGGTAACGGCTGTTTTAGTGCCGTCCGCGCGCTTGACGCAGGGGGGCGTCACCAGAATGGTGAGGGGCTGCTGGTTCAGATCCCAGCCGGTGTCGAAGTCCTGGCTGTACAGCCAGGCCACTGTGTTGGTGTCCGGATCGTAGCCCTGGCTGCTGCCGCTGCCGCTACCCTGGCCGGTGCCGCCCTGGCTATGGAATCTGATATCGTAGGGGGCCAAAACGCAGTCCTCCCGGCGGAAGTAGTCCGTAACGGAACGAAAATCGCTCCAGTCGCACTGTGCCCACGCCTCCCCCTCCAGGGCCTTCAGGTCCGCCCAGGCGTAATCCCCGGTGGCATAGTAGTGAATCTCGGGAAAGGTCAGGAATTCGTCCTCCGCCAGGGAGAAGCCGTCAGGCAGCTTGTATTCCATGATATAGTGGATATTCTTGTCGCTGCACAGAGCCTGGGTGACGGTGAGGGACACATCATCGCACACCGAGGTGACGTTCACCTCCTGGAATGCCGCCCCGCCCAGGGCGGTCATAGCCGCCTGGGGCCCGAAGCGGCGGATAAACAGGGGGTCCCAAAGGGAGGCGGCCCCGGTGGTGAGCACCAGCGCCGCAGCCAGCAGGACGGCAGCGGTCCTTTTCCGAAAACCCTTGGGCCTGAAGGGCCTGGTCCGTCCCGGCCGGGCTGCGAGGACTGATTGCTCCATACGCGCCCGCAGGTCTTGTGGAGGGGCGCAGTGCTCCATCGCGTCATGATAAGGGTTCATTCTTCCACCCACTCTTTCCGCAGGGCTTCTCGACCCCGCTTTAGTCTCATTTTTACCGTAGGCGCCGTCACGCCCAGCAGCCGCGCGATCTCCTGGACGGAGTACCCCTCGTAGTAGTAGAGGTGCAGGGCGGTGCGCTGCTTCTCCGGCAGGCCGGCTGCCTGCTCCAACAGGGACAGCTCCGCTGGGGGCAGCGGGACGTTGACCGCAGCCTCCAGCGGCAGTTCCGACCGCCTGTGCCGCCGCCACTCGTCCCGGCATAGGTTCAGGGCCACCTGAAACAGCCAGTTCCGCTCGTGCTCCGGAGACTTGAATTTGGGCGCCTGGTAAAGCCGCTTGATGAGAACGTCCTGCAGTACGTCCTCCGCGTCCGCCGGGTTTTTCATTTGCAGCAGGCAGAAACGGTACAGCCGGGGGCCGTAGGCTTCCCAGACCTGTTCAAACAGCTCGTCGTTCTGCGTCATGGGGGGCACCTCCTTGTCTCTCTGTTAGTATTACGGCTGAGCGGGGTGAAAGGTAACGGAGCATATCCATTTCCTTAAAGGAATTTTAATTTGTTTTCCCAGGAAATTGTGCTATACTATACCAGATCAAAATTTCCATGGGAAAGGATGGACATAGCTTGAATAAGCAGCACGATATTTTGATAGCCGGGGCTGGATACGCCGGGGCGGTGGCGGCCCGGGCTCTGGCGGAGAAGGGCAGGCGGGTTCTGGTGCTGGAGCGCCGCCCGCACGTCGGCGGCAACGCCTACGACTGCCTGGACGATTCCGGGGTGCTGATCCACCAATACGGCCCCCATATTTTCCACACCAACGACAAGAAGGTCTTTGAGTTTCTGTCCCGCTTTACCCAGTGGCGGCGCTACCAGCACCGGGTCATTGCCAACCTCCCCCGGGATAACCCCGAGGCGGTTCCGGCGGGCAAAAAAACAGACGGCCGTTTCTTCTTCCCGGTGCCCTTTAACCTGGACTCCCTGAAAAACGCCTTTGGAGAGGCGGAGGGGAAGCGGTTGGGCCAGAAGCTGCTGGACGCCTACCCCGCCCACAGCCAGGTGACCATTCTGGAGCTGCGCCAGAACCCGGACCCGGAGATTTCCGCCATCGCGGACTACGTGTATGAGCACGTCTTTGTCCACTACACCATGAAGCAGTGGGGCCAGACCCCGGAGGAGATCGACCCCGCTACCACCGCCCGGGTGCCGGTGCGCCTGTCCCGGGACGACCGGTACTTTCAGGACGCCTACCAGGGCATGCCGGCGCAGGGCTACACCGAAATGTTTGAGCGGATGCTGGATCACCCCAACATTGAGGTGCGGCTGAACACCGATGCCCGCCCTGCCCTGAAAGAGTTCCAGGGCCCAATTATCTACACCGGCCAGGTGGACGAGCTGTTTGATTACCAATACGGCCCCCTGCCCTACCGGACGCTGGACTTCCAATTCGAGACCCTGCCCCAGGATGTTTTCCAGACCCACGGCACGGTGAACTACACCGTGGACCAGGACTACACCCGCATCACCGAGTTTAAGCACCTCACCGGCCAGAAGCTGCCCGGGGTGACCACCATTGTAAAGGAGTACTCCCGCCCCTACACCGGCGATGCAAGGGAGACCCCCTATTACGCCATTATCAACCCCGAAAACAACGCTCTCTACGCCAAGTACAAGGCGGAGGCTGACAAGAAGCCCCAGCTCCATCTGCTGGGCCGCTTGGCTGAGTACAAGTACTATAACATGGACGCCATCGCCGCCCGGGCCCTGGAGCTGGCGGAGCGGCTGGCGTGAAGGAGTGACCGATCTATGGAAAAGCTGATTACCTTTGCCGTCCCCTGCTACAACTCGGCGGACTACATGGAGCACTGTATAGACACCCTGCTCCAGGGGGGGGACGACATCGAGATCATCCTGGTGGACGACGGCTCCACCAAGGACGATACCCCCGCCATCTGCGACCGGTACGCAGAGCGGTACCCCGGCACTGTCCGGGCCATCCATCAGCCCAACGGCGGCCACGGCGAGGGAGTAAACCAGGGCATCCGCAATGCCCGGGGCATTTACTACAAGGTAGTGGACTCCGACGACTGGGTGGACGTGGACGCGCTGCACCAGGTGCTGGACAAGCTGCGCCAGTTCACCCGGGACGGCAGGCCGGTGGATATGATGGTGGCCAACTATGTCTACGAGCATGTGGAGGACAATACCCAGCGCCCGGTGAACTACCGCAACGTGTTCCCTGTGGGCCGCATGTTTACCTGGAAGCACATCGGGCGCTTCAAGCCCTCCCAATACCTGCTGATGCACAGCGTCATATACCGCACCCAGATCCTCCGGGACTGCGGGCTGGAGCTGCCCAAGCACACCTTCTATGTGGACAACATCTTTGTGTACGAGCCCCTGCCCCATGTGAAGAACATCTACTATATGGACGTGGACTTATACCGCTACTTCATCGGCCGGGCGGACCAGAGCGTGAACGAGAGCGTGATGATTGGCCGGGTAGACCAGCAGCTGCGGGTGACCTATCACATGATCGACACCATTAACCTGCGCCAGGTGGCCCAAAAGAGCAAAAAGCTGGCCCGGTATATGTACAACTATCTGGCTATGATGATGACCATCTCCTCCATCTTCCTTACTATGGAGGGGAGCCCTGAATCCCTGGGAAAGCGGACGCAGCTGTGGGAGTACCTGCGGACGGTGGACGCCGGGCTGTACGGCAGGATGCGCTATTTTGCCATCCCCGCAGCCACCAACCTGCCCACCAGGCCGGGCCGGAAGCTGTCGGTGGCCCTGTACCGGCTGGCGCGGAAGATCTATAAATTTAACTGATACGGGGTGGCATAGGGGATGAAGAAGCTGAAATGGCCCTGGAACTGGCTGTTGTACGGCGCGGCTTTTTTAGTCGCGGGCCGGCTCATCGGCTATCTGTGGGCCGCGCTGGCGCTGGCGGCCTGCGGGGCGGCCGGGAAGGCCAAAAGCGCCCCGGAGGGCAGCTACTGTCTGGACCGGACCCGGAAGGGGCTGGTTAAGCTGTTTTGGGCGCTGCTCTACCTGTTCTTTGGCTTTGCCGGGGGCGTGTGCTTCTACATGCAGATGCAGGAGGACCGCTCCCTGTGGGAGCTGAAGGACTGGGCCTTTACCATCTTTTCTGTGATCCTCTGCCTGGGGGGTACGGCCCTGGGCCTGCTGGAGGCGTATTCCGATTTGCGGGACGCGTTTGTCCCCGCAAAAAGCAAGCTGGCCAAGTCCATCCGCTCCCAGTTGCCCTACCCCGACGAGGCCCCGCCGGTGGAGGAGCTCTTTGCCATGGTGGACCGGGACATTGAGGCCAACGG
>CANDCW010000022.1 GCA_947383275.1 uncultured Bacillota bacterium
CTCATAGGTATGGTGGATACTGGAAAAGTATTCCGGCCTTTCCCCCGCCATCAGCTCCTCCACAGCAGACACCACATCGGTGTAGCTGCCTGTTCCCAGCATGCCATCCACTTCAGGCAGCTCGGCCAGGATATCTTCCCGGTAGCGCTGGGTCAGGCAGCCCGTTGCAAGGAGCTTTTTCAGCTTGCCGGCCTTTTTCAGCTCAGCCAGCTGTAGAATATTGTCAATGGCCTCGCTCTTGGCCGACTCGATAAACCCGCAGGTGTTCAGCACCGCCACATCGGCTCCCTCCGGGTCGCCGGTAACGGTGTGCCCCGCTTTGCGGCACAGGGCCATCATCTGCTCGGTATTCACCAGGTTTTTGGCGCAGCCGAGAGAGATAAATGCTATTTTATATGGCATGGTATCGCTCCTAATTATGTGTCAGTTTCCCCGCCATGAGGGGTTGTCGGTAATACCCAAAAGGTAGTCGGCGGAGACTTTATAAAATTCGCACAGCCGATAAAAGCGGTCCAGATTCGTACCGCTCTTTCCGTTTTCCATGTCACTAACCTGTGTCCTGGTGACATTCAGCAAATCAGCAACTACTTTCTGTGAAAGGCCTCTCTCCTCTCGCAGGTTCAGCAGACGGCTCCCAAACAAATTTTTATCAAACATAGCGCACCCACTTGACAACGTAGATTTATTCTGATACCATAGAAACGTAGATTAAACCTACGTTTTGGAGGACACACAAATGAACGATTTTATTAACAATCTCTATAGTACACTTGTTGAAACGATCCGTACTCCCCAAGGAGACCCGGAATACGAGCGCGCTGTGCAAGCATACATGAAACTGGAGGAAGAAGTCAAGGAAAAGATCGGCTTAGACCTTCTGTCGCAATATCAACGCGCCCAGGACGCCGCCTTTGGTTGGGAACGTGAGGCGGTCTTTGCCTGCGGCCTGCACTTCGGGGTCCGCTTCATGCTGGAGGTGCTAGGCTAATCATAAACCTCCATGCCGTACCGCCGCAGTGCCTCGCTGATTTCGGACCAGGAAAAGCCCCGGCGGGCCAGGGCGTCGGAGGCCCGCTTCACGTCCTTGGGGTCGTGGCTGCCCTTGAGCTTCTTCTCCAAAAACGCGTCAATGGCGCAGGCGTTGTCCTCCTCTTTGACCTGAGCCAGCGCCTCGTCCCACAGCTCCCGGGGAATGCCCCGGCGGTAGAGCTCGTCCCGTATTTTCCGCGCTCCATAGCCCTTGCGGGTATAAAACGCCGCCACCTGGGCAGCATACTGCCCATCGTTGAGATAGCCCAGCTCCTCCAGCCAACCGGCGATTTCCTGGGCCTTTTCCGGCGGGCAGTCCCTTTCCTCTAAAATTTTCAGCAGCATTTTTCGGGATTTTGGGGTATCTGTCACAACCCGCAGGGCGTAAGAGCGGAAATTTTCGTTCTCAACGGCCTGCAAAAGCCGATCCGCCTCCTCGTCCGACAGCTCCCGTCCGGTGTAGAGGGCGAAGTCCGCGATCTGATTTCTGCTCACCCGCAGAATGGATCCGTCCTCCAGCACCGCCAGCCAGCGGTCCCGGACCCGCTTAGAGGGCTTTAATTCCTGAATAATCATTTACCCCTCGTCCAACGGCGCGCCGTCGTCAAAATCGTCGGCAGACACATCCACTGCCCGGCCCGCGGCCTTGGCTGCGGTTTGGGACTGCTTGCTCATGAGCTTAAAGGCGTTGGCGCGGACCTGCGCCTCCACATCAGCGGCGACCTCGGGATTGTCCTTCAGGTACTGCTTAGCGGCCTCCCGGCCCTGTCCGATACGGGTCTCGCCCATAGAAAACCAGGATCCCGACTTCTGTATGATGTCCAGCTTCACCGCCAGGTCAACCATCTCGCCCCACTTAGAGATGCCCTCGCCGTAGAGGATCTCAAACTCCGCCTCCCGGAAGGGCGGGGCCACCTTATTTTTGACAATTTTGGCCCGGGTACGGTTGCCGATCAGCTCGCCGCCGTCCTTGATGGCCTCAATCTTGCGCACGTCGATGCGGACGGAGGCATAAAACTTCAGCGCCCGGCCTCCGGTGGTAACCTCCGGATTGCCGTACATCACGCCCACCTTCTCCCGTAGCTGGTTGATGAAAATGACAATGCAATTGGTCTTGGCGATGGAACCGGCCAGCTTGCGCAGCGCCTGGCTCATCAACCGGGCCAGCAGGCCCACATGACTGTCGCCCATATCGCCCTCAATCTCGGCCCTGGGGGTCAGGGCGGCTACGGAGTCCACCACCACCACATCAATGGCTCCGGAACGGACCAGGGCCTCGCAGATCTCCAGCCCCTGTTCGCCGGTGTCGGGCTGAGAGATCAGCATGGAGTCGATATCCACGCCCAGCGCCCGGGCATAGCTGGGATCCAGGGCGTGCTCAGCATCGATAAAGGCCACCTCTCCCCCCCGCTTTTGGGCTTCGGCCACGATGTGGAGGGCCAGGGTAGTCTTGCCTGACGACTCGGGGCCATAGACCTCGATGATGCGGCCCTTGGGCACGCCGCCGATGCCCAAGGCGATATCTAGAGACAGGGAGCCGGTTGGAATGGAGTCCACCACCACGCCGGTGTTCTCTCCCAGCCGCATAACAGTCCCCTTGCCATAGGTCTTGTCCAGCTGGGCCAAGCAGGTCTCCAGGGCTTTCTTCTTATCCGCAGCCGGCGCGGCCGGTTCAATCATCGGTTTTTTCTGTGCCATATCGATCATCCTTTCCCGCCGGCATGTTCAGGACCGCCGGCCTCTTACCGTCTTATATCTTACGCTCTTATATGTCCCATAAAACGGACTTTTGTCCTCGCAAACTCCGTTCCGCTCCATTTGTCTTCCGTCAAATATCCCGCTCCACTTCGTTGCTCGTCCTCTCCAAAACGGACCCGCTGCGCTGGGCTCCGTTTGGGGAGCGCCTCCGGCGGTCTTAATTATTAACTGTCCCTTCCACCACACGGAGGACGCTCTGGGTATCCGGAAGGACCTTTACGTCCTCATAGCCGTTTTTCTCCAAAATATCCTCCACGGCTGGGGCCTGCCCCATGCCCACCTCAAAAATCAGCGTCCCGCCCAGGCGGAGCGCCGACTTCCACTTGGAGGCAACCGCATGGTAGAAATCCAGGCCGTCGCCGCCGCCGTCCAAGGCCATATGGGGCTCGTAATCCCGCACTGACACATCCAGGCTGGCAATGTCGCCGGAGGGGATGTAGGGCGGGTTGCACACAATGGCGTCAAAGTCCCACAGCGCAGAGCTGGGGGACTCCAGGGCGTCGACGGATAGGCAGGTGACCCGGGCGTTGAGCTCGTTGCGGCGGACGTTCTGCTTGCACACCCGCAGCGCCCCCTCGGACAGCTCCGCCAGCACCACCCGGCACTCCGGGGCGTTGGCAGCAATGGCCAGCCCCACGCAGCCGCTGCCGGCGCACAGATCCAGCACCCGGGCCCCCTCGCCGGACTCCCGGGCCTTGAGGATACCCCGTTCGGCCAGCAGCTCGGTGTCCAGCCGGGGAATGAGCACGTCCCGGGAAATGTCCAGGGACAGGCCGTAGAACTCCCACTCCCCGATGATGTAGGCCACCGGCTCCCCTGCCAGGCGGCGCCTGACCAATTCCTCCACTCGCTGTTCCATTGCCCCCGACACATATAGGGACATGTCCCGATAGAACTGCTCCCGGCTTTTGTCGGCGGCAAAGCAGATGATCTCCCGGGCCTCCAGCTGGGCAGACTCCACTCCCGCTTTCTTCAGCCGGGCGCGGGTATCCAGGAATAGGTTGTTGTAGGTGGTCGCCATAGAATCACCTTCCTGTTATTTTTAACATTCCGTTCTACCAGGCGTCTTCGCCCTTGGTTTCCGGTAAAACCAGCTCCAGGGCCCTGATGCCCACCTCGATCATGGAGTCGTCCGGCTCGAAGGTAGTAAAATTTTGCAGCCACAGGCCTGGTGCGGTCAGGGCCTTGGTGACCGGGCCGTCGTGGCGGCCCGCCCAGCGGTTAAATTCGTAGCTGATCCCCACGATCACAGGCAGCATCGCCAGATGGGCCAGAAACCGCAAAAACGGATTGCGCACCGGCCAGACGGCGAACACCACTGTGGACACAAGGATGGAGATGACAATTACCATGAACAGAAAGCTGGTCCCGCACCGTGGATGGTGCCGGGGCTGGACGCGCACATTTTCCACCGTCAGCGGCAGGCCGGCCTCATAACAGAAAATGGTTTTGTGCTCCGCGCCATGGTAGGAGAACACCCGCTTCATTTCCCCCATCCGGGAACACAAGGCCAGATAGGCCACAAAAATAAGCACCTTCAATACGCTCTCCGCCAGATTCCGGGCCAGCATGGAGGGGGTCAGCACCGTAACCGCCGTCCCCAGCAGGGTGGGCAGAAGAAAAAACAGCCCGATGGACATGCCCAGGCCCAGAATCACCGCCAGCGTGGTAATCAGGGCGGTAAATTTCTCGTTGCCCAGCTTTTCGTTGAGCCACGCCTCAAATCTGGAGGGCTCTTCCTCCTCTTCCCCATCCTCGGGGAAAAACTCCGCGGAGTACATCAGCGCGGTGACGCCGTTATACATGGAGTCGGCAAAGTTCACCACCCCCCGGATGAGGGGCCAGCCCAGGACCGGATACCTGTCCTTAATCAATTTCAGGTCCTTTTCCTGAACCTCCAGCCCGCCGTCGGTTCTGCGGACCACCACGGCCTGCTTTTTGGGGCCGCGCATCATAATGCCCTCAATGAGGGCCTGTCCGCCGCACATGGTTTTAAATTTGGATTGCTGTTGATTTTGCTTGGACATGTAGGTTCTCCTTTGGTTTATCTCCTGTTTATTGTATCAGAGCGGGCGTCAATTTTCAATGGGAATGCGGATGGCAACCTGAAAGCCGCCGCCCTCGGCGTTGCCTACCTCCAAATAGCCCTCGTGGCGGGTGACGATCTCCTCGCACACCGCCAGGCCGATGCCGGAACCCCGGGCCTTGGAGCTGCCCTTGTAGAACTTGTTTTTCAGAAACGGGAGTTCTTCCTCGGGGACGCCGGGCCCATAGTCCCGGATGCGGATGACCGCCATATCCCCCGTCCGTTCCACGGACACGTCAATACGCTGGCCGGCTCCGCCGTGCTTGGCCGCGTTATCCAGGAGGTTGCAGAACACCTGGCGCAGCCGCTCCGGATCGCCGCTGATGGGGAGCATCTCATCAGGGCAGTCAAAGTATTGCAGGGAGATGCCCTCCTTGCGGAAGAACTCGGTGTAGGTATACACGGCGTCCTCCAGCTCTGCTTTCAGGTCCAAGGGTTCTACCGACAGGGTAAAACGGCCGTCCTCCATGCGGGAGAATTCCAGCAGCTCTTCCACCATATTGCCCAGCCGTTTAGCCTCAGAAACAATGATGCCCATCCCCTTGCGGATGTCGTCGGCGGAGCGGCACTCCCCGTTTTGTATGGTCTCTGCCCAGCCGGTAATCGCCGTCAGAGGGGTGCGCAGCTCATGGGAGACGGAGGAAATGAACTCGCTCTGGGTTTTCTCCGCTTGACGGATCTTCCGGGACATATCGTTGATGGCGTCGGTAAGTTCGCCGATTTCATCGTCATACTTCTTCTCAATCTGCACGCCGTAGCTGCCGTCAGCAATCACCCGGGCGGTTTCGGTAATCCCCGCCAGGGGCTCCACAATGGAGCGCACAAAGTACAAATTGGAAAAATACACCATGGCAAAAATACCCAGGGCGATGGCGCTGATTACAGCCATGGTAAAAACGAACTGCCGGTCAATCTCAGACAGCGAGGTGACATAGCGGATCATCCCCACTACCTCCCCCTGGTAGATCACCGGGCTGGAGGCCGCCAAAATGCGTTCCCCGGTGGACGGGTCCCGCCCCTTCCAGGACTTGGTGCTCAGCTCGTTCAGCGCCTGCTGAATATCCGGCGTTCCCGGCATGCTGCCTGCGGTAAGGTCGTTACCCGAGTACAGCACCGCCCCGGTGGTGTCCAGGAATTGCAGCTCCAGACTGCTCTTGTCCTCATAGCTGCTCACCGTCTGCTGGGCCGCCGCCCGGTAGTCGGAGCGGGTATACATCCGGAAGCCGTTGGCAGATGAGGTGGCTTTCCGCGTCAGGTCGTCCGCCGTACCGGTGTAGTAGTAGCTCACCAGCATGGCGGCAAACGCGCCTACTGCCAGCGCCAGGATCAGCAGAACAATGGCCACGCTGTTCAGCAGCCACCGCCGCCGGATGCCCCGGATCTTGACCTGATCCTGCAATCGCGTCGTCTTTGCCATTGTCTCAGCTTCCCCACTTATACCCGTAACCCCACACCGTGTTGACGAAGGTAGGTTTTTGGGCGTTGTCCTCAATTTTAATGCGCAGCCGCCGGATATTCACGTCCACAATCTTCAGCTCGCCAAAGTAATCCTTCCCCCAGACCGTATCCAGGATCTCCTCCCGGGAGAGGGCCTTGCCCGGGTTCTCCATAAACAGTTTGACGATAGAATACTCCACCTGGGTAAGCTTGACCCGCTGGCCGTTTTTCTCCAAGGTCCGGTTGCGGGTATTCAGAAGGAAGGGCGGGTCGCTGATCTCATCGGACGAGACGGCGGCCTCGTCGCCGCCGGTGCGGCGGAAGAGGGCGTCCACCCGGGCTGTGAGCTCCGCGGGGGAAAAGGGCTTTGTAACATAGTCGTCCGCACCGGTCATCAGGCCGGTGACCTTATCCATCTCCTGTGTACGGGCGGTAAGCATGATAATGCCGATTTTGTTGTCCATAGCCCGCAGGCGGCGGCAGACCTCGAAGCCGTCAATGCCGGGCAGCATGATGTCCAGCAGGGCCACTTTGATATCCGGATTATCCCGGACCGCCTCCAGGGCCTCTTCGCCGGTGCCGGCTTCCACAGTCTGGTAGCCCGCCCGCTTCAGGTTGATGACCACAAAGCTGCGGATATTCTCCTCGTCCTCCAGAACCAATACCTTTCTCATAGGCTATTCCCCTCACATGGAGGTTTTTCCGCGGAATCCGTCCCCAAAGGGCGGGATCCGTCCAAAACCAAAGATTGTTTACTCGTTATACCAGCTTCTCTTGATGGTGTCAAAGCGCTCCAGCAGGTCCATCTCATCCAGGCCGCTGTTCCAGCCATCCTCATGGAAGCGCGCGGCGTAGGTGACGTTCTCTTCCTCTCGGAGCACCGTCCAGCCCTCTTCCTCCAGGTCGGAGGTTCGGCTGCTGGACAAGCGGTATATGCTCAAAAACGCTTTCGGCTCCCGGCTCTCCCCCAGCCAGTGGGAGAACACCACCTCCCGCCGCCCGGTAACCTGGTCGTTGCGGGAAATGGTAATCTGGTCCCGCCAGCTCTCCGGGATGGTCAGATACCAGCCGTCGCTCACATTATGGTAGGTCGTGACCACATGGTTGCGGTTGCCCCGCTCGTCGTACTGCGCCCAGTCGATCAGCCAAAAGTTGCTGGAGCTGCTCTCCCCATAGCTGGGCAGCTGGTAGGGGGTTGGCAGCTCCGCCACCACATCCCCGTTGATGTCGGTGGGATTCACCTCGGTGTAGCCCTGAATCAGCTCCCGGCTGATCCCCTCCGCCCCCATGGATATATTGGCAAGCCTGCCGTTCAGCCATGCTACCACGTCAATGACCCGCCCCCCCTCGGCCAGCGCGCTGGTAACATAGAGGGCCGGCTGATTGTGGCTTCCGGCCAGATAATTGGTGCGAATACGGTTGAGGGCGTTAATCCCGGCGGACAGGTCGGCCACCCCCAGGGAGGCCATGGCGCCGTCCTCCCAGCCGTAGACCTCCACCTGGCTGCTGGGCCCGCCGGCGTCCATCCGGGTAACCAGCACCTCGGTTCGGGAATCCTGGTCCAGGTCCAGCAGGCGGCAGCCGCTGGAGCCGTCGCTGGCCACGCTGCACCGGGTGAGCAGCCGTTCGCTGCCCATCAAGCTGGCCCGGGTCATGAGCCGGACCGCAGCCAGGGCCTCTTCCCCGTCCATCTCCCCGCCGGGCAGGTCTATATCGTCCAGGGTATACACCCCCAGCTGATAGGCGCCGGTACTAATCTGCCAGTTGACGGCCAGCTCCTTGCGGCCCTCGCCGTTGAGCTGGGCGTAGTCAATGGCGTAGACGGCGCTGCCCTCCCCCTCCACTACGCCGGTGGGGACGTACTCCCCGCCGACCCGGTTAAAAATATAAATCTTGATGGGCTTCTCGATGCCCGGTACCCGAAAAAAGGTAACCGCGCTCTCCCTCAGACCATCTCCATCCAGGTCCTGCAGCTGAATATTGGCGGTGTTGTCCCCCGCCATGATGGTCACATCCTCCACCCGGGCGCCGAACTCCGATTCCAGCCCGGTACGCGCCGTCCGGATGGCCGCGTTGAGCTGCTCGTAGCCCGGCGACTTCTCCGGCTGGCGGTACAAGTCGTCAGGGGAGCGGAACAGGCAGCCGCTGAGCAGCGCCGCAGTTGCCAGCGCCACAGCCGGCAGGGCCCATTTCTTCTTCACCGCGCCCGCTCCCTTCCGATACAAAATCCACTACATACGGGTGGTACATATCATCATATCACAAATTGCAAAAAAAGCTATAGGTTTTTATAATTTTTCCCACAACAAAAAATCCACCCGTCCCGGATGGGATGGGTGGAAGATCTCATACCGCTCGCCCGACAGCCGCGCATCAGCTCGCCTGGGGCAGGGTGACAATAGCCTTAAACAGATCGCCGTCCACGGCCAGCTCAAAGGTTCCGCCTTGGAGCTCAGTGAGGCTCCGGGCAATGGACAGCCCTAAGCCGGAGCCCTCGGTGGACCGAGACTCCTCCCCCCTTACAAACCGCTCCATGAGCCGCTCGGCTGGGACGTTCAGGGGCTCCCGGGAAATGTTCTTTACCGACAGGGCCACCTGGCCCTTCCCCCGCTCCAGGTCCAGGTAGACCCGGGTGCCCTCCATGGCGTACTTGGCGCAGTTGGACAGCAGGTTGTCAAGAACGCGCCACAGGTGGCGGCCGTCAGCAAAGACCCAGGTCTCCCCCTCGGGGAGGGTAGTCACCAGGGTGAGGCGCTGCTGGGTCAGCCGCTCCTCCCACTCTGCCGTCGCCTGGTCGATGAGCTGGGCCATGCCAATCTTCTCCCGAGTCACCGACAGCACCCCTGTGGACGCTTTCGACGCCTCCACCAGATCCTCGGTGAGCTTTTTCAGCCGCTGGGACTTCCGGTCCAGCACCTCGATATACTCCGCCGCCTTTGGGTCGGTCTGGTCGGTGGATTTCAGCAGGTTGACATAATTTATGATCGAGGTGAGGGGCGTCTTCAAATCGTGGGAGACGTTGGTAATCAGCTCCGCCTTGAACCGCTCGCTCTTCATCTTCTCGTCCACCGCCCCGGACAGCCCCACCGAGATGTTATTCAGGTCCTCCGCCTGAAGGCGCAGGTCGTAGGGCATACGCCGGGTGTCGATCTGGTACTCCAGGTCCCCCTTGGCGATGGTCTTGGTCCCCTGGCGCAGCCGGTGGTAGCCGTAGGCCCACCAGGACAGGAACAGCAGCAGAGCCAGCTGCAAACAGAAATAAATCAGCATAAATCCCCCGTCATAGTACCCTACGCTCAACAGAAAGACGGTAAAGGCGGTGTAAGCTCCAAAGCCCAGCACCAGCTTCCAGGTGAAGGGAAGGAACTGAACAAAGTCATGGACGGTCTGGACCGTCCATCTCACCACCCTGCACAGCAGGGTGGTTTTGGCCAGCACCCTCGTCTTGAGGCGGACAGCCAGAGTCCGCAGCAGCAGGGCGGCGCACCCCACCCCGGCGGCAAAAAAGGCTCCGGCCCCCATCACGCCCAGCTTGTAAAAGGCGTTGAAATCCTGATTCATAATGGAGTAGACATTGGCCGCTCCCCAGTAGAGCTGCTCTGCTGTCCAGATAAAGCAGGCGGCCAGACAGACCACGGCAGCGATCACAGCCACGGCGTATAGGTCAAAGAATATCCGCTCCTGCCAGGTGGTGACGGTCCCCTCCGCCCCCGCCCTGTGTCCGGCGGTCCAGAGCACCCAGACCAGGGCCAGCAGGGTGAGCGCCCCCAGGCTCAAAAAGCCGGTGAGGTATTGGTCGAAGAAGGCCCGCTCGTTCATCCAGGCAATCCAAATCTGGGTGAACTCGTCTATAACACGGTCCTCCACCTCCTCGGGCACACCGTACTCCAGCACCAGCCGCAGAGGGGTGGACTCAGTCCCGGCGGCTGCGTTTTGGTCCGAATCGGTGTTCGAGGACATCTTCGCGCCGTAGTCGTAGTCGGAGTAGCGGTAGAGCGACCAGCCCTCCTCACTCAGCTCGAAGTTTTCCCGGCACACGCCTTTCACCGCCTTGAGCATGGACTCTCCCTCGGCCAGGTTGGCGCCCATCACCTCGCCGGTATCGGCGTTCAGCACCCGGAAACGGAACCAGGTGTTTTGGCGGGAAAATCGCTCCTCCACGTTCTTCCTCTCCTCCCGGAGGGCCTCGGCGTCGGCCTGGAGGGTGGCGTCGGTGTTGCCCCCCTCGATCTGCTGCTCCAGCAGCTCCAGCTGGCGGGACAACTCAATGCCATCCATCAGCTCCCGCCGGCGTTCCTCCACGGCGTTGTAGTACCGGGAGGAGCTCTGCCAGCTGTCGTCGGCCACCGAGCCGAAGCTGAGCACCGCCCGCACCCCGAAGATCCCCGTCCCAAAGGCGGCGGCCAGCAGAACGGCCCAGGCGCACAGCTTGGCAATGAAATTGCCTTGCAGCTTTTTCATGCGCTCACCCCTTCTCAATCTTGTAGCCCAGGCCCCAGACAACCTTCAGGTACCGGGGCTCGGCGGGATTGATCTCGATCTTCTCCCGCAGATGGCGGATGTGGACGGCCACGGTGTTTTCAGACCCGTAGGCCGGGTCGTTCCACACCTGTTCATAAATCTGGGCAGAGGAAAACACCTGCCCCGGGTGGGACAGCAGCAGCTTGAGGATGTTATACTCGATGGGGGTAAGGGAGATGGGCTCGCCGTCCACGGTGACCACCTTGGCCCCGTCGTCCATGGCGATGGGCCCGGCGGTAATAAGTCCCGGGCCTTTCTCCGCCCCGCCCAAGGCGGTGTACCGCCGCAGCTGGCTCTTTACCCGGGCGATGACCTCCAGGGGATTGAAGGGCTTAGTGATGTAGTCGTCCGCCCCGATGTTCAGGCCCAGAATCTTGTCGGTGTCCTCGCTCTTGGCCGTGAGCAGGATGATGGGGACGTTGCTTCCCTCCCGCAGCTTGGCGGTGGCCCGAATGCCGTCCAGCTCGGGCATCATAACGTCCATAAGGATCAGGTGTATCTCGTGGTTCTCCGCCGCCCGGATGGCCTCCCGGCCGTCGTATGCCTTGACGGTCTGGTAGCCCTCGCTGGTGAGGTAGATGTCCAACGCGGAGACAATATCCCTGTCGTCGTCGCAGATCAGGATGGTGTACATTGTACCGCTCCTCCCCGTTTGTTTCTGAATACAGCATAGCACAGACAATTTAAATCGCAAGTGGGAAAATATTAAGAAGTACTTAATTTTCCGGCATACCGCGCCAAAAAGGGCCGTCCCGCAGGACAGCCCTTCTGGAATCCATCTTTCACAGCCCAAGCCCGCCCAGGTTCAGTCCCCCGGTGAGGGACTGCATGGTACTGGCGGCGTCGGCGTCGGCCGCGCGCATGGCCTCGTTGACCGCGGCGACAATCATGTCCTGGAGCATCTCCACGTCCTCAGGGTCTACCGCCTCCGGGTCGATCGCCAAATTTTTCAGCTCATGCCTGCCGTTGACGGTAGCAGTAACCATCCCACCCCCGGAAGCGGCCTGATACTCCTTCTCCTGGAGCTCCTGCTGCATGCGCAGCATGTCCTGCTGCATCTTTTGGGCCTGCTTGAGCATGTTCATATTCATGCCGCCGCCCATGCCGGGCATACGGCCATATCCCTTCGCCATAATGAAAACTCCTTTATGTCAATTTTATTGAAAGGTAATATTGTCCAGCCCGCCGAAGGAGGACATCAGGTCGTCCAGCGGGTCTTTTTCCGCAGCCGCGGGCTGTGCCGGCTTTGAAGGGGGCGGCGTTCCGGTGACCACGCTGACCCGCGGCTCGCCGCCAAAGGAGGAAGCCGCCGCCTGAGCCAGTTTTTCCAGTACCGCCGGCTTATTCAGCACGGAGCGGGTAAACTCGCTGTCCACCCACAGCGTAAGCGTGCCGTTGTTCCACACGCCGGTCACCTTGGCCGGGTTATTCAGGTATGGCATTACCGTAGGAGGGGCCTTGCCCCGCAGGCCCGCCGCAAAGGAGGGCCAAAAGGAGCTGTCGCCGCCCTGAGCCGGCGGGGCCGCCTGGACGGCAGCGGGTTGGGGCGCGGAAGGGGGCGGCTCCGGCCCGGGGGCAGGTTCCGGCTCATCAAAGACGTACTCCGCTTCCTCCGCAGGCGCGTCGTCAGGGGGCGGGGGAAGCTCCTCCTCCCAGGGGGGCAGGCCGTCCGCCCCCTCCGCCTTGGCCGGAGCGGGCCGCGCCTTTTCCGGTTCCGCTTTGGAGATGGACTTTGGTTCCGCAGACGGGGGGATTCCCTTGGCCAGCCGTTCCTCCAGCCGGGCGATCCGAGCGGACAGCCCGGCAAAGGACTCGTCCAGCCCCTCGTCGCTGAGGCGGATTAGACACAGCTCCGCGCCGGTGCGGCGGTTGGCACTGCGGGGCAGATCGGCCGACGCCTTCTGGAGCTGGGTAAGCATTTGCAGCAGCCGCTGGGCAGACAGCAGTTCCCCCAGGCGGCGCAGGGTGGCCTCGTCATAACCGCCGGCCATCAGGGCCGCGCCCCCCTGAGGAGCGGTCTTGCGCAGCAGCAGGTCCCGGGCCAGGGAGGACAGCTCCCCCAGCACGGAGCCCACGTCTTTCCCCCCCGAATACAGCCGGGCCAGGGTTTCCAGGGCCGCGGCAGTGTCCCGGACGGCCAGCCGCTCCATGAGGGCCGCGGTCTCCACGTTGCCGGCCAGGCCCAGCGTATCCAGAATGTCCTGTTCGTCCACAGCCCCCCCGCCCCCGGCACACTGATCCAGCAGGGACAACGCATCCCGCATTCCGCCGTCGGCCAGACGGGCAAGCAGGGCCGCCCCCTCCTTTGTCAGGGGGATGGATTCCCGCTCCGCCACATATTGCAGCCGCTGGGCAATCTGAATGGGCAGAATGCGCTTGAACGCAAACTGCTGGCACCGGCTCTTGATGGTGGCGGGCACCTTGTGCAGCTCCGTGGTGGCTAGGATAAAGAGCAGATGGGGCGGCGGCTCCTCTAAAATTTTCAGCAGGGCGTTAAAGGCGGCAACCGACAGCATATGGACCTCGTCTACAATGTATACCCGCCTGGCCACGGCTGCGGGAGTGTATACCGCCTCGTCCCGCAGGGCGCGGACCTGGTCCACGCCATTGTTGGAGGCGGCGTCAAGCTCCAGTACATCCAAAATGGAGCCGTTCTCAATACCCAGGCACGCGGGACAGGCGTTGCAGGGATTGCCGCCCTGGGGGTTTTGGCAGTTCACCGCCCGGGCCAAAATTTTGGCGCAGGTGGTCTTGCCCGTCCCCCGGGTACCGGTGAACAGATAGGCATGGGACAGCCGCCCCGACGCCGCCTGGCGCTTCAGCGTCTCAGTGATATGCTCCTGGCCCACCACATCGTCAAAGGTTTTGGGCCGCCATTTGCGGTACAGCGCCTGATACATCTGTCCACCTCCCAAAAATGCTTCGCCTCGGCACAAAACAAGACCGCACACCGGCCTTTGAAGCGCGGGACATACCCGTTACCTGGACAGCCGGCTCAAGAACAGTATCCCCGCGGCACACGGGGCCATCCGCTTAGTGCTGCTCGGTTCCCCGCCTGACACGGTTCACGTCAGCCCCGTTGCGCGGGACCGGTCTATCATCACTGCTTTTCCAGGGCAGACAATACAGCCTCACGTCCGGGGGCCGGGATTCATCCCCGCTGTAGCGGATTGCGGGCATAGGGCACCGCTATCTCCCCGACTAGTGCGGCCTTGTTCCGCACCGAGACGGAACAAAAGCTGGTTGTTATTGTACTATATTTTTTCCACTTTCGCAATGATTATTTTAAAAAAACTTCCCCCCGCTTCAGGCGGGGGGAAACCGGCGTTTTTCTCAGGGGTTGGGATACGCGTAGACGATGGGCCTGACCTCCGGAGCAAGCGCCTCCAGGGTGTAGCCGGCGTTCTGATAGCCCTCAATAATGGCGGGCAGGGCAGCCACGGTGTTGGCATGGCTTTTGCTGTCGTGCATCAGGAGGATCACCCGGCTGGCCCCTCCCAATTTGTCCAAGGCGTTTTGGGCCAGCACTGCCGGGGAGGGGGACTTGCGCACAGCGTCTCCATTGGCCCGGTTCCAGTCGAAGTAGACAAAACCCCTTCTGGTCATCTCGCTGACGATTTCCTGGTAGATCTGGCCGTTGTAGGCGTTAATGCTCCCGCCCGGGAAGCGGAATATCTGGGGCGCCTGGCCGGTGGCGTCCTCTATAATGTGGTACTCCTGGGCAAAGTCGTCCAAATATGCCTCCACCGAGTCATAAATCTTCCGGTAGCTGTGAGTATAGCTGTGGACGCCGATGGCATGGCCTTCGTCCACAATCTGCTTCATCCATTGCCGGGACTGCTCCGTGTCCTTGCCGACTACAAAGAAAGTGGCCTTGACCCCATAGCGGTCCAGAATTTTCAGCACCTCGGGGGTGCGGGCAGAGGGGCCGTCATCAAAGGTGAGGTAGCACACCTTTGCTTTGTTCACACTGTTCCACTCATGGGGCTGGGCATAGAGCTCAGGGTAAAGCTCCTGATACGCGGGGACCTCCGGGCCGGGATCTTCGGGAGCCGGGACGTCTTCCGTGTCTTTGGCCGGCACTGCGGCCCCTGGCTCCTGATCGTGCTGAACGCCGCCGTCCGCCGCCGGGACGCCGCTTTGTATCCGGTTCAGCTCGGCCCTGGCCTGCGTCAGGGAGGTCTCCAGCCCCACGGCCACTCCGGTCGGGACCAAAACGGCTGCAGCAAGCAGAAGGGGAACCGCCCACTTCACCAGTCCCTTAATGGACAACGGGCTTTTTTTCAGCCGGGACGGAATTTTCTCCATAGCCTGCGGCTCCTGCACCATACTTTCTTGTGGCATTGGCCTCACCCCTCCAGCGCTCGACACGCTTCGACATTTATATTTCTTATTGTAGCCCCCTTCCCCCCCTATGGCAACCCCTAAATCATGACAAATAAATGAAAATTTGGTAACAAAGAGCCCCGCCTTACGGCGGGGCCCCATGCTTATTTCATCCAGTCCCACACGGGCTTGGACTTTCCGTTGTCGCGGCCGTAAAGGGCCTTGTCCTTAAAATAGTTCAGCGGATCCTTCCGGGTGCTTCCCTGGCGCACCTCAAAGTGGAGGTGGTTGCCGGTGGACCGGCCGGTGGAGCCCACGTAACCGATCACGTCCCCCTGCTTGACAGTCTGGCCCTTGGAGCATCCAATCCGGCTCATGTGGGCATAGAGGGTGTTGGTGCCGTTGCTGTGGGCAACGATGACGTAGTTGCCGTAAGACCAGCTGCTGCCGGTGCCCTTGGCTGCGTGGATGACCACCCCGCTCATGGCCGCGTAGATCTTGGTGCCGCCAGGGGCGGAGATATCAACGCCGGCGTGATTGCCATATTTTCCGGTGACAGGGTGGACCCGCCCGCCCGCAAAGGAGGTAATCACATTATAGTTCGATGGCAGAGGCCACAAGTAGCCGGACTCACTGGGCACATTGGCAATTTGCGCGGCATACTCCTTCTCCTTGGCCTTGATCTGGGCATCCAGATCTTTTGCGGCCTTGTTCAGCTCCTCCTCCATGGCCTCCAGCTGATCTTCGTGGGCGTTGATCTCCTTGATGAGCTTGTCCACCTCTGCCTCCTGGGCTTTTAGCTCGTTCTGGGAGACGATCAGCCCGGCCTTGGCCTCCTCCTGCTCCGCCTGGGCCCCCTCCAGCTCCGCCCGGTCAGAGGCAACCTGCGTCTGGAGGGCCTCCAGGTCGGCGATTACCTTGTTGTCATACTCGATAATTTCCTCAATCATCATGTAGTTGTCCAACAGCTCGGAGAAGTCCGCCGAGGAGAACAGGATAGACCAGTAGGAGGTCTCCCCCTGCTCCTCCATGTGCCGCATCCGCTGGCAAAACAGCTCAAACTGGGCTTTCTCGTTGGCTTCCGCCTGCTCCAGCTCCGCCGTTTTCTCGGCAATCAACTGGTCGTACATGGCAATCAGCTCGTTGGTGCTGTCAATCTCCTGGCGGATCAAGTCGATCTGATCCTCAATGAGCAGCTTCTTGTTCATGGCGGCGTCCTTATCCGCCTTAACCGCTTTCAGCTGATTCTGGATGTCCTTCTTCTGGGAGGCGATATCGCCGGATTTGTTCTTCAGGGCATCGATTTCCGCCCGGGTAACGGCGGAGGCGTCGATCACCAGCCCCGGCCCCGACAGGGGCAGCACCATAGCCAGCACCAGGACCAGCCCGGCAGCGCGGCGCAGCAGTTTTCCGTGTTTCACAGTGCCTCCTCCCCTCAGCGGATCAAAAAGATGTTGGCGATAATGGGCAGCAGCATCAGCAGCGCCAAAAATCCCGCCAGAATGGATACGATCAGCTTTTGTCTCTTCTGCCGCTTCATGGGCGCGACCTCCTTTATACTTGTAAAAACTTCCGGATGGCGAACAGCGAGCCCACCACGCCGATAAAGACGCCTACCGAGCAAAACACAATCAGGATCGTGGTCGCCATGGAGCCATAGCTTATCATGTTCACCAGGGACAGGCCGTTGCCCTGAATGGCAAACTTGGCCACCATACGGTACAGCCCCCACTGGGCGAAGAAGGCAATAAGCGCGCCGGTGAGGCCCAGCAGCATCCCCTCCACCACAAAGGGCCACTCGATAAAGCCGTCGGTGGCGCCGCACATCTTCATGATGGCGATCTCCTCCCGGCGGTAGAAGGTGGCCAGCTTGATGGTGTTGGCAATGATGAACAGGGAGATCACCAGCAGAATCCCGATGAGCACCATGGCTACGCCGGTGGCGATGTTGCGCACCATTACAAAGCCGTCGGCGATTTCAATGGCGGCCCGGACCCAGGCCACATTGGGTACCTGTTCCAAGGCGGCCTTAGTCTCGGCCATCCTCTCGATATCATAAACATGGACCCGATAGCGATCTCGGAATGCGTCGTCGGGCAAATCTTTAAGCACTGCAATATTGTCGTTGTGCTTGGCCTTGTAGTCGGCCAGCGCCTGTTCCTTTGTGACAAAGGTGAGCTGAGACACGTTTTCCACCTGGGCCAGTTTGGGCTGGAGCATCCGGGCCTGGTCTTGGGTGAGGGCGTCGTCGATGTACACCAGCATCTCGTTCTCGCTCTCCAGATCCCCCAGGGTATTGTCCAGGTTTACCGCCAGCAGGGTGAAGGAGCCCATAATCAGCAGGCAGGCTACGATCATACACACCGCGGCGAAGGACATGAACCCATGGGTAAAGATGGAGTGGAATCCCTCGCTGACATAATATCCCGCGTTAAACTTTCTCGACATTGTAGTAACCACCTGTTTCGTCGCTAATAATCCGTCCGTTTTCGATGGCCACCACCCGCTTGGTAAAGCGGTTGACCAAATTCTTCTCATGGGTCACCACCAGCACCGTAGTGCCCAGCTCGTTGATGCGCTCCAGGAGCATCATGATCTCCAGGGAGCGCTGTGGGTCCAGGTTTCCAGTGGGCTCGTCGGCGATAATCATGCTGGGGTTGTTTACCAGCGCCCGGGCAATGGCCACACGCTGCTGCTCCCCGCCAGACAGCTGGCCGGGATAGCGGTCGCCCTTCTGGTCCAGCCCCACCAGCTGGAGCACATAGGGAATGCGCCGGCGCAGCTCCCGGTTGGACGCCCCGATCGCCCGCATGGCAAAGGACAGGTTATCATACACTGTTTTTTTCTCGATGAGGCGGAAGTCCTGAAAGATTACCCCTAAGGTCCGCCGCATCTCGGGCACCTGCCGGGGGGCAATGTCGTTCAGGAGGAAGCCGTTTACCATCACCCGCCCGTCAGTGGGGGCAATCTCCGCCGTAATCAGCTTAATCAGCGTAGACTTACCCGACCCGGAGGGGCCCACCAAAAAGACGAACTCCCCGTCGTCAATACGCAGGTTGATCCCCTTCAGGGCTTTGGTGCCGTTGTCGTATTCTTTATGTACGTCGATAAATCGAATCATGCCGCGTCATGCTCCCCGCTCAGCCAATATTTTTCTCAGGCCGGAGACTAACCGATTATCCAGTGTATCACAAATCAAATTTGAAGTAAATATAAAATCTGTAAACGTTCTTTTCCTTTTCCGTCAACCCAGCCCATTTTTTACCATTTTGTTACTTTTGTAACCTTATTGTAACTTATTTCTCCCAAAATAGCAAGGGGATTTTTCGGGTTTTTTGTCGCGCAAAAAATCGGCGCCGCCCCTACGGGCGGCGCCGCTGCATTTCGTTTCAGGACTCGATTCCTCGGGAGATCAGGTATTTTTTGACCATCAGCGCCACCTTGAAGGTAATGGCGTCATCAAACTCCCGCAGATCCAGGCCGGTGAGCTTCTTGATCTTTTCCAGCCGGTACACCAGGGTATTCCGGTGGACGAACAGCTTCCGGGCGGTTTCGGACACGTTCAGGTTGTTTTCGAAGAATTTGTTAATCGTAAGCAGCGTCTCCTGGTCCAGAGCGTCAATGGGGCTCTTCTTAAACACTTCCTGAAGGAACATCTGGCACAAAATTGTAGGCAGCTGATAAATCAGGCGGCCAATGCCCAGATTCTCGTAATTGATGACGGTCTTCTCAGTGTCGAACACCTTGCCCACATCAATCGCCACGCCGGCCTCTTTATAGGCCCGGGCCAGATCCCGGATATGGGGGACGATGGTGCCGATGCCCACCACCACCTTTACCCCCAGCTCCTGGTTAACGGCGGCAACAATCTGTTTGGCGATCTTGCCCAGGTCCTTGGAGTCGGCCCCCTCAGACAGCTGCTTAATCAGGGCCACATCGGTCTCGTTGATGGAGATGACGAAATCGGTCTGTTTATCGGGGAACAGGTTCTGGATGACGTCAATTGCGGAGACATCAGCGGGGCCCAGCTGACGCACCAAGAATGCGGCGCGGGGCACCTCAGACACGAAGTGAAGCTCCTTGGCCTGCGTGTAGATATCGCCCAGGAGAATATTGTCGGAGATGATATTTTTGACAAAGGTCGCTTTGTCATGCTTCTCCTCATAGTAGGTCTTGGCTCCGTTGAACGCCACCACAGCCATGGCGCAAAGAGATGCGGCCAACTCGTCCTCTCCCTTGACAAAGGCGGCGTAGTCGAACTGGGCGCCCCACCCCGCCAGAGGCTTGAAGGTCCGGCCCTCGAACCGGGCCATGTTGTTATCCGAACTGTTAATAGCGGCAACAGCGCCAGGCCAGTGTTCGCCGATGCAGGTGAGCTCACTGCAGGCAACCACGATCCCCTCCGCGTCTACAACTCCTACCGTGCGGCTGATGCTGTCCTTCATTTGGAGAACGACACCCTGGAACATCCTGCTAGACACAGTAATCCCTCCTACATTATCTTTTGTGTTACTATCCTATTATAACGGCTTGCCCCCCTGTTTGGCAAGGGTTTTTTTCGATTTTTTTGTTCAAATCGACCAAAATTTAGATAGCTGTTCCTAACTCATATAATTTGTTTCGTTCCTTCTCAGTCAAAAACCGCCATTCCCCCGGTTTTAGCCCCTCGTCCAGCGCCAAAGGCCCCATAGAGAGCCTGTGAAGGGTCAAAACCGGCTTGCCCCGGGCGGCCAGCATCCGCTTCACCTGGTGATACTTTCCCTCCCGCAGCGTCACAAGGCAGGAGGCGCCGTCCCCCAGGGGCTCCAGCCCGGCAGGCAGGCAGTGCAGGCCATCGGGCAGCACCATTCCTGCCGCCATGGCCGCAGCGTCCTCCCGGTCAATCTTTCCGTCCACCTCGGCCAGGTATACCTTATCCACATGCTTCCTGGGGGACAGCAGCTGATGGGCCAGGTCGCCGTCGTCAGTAAGAAGGAGCAGCCCGGTGGTGTCCCTGTCCAGCCGGCCCACCGGAAACAGCCCCCGGCGCTTCAGTTCCGGGGGCAGCAGATCCAGCACCGTGGGCTGGCTTTTGTCCTCGGTGGCCGACAGCAGCCCCGCCGGCTTATGGAGCATCACATAGGCAAAAGGAGAGCAGTCCACCTCCGCGCCGTCCACGGCCAGGCAGGCCGACATCCGGTCCAGCTTCTCCTCGGGGCGCCCGGCGGCTCTGCCGTCAACCCGCACCCGGCCCTGGCGGATCATCTCCTTAACCTCTTTGCGGCTCCACCTACCGGTGGAGCACAGCAGTTTGTCCAACCGCTCTAAGGACATGAAATTCCCTCTCTTTTCCGCATACCTTCCCGATCCTCTGCATATGGTGGAGGGAGAACAGCCCACAGGAAGGAGATATGTGCTGTGTTAATCGTAACCGCGAAAATGCCCAAGCGCAAGCTGACCCTGGGGGTAGCCGCGGCGGCCCTGCTGTGCTGCTGCGCGATCGCCCTGAATTTCGGCCAGGCCGTCGGACGGGAGGCCTCCGCCTCCGCCCTGCCCAGCCCCAAGGGGGTAAAGAGCAATCAGGACCGGATTGAATACCTGTCCGCTTACGGCTGGCAAGTATCTGAGGAGCCCTTATCCACTCAGGAACTCCTAATCCCGGAAGAGATGGACGAGAGCTACGCCCAGTATCTGGAGCTTCAAAACGGGCAGGGCTTCAACCTGCAAAAGTACGCCGGCAAGCGGGTCAAGCGATACACCTATGAGGTCCTCAACTATCCCACCGGCGAGGAGGGCGTTCAGGCCAACCTGCTCATTTGCAGAAACACTGTAATCGGCGGCGAGGTGCTCTCCCCACAGCTGGACGGCTTCCTCCACGGCCTGGCCATGCCGTGAAAGCCGCAGGGCGCCGGGGCAAAGATGGCGGCCTTACTTCTCCACGATGTGCACATTCAGGTGGTCGTAAGTCATCTCCACCCCGTGGCAGGCAAAGGACTCCCGGACCCTCTCGTTCAGGGCGTAATACACGTCCCAGTAATCCCCGGACTCGGTCCAGAGGCGGGTAAGGTACTCGATACTGCTGGCCTGGTACTCCGACACATAGACCACCGGAGCGGGATCCTCCAGAATGCCCGGGGTGGCGCTCAGCGCCTCCTCAATAGCCGCCCGCACCCGCGCAGTAGGGGCGTCGTAAGAGGCGGTAAACTTCAGGTCCATCCGACGCCTTCCCAGGCGGTTGTAGTTGATAATCTTCGTGGCGGACAGCTGGCTGTTGGGAACAAAAATCTCCTTGTTGTCCGGAGTATTAAATATGGTATAGGCCATATTTACTGCGGCAATGGTGCCGCTGACGCCGTCCGCCTCCACGTAATCCCCCGGAGTAAAGGGCTTGGTCACCAGCAGCACCAGACCCCCGGCCAGGTTGGACAAGGTGTTTTGCAGCGCCATAGACAGCGCCAGCCCCGCCACGCTGAGCATCGCAATAATGGACGTGACATCTACATCCAGGGTGCCCGCCAGCATCAGGGCCAGCAAAATCCAGAGGATCACGTTTACTCCGGTATGTATATAGGCTTTGATAGCGGCTACCGGCTTGCTCCGGTCCAGCATCCGGTCCACCATCCTCATGAGCAGGCGGATCACCAGCCAGCCAGCCAGAACGATGGCGGCCACCCGCAGCAGGCCGCCCAAGGTCAGATCCGGGATCCCCACGGCCTTGCCCGCAGTTTGCAGGACCTCCTCTACGGTTTCCACCGCGCTCCTCCTTTCGAAAAACAGCCGGCCCAAGGCCGGCTGCTGGTTTAATAATTCATCTGCTTCCGGCGGGACAGGTTCATGGTACCGTCCTGCATCTGATCCAGACTATCCAGACTCTTGCCGGTGCCGAAAGCCACACAGGAGATAGCGTCGTCAGCCACATGGGTATCAATACCCGTGTGGGTCTGGACCAGCTTATCAAAGCCCCACAGCAGGGAGCCGCCGCCGGTCATGACGATGCCGTTGGTGGAGATATCGGCCACCAGCTCGGGGGGCGTGCGCTCCAGCACACCGTGGATGGCCTCCAGGATGGAAGCGGAGGTCTCCTCAAAGGCCTCAATCATCTCACCGGAGGTGACGTTAAACACCCGGGGCAGGCCGGTCATCAGGCAACGCCCCTTGATCTCCATGGAGACCTCCTCAGGGCGGGGGAATACGCAGCCGATCTGAATTTTCAGCTCCTCGGCGGTGCGGTCGCCGATGAGGACGTTGTGCTTGCGGCGGATATACTTGACTACCGCCTCGTCAAACTTGTCGCCGGCCACCTTGATGGAGGCGGACTCCACCACGCCGCCCAGGGAAATGACGGCGATGTCGGCAGTGCCGCCGCCGATATCCACCACCATGTGGCCGTCGGGCTTGGTAATATCAATGCCGGCGCCGATGGCTGCGGCGACAGGCTCCTCGATGAGGTAGGCCCGGCGGGCGCCCGCCTGAATGCCGGCGTCTACCACGGCGCGTTCCTCAACCTCGGTGATGCCCGAGGGGACGCAAATCAGCAGGCGAGGCTTGAACAGGGAGAAGGAGGTCACCTTTTTCATAAACTCCTTCAGCATGCGCTCCGTCATGTCGTAGTCGGAGATCACGCCCTCCCGCAGGGGGCGCATAGCCACAATGTTTCCAGGCGTGCGCCCCAGCATGGCCTGAGCCTCGGTGCCCACCTTGAGCAGCTTGCCTGTGTTCTTGTCCATCGCGACCACGGAGGGCTCGCGCAGAACTACGCCTTTGCCCTTGATATATACCAAAACCGAGGCGGTACCCAGGTCGATGCCAATATCCTTACTAAAGAAACCCATGTTTCGTTCCACCTTATCATATTTTTACATTATTCCCAAATCTGCCCATATCGGGTAAATTTTAAGTTCCAGTTTGTATTATAACCCGAGTGTCCCCGCATTTCAACCGTTTTTTCTAACAATTTTCCCCTTTTTTTCCGGCAGTCTCTACCCCATCTAATCACTCCGGGCCTGAGCCAGGGTAAGGCCGTATACCGCCTCCGCGCCGGCCTGGCACAGCAGGGCGGCGCACTCGCCGAGGGTGGCTCCGGAGGTAACTACGTCATCCACCAGCACCACCCGCTTCCCGGCCAGGTCGATTCCGGGCAACAGAGAATACACTCCCCGGGCGTTGGCCCGGCGGGCGCTCTCCTCCTCCAACTCCGACTGAGGCCCGGTATCCCGCATCTTCCACAGGACAGGCTGGGCTGGAATCAGCCGCAGCCGCCCCACCTCCCGGGCCAGCAGCTCCGCCTGATTGAAGCCCCGCTCCCGAAAGCGCTTCCTGGACAACGGGGCCCAGCAGATCAGGCCGGCTCCCAACGGCAAATGCTCCTCCAGGCACTGGGCCATCAGCGCCCCGAAGGGCTTGCCCAAGGCCCGGACCCGGCTGAATTTGTACCGGTGAACCGCCTCTGGCACCGCGTCCCGGTAGGCCAGGGGCGAGAAACAGCCGCCGGTAAACTCCACCCGCCGTTCCCCCGCCCTCCCCTTCAGCCAAGGCAGCCCCGGCCGGCAGGCCGGACAGACGGGCGCCCGCGGGTCGTCCAAAACCGCCTGGCAGAAGGGGCATTTGGGCGGAAAGAGCAGGTCCAGCACATTCTCCCGGACGCTCATTTCAACTCATCCTCCGGGATGGGGCCGTGCTCTTTTTCGAAGGCCCGAATGCACGATAAAATCAGGTAGTACGCCTGCCCATTAATCGTGCGGCCCTCATATTTGGCAATATAGCGCAGTTTTTTGTGGACTTCCGGGCTGACCCGAAGCCCAATATTCTTAATTATATGCTTATCCATACCAAAAGCTCCGTATTCCTTAAATCCAGGTTTATGAGCATATGGTATATTATTTGCAAACTTTTGCTTAAAAATGCATGCAAACAGTATGCTTATTATTTCATCTTTTTCAGCTCGATCCTTGGCACAGGCCCGTTTTTCTGTTCATAATCCCGGACGCATTTTAGAATCAGGTATATGAAGAACAACAGCCCTCCGCTGCCGGTGGGCTGAATGACGGTTATGTTTCGTTCTTGGGCACGGGTGTCTCCAGCCGGCCAAACGTGCCCTCGTCACAAATTCGCTTCAAACCCGCAAAGGCATCGTCCTGACTTCCCAGCAGCTCCAAAAGCTGATCCAGCTCATCCCCGGCCCGGCCCAGCTGGCTGGCCGCGTGGGCCACCGTGGCCTCCACATCGCTGCGCAGGGCGTCATATTCCCGAAAAACCTGCTGAAGCCACAGCTCCAGCCGGCCCCGCAGCTCAGAGGTGTCCAGCTCCGCCTTTTGCTGGATGGCCTGGGCCCGGCGGTGTGCCTCCAGCTCCACGCTGGCAGTGCGCTCCTTCAGCTCCGTGTACGCCTGGGCGTTGGGCCGCGCCGCAGCCAGCTCCTGCCGCAGCTTATCCCGCTCCTGGCGGACCTGCTTCAGCTCCCGGACAGCCTGCTCCGCCTGAAGGCGGCTGTCGGACAGCCCCTTTTCCGCCTGCTCCAGTTTTGCGTTCAGCTTGGTCCACGTCCGGCCCCCGGTCTCCAGGTCGAGCTTTGCCTTTTCCAGCTGGCGCTCCATCTCGTCCCGCTCCTGGCGCAGCCGCTCCGCCTGCCGCTGGGACTCCTCCAGCTGGCCTTGCATCTCCTGATGGAGCCGGGCCGCCTGCTTCGCCTGCTCCTCCAAAAAATCCAGCACATCCTGCCTGTTAAAGCCGCCGATTGCGGCGGTACGGAATGGATGTTCCATCGTCCGTGCACCTCACTCTCTTACTGGGTGCTATTTTAGCACAGCCAGCCGAAAAATACAATCACTAATTCATTGACGCCCCCTCCTTCCGATGGTATACTAATTGCGTTTTTACGGATCACGGAACTTTGCGCAAGGAGGGCACGGCTATGTGGCTGTCCGACAAGTGGAGCGACTACGAGCTCATCGACTGCGGCCGGGGGGAAAAGCTAGAGCGCTGGGGGGACCAGCTTCTGGTGCGGCCCGACCCCCAGGCCATCTGGAATACTCCCCGCTCCCACCCGGGCTGGAAAAAAAACGCCGGGCGGTACGCCCGCTCCTCCACTGGGGGCGGGCAGTGGCAGAACCGGTCTATGCCCCAGCGCTGGACGGTGTCCTACAGAGGGCTGACCTTCAATGTCAAGCCCATGAACTTCAAGCACACCGGCCTGTTCCCTGAGCAGGCCGCCAACTGGGATTTCGCCATGGACCAGATTCGCGGTGCCGGGCGTCCGGTCAGCGTGCTCAACCTGTTCGCCTACACCGGCGGCGCCACAGCGGCCTGCGCCGCCGCAGGGGCCGCTGTCTGCCACGTGGACGCCGCCAAGGGAATGGTCCAGTGGGCCAGGGAGAACGCCAAATCCTCCGGGCTGGAGGGGGCCCCCATCCGCTGGATTGTGGACGACTGCGCCAAATTCGTAGAGCGGGAGATCCGCCGGGGGCGGAAATATGATGCCGTCATCATGGACCCGCCCTCCTACGGCCGGGGCCCCACCGGCGAGGTGTGGAAGCTGGAGGAAAACCTCTACCCCTTTGTGGAGCTGGTCAGCGGGGTGCTGTCCGCCGAGCCGCTGTTCTTCATCCTCAACTCCTACACCACTGGCCTGGCCCCCGGTGTGGCTGCCTACATTCTGGAAACCTTGATCTCCAAAAAATTTGGCGGGCACACCGTCTCTGGCGAGCTGGGCCTGCCCGTCACCCAGACCGGCCTGGTCCTCCCCTGCGGCGCCGCGGGACGGTGGACCCGGACGTGACGCCTGCCCTCCCTGCCAGCAGGGAGGGTTTTCGTCTCTTTACACATTGACGATATGCCCATGAAATGGTATAATACGGCGTTACTTTAGAAGAATCGGAGGGACCGCCATGTCCGCCATTATCCGTGCCGATGATCTTCACTTCTCCTACCCCGCCGCCGAGGGCGTCACCCCGGTGGTGCTGGACGGAGTGTCCCTGTCCATTGAAGAGGGCTCCTTCGTGGCCGTCCTGGGCCACAACGGCTGCGGGAAATCTACTCTGGCCAAGCACATGAACGCCATCCTTCTGCCCTCCGGAGGGACGGTTTACGTGGACGGCATCAACACCGCCGACGAGGACCGCCTGCTGGACATCCGCCGCACGGTGGGCATGGTGTTCCAGAACCCGGACAACCAGATTGTAGCCAACGTGGTGGAAGAGGACGTGGCCTTCGCCCCGGAAAACCTGGGCGTCCCGCCCGCTGAAATCCGCCAGCGGGTGGACGATGCGCTGAAGGCCGTCAACATGTACGCCCACCGGGAGCATGCCCCCCACCTGCTGTCCGGGGGACAGAAGCAGCGGGTGGCCATCGCGGGCGTCATCGCCATGCAGCCCCGGTGCATTGTCCTGGACGAACCCACCGCCATGCTGGACCCCATCGGCCGCAAGGATGTGCTGCGTACCATCAAGATGCTGAACCGGGAGCGGGGTGTCACTGTGGTTTTAATTACCCACCACATGGACGAAGCCGCCCAGGCCGGCCGCCTGGTGGTCATGGCCAAGGGCAGGGTTGTCGCCGACGGCGCGCCCAAGGCCGTCTTTTCCCAGGTGGAGGAGCTGCGCCAGGTGGGGCTGACCGTCCCCCAGACGGTGGCGCTGCTGTGGGAGCTGCGGCAGGAGGGAGTTGACGTCCCTCTGGACGCCCTCAGCGACGAGGCGTGCGCCCAGGCACTGTACACGCTTTTACGGACGTGACCCGTTTTGGGCATGTACCACTTACAATAAGGATGTATCATTATGCAGCCGATCATTGAAACCAAAAACCTCACCCACATCTATTCCGCCGGGACGCCCTTTGAGCACACCGCCCTGGACGGCGTCAATTTCTGCGCCTACCCCGGGGAGTATTTGGGGATTATCGGCCACACCGGCTCGGGAAAGTCCACCTTGATCCAGCACCTGAACGCCCTGCTCAAGCCCACCTCGGGCCAGGTGCTGTTCCAAAACATCGACATCTGGTCCGACCCCAAGGTCACCAAACGCACCCGGTTCCAGGTGGGGCTGGTGTTTCAGTACCCGGAATACCAGCTCTTCGAGGAGACGGTGTACAAGGATATCTCCTTCGGCCCCAAAAATATGGGACTGGAGGACAAGGAGATCGACCGCCGGGTCCGAGCCGCTGCCTACTTCGTGGGCCTGCGAGACGACCAGCTGGAAAAATCCCCCTTTGAGCTGTCCGGGGGCCAGAAGCGCCGGGTGGCCATCGCGGGCGTTATCGCCATGGAGCCCAAGGTGCTGATTCTGGACGAGCCCACCGCCGGACTGGACCCGGAGGGGGTGGACGCTATCCTAGGCAACATCCGGGAGTACCACGACCACCACAACGCCACCATTATTCTAGTGTCCCACTCCATGGAGGAGGTGGCCCGGTCGGTGGACCGGCTGGTGGCCGTCAACGACGGCAGAATTCCCTTTTCCGGCACGCCCCGGGAGGTTTTTCAGCACGGAGACGAGCTGGAGCGGATGGGCTTGGGCGTCCCCCAGCTGACCAGGGTATTTCACCGGCTGAAGGCCATGGGGGTGGACATCGACCCGTCCGTCTACACCTTGGAACAGGCCAAAGCAGCCATCCTGGAAAAGCTGAAAAGGGGGGTGGGTTGAATGGCGCTGAAGGATATCACTCTGGGTCAGTACTTCCCCGGAAATTCCGTTGTCCACCGCCTGGACCCCCGCACCAAGCTCATCGCCGTGGTGCTGTATATTGTGGCCCTGTTTCTGGCCAGCTGGTTCGTCACCTACACCGTCACGTTCCTGGTGCTGGCCGGGTCCATCGCCATGTCCCACGTCCCGGTCAAATCCATTCTGCGGGGCCTGAAGCCGGTGCTGTTCATTGTGGCGTTTACCGCTGTGCTCAACCTGTTCTACACCCCCGGCGGCACGGTGCTGGCCCAGTTTTGGATTTTCACCATCACTTTGGAGGGGGTGTACCGGGCCTTTTTCATGGTTATCCGGATCATGATGCTCATTTCTGGAACCTTCCTGCTCACCTATACCACCTCCCCCATCCTGTTGACAGACGGGCTGGAATCGCTGCTCAGCCCCCTAAAGAAAATAAAGGTGCCCGTCCATGAGCTGGCAATGATGATGTCCATTGCCCTGCGGTTTATCCCTACCCTCATTGAGGAGACGGACAAGATCATGTCCGCCCAGCGGGCCCGGGGGGCCGACTTCGAAAGCGGAAACCTCATCCAGCGGGCCAAGGCCCTGCTGCCCCTGCTTGTGCCGCTGTTCATCTCCGCCTTCCGCCGGGCCGACGAGCTGGCTACCGCCATGGAGTGCCGCTGCTACCACGGCGGCGAGGGCCGCACCCGCCTGCGGCAGTTAAAGTACAAGCTTGCGGATTATACAACCCTGCTCCTCTTTGCGGCAATCTCAGTGGGCGTGGGCGTGTTAGGGCATTTCGGGCTGTAAAGCCGATATTACCTCTTGACGCAGCCCCAATCCAAAGAGATAATAGATATCATTGGCGCGGGCCACATAAATCCCAAACCGCTGCTCAAAACGGTTGTACAAGTCGTAGCCCACTATTTTGGCAATTTCCTCTGCGGTTTCGTAAAATTCTTGTTTGACCTTGAGATATTCCGGACTTTTTTCATAAAATTCCTTGACCGCTTCATCAATTTCCGGGTTATCTACAAAAAGCATCTTAATTGCATCGTTCATCGTAACAGCTCCTTTACGTGTTATATATGTGTATTATAACGTGTTTTTTCAGTATGTCAAGTCTGTGGAGGATATTATGACTATTTTTTCTGAGCGGCTTAAATTACTGCGCCAGGAGAATCGATATAAACAGCGAGAAATGGCTGAAATTTTCGGTGTGAAACTGCGCGGTTATCAGCAATATGAGTACGGTCAAAATTATCCCACAGTCCCTGGCCTAATCCAAATCGCCAAGTTCTTCGACGTCAGCACCGATTACCTGCTGGGCCTGACAGACAAACGGGAAGTCAACAGGTAAGCGCCTATGGAACGTAACATTGCTTTAAGGTTAATGTACAACGGCACGGCCTATCACGGCTGGCAGGTGCAAAAAAACGCAACTTCCGTGGCGGAGACGCTGGAAAAGGCCCTGGCCGCCACAGTGGGCCACCCGGTCAAATGCACCGGGGCGGGGCGGACGGACGCGGGGGTCCACGCGGAGACCTACGTAGCCAACTTCCGCACCTCCTCCCGCATCCCCCTGGACAAGCTGCCCCTGGCGGTGAACACCCGCCTGCCCAACGACATCGTGGTCGTCAGGGCCGTTCCGGTCCCAGACCGTTTTAACGCCATTGGCTCCTGCCAAAAGAAGGAGTACACCTACCGCATCTACAACTCCCGGCTGGGCAACCCCTTCTATGTGGACCGGGCCTGGTTCTACCCCAAGCGCCTGGACGAGTCCGTCATGGCCCGGGCGGCAGGGCAGTTTGTGGGCGCCCACGACTTCCGGGCCGTACGCTCGGTGGGCACGGAAACCAAAACCACCGTCCGTACGGTGTACTACTTCGATGTGGAGCGCCGGGGCGATTTAATCTCCTGCCGGGTGTGCGCCAACGGCTTTTTGTACAACATGGTCCGGGCCATGGTGGGCACCATCGTCTATGCCGCCGAGGGCAAGCTGGCCCCGGAGGACATCCCGGCCATACTGGAGTCGGGCAACCGGACCCTGGCCGGCCCCACCGTCCCCCCGGGCGGGCTCTATATGACAAAATTGTGGTATGAAGAGGACATTTAATTCGTAAGTATGGAAGAGAACAAAACGACTCCCAAGCGGCAGAAAAAGCCCAACCGCTTCCTGCGGCTGCTGGCTCTGCTGGCCACCTCCGCCCTGGTCCTGCTGGCTATGGTGCTGGTAATCTACCGGGATACCATCAACGTAGACACGTTCAAGCACTGGCTGGCCTACCGGAATATGGACACCGGCACCACCGGCGAGACCGATCCCTTTTCCCACGCCGGAGGCGACAAGCTGTCCATCGCCTACCTGGACAGCGGAATCGTCACCGCCTCCGCTGCCGGCGCCCACTACTACACACTGGATGGCGAGCACCTGGCCGAGGAGGTGCTCTCCATGGAAAATCCGGTGCTCACATCCTCCCGCACCACCGCCGTGGTGTATGACGCGGGCAACCAATCCCTGTTCGCCTTCCGCAACAGTCAGGAATACTTCAGCCTCTCCCTCAACGGCGGCGCGGACCTGCTGTCCGCCCGTCCAAACGACGGCGGCTGGCTGGCTGTCACCGCCCAGCAGAGCGGCTACAAGGGGGCGGTCACCGTCTATGACCGGCGGGGCGAACCGGTCATCCAGATCAGCCTGTCCTCCACCTTCGCGGTGGACGCCGCCGTCTCCCCCGATGGACAGACGGCGGCAGTGGTCACCATCGGCCAACAGGACGGCGTCTTTTTCAGCCGCCTGCTCCTCTACCAGGTCAACCAGCAGGAGCCCTTCGCACAGGTGGATCTGGGCAGCCTCACCGTGCTGGACATGGACTTTGACGAGGGCGTGGTCTGGCTGCTGGGGGAGGACCGGCTGCTCACTGTCTCCCTCCTGCCCGAAGGGCAGCAGGTCCAAACCTACTACATCAGCCCCAACTACCTGAAAGGTTGCTCCTTGGGGGGAGACGGCTTTGCGTTTCTGCTGGTGGGGCGCTACCGCTCCGGAGGCGCCACCCAGGCCTTGCGCATCGACAGCTCCGCCCAGGCGGTCCAATCCATCCCCCTCAACAGCCAGGTACTGGACTACGCCGCTGCCGGCGACACCTGCGCCCTGCTCTCCGGCAGCCAGCTCTCGCTGTACAACGCAAAGCTGGAGCAGTTCGCCGATGTGGGAAACACGCAGGCGGCCCGAAAGGTGGCCCTGTCCGCCAACGGCTCCGCTGTTCTTGCCAACGATCAGTACGCCTGGCTGTACATTCCCTAACCATCTGTCATTCGGAGGATTATTCCCATGCCCTATCTTGTCTTTGACCTTGCCATTCTGGCCATTCTGGTGTTTTTTACCTGGCTGGGCTCCCGAAGGGGCCTTGTGCTCACGCTGTGTTCCCTGCTGGCCGTCTTTGTGGCCCTCATTGGGGCTTCCTTCCTCTCCGATACCCTGGCGGAGCCGGTGGCCAAGGCCATTGAGCCCATGGTCACCAGCAGCATCCATGACACCGTAACCAGCTACTATCAGCGTTCCCCGGCGGAAAACACCTCTGCGGAGGAGCAGGACTGGCTGGCCCAGCTCCCCCTGGACGAACTTCTGGAGCCGCTGCAAAACTCCAGGTTGTTCAAAGGCTATGCGCAGACCTTCCAGAAGGCCGTGGATGACGGCGTCACCGAAATTGTAACCCACGCCGTTCAGGCCCTGGCCCACTTTGTGGCCGTCCAGATTGCCCGGATCGCTATCTTTGCCGCCGCTTTCTTCGCCCTGCTGATCGCCTGGTTCTTTATCAGCCGCGCCCTGGACCTGGTGGCCCATCTGCCCATACTTAGCGCCGTTAACCACTGGGGCGGCGGCATTGCCGGTCTTATAAAAGGGATGCTGGTTTTGTTCATTGCCTGCTGGCTCCTCCGGAGCAGCCTGATCCCTCCCGACGCCATCCGCCAAACGGTACTGCTAAAATTCTTCTGCACGGCCAGCCCGCTGTCATTTTTCCTCTAAACCCTATATTTCTCAAAGAAAAGTTCATATCCAGTTCATAATTGTGGTGTACCATCTCCCCAAACGTGGACTCTTCCTGAAAGGAGCGTATCAGCTATGCAGCCTACCATGTGCAGCCGCTGCGGCAAAAATGTGGCGGTTATCTTCATTACAAAATTGGAGGGCGGCTCCTCCAAAAACGAGGGGCTGTGCCTCAAATGCGCCCGGGAGATGGGCATCAAGCCCATTGATGACATGATGAAGAAAATGGGCATCAGCGACGAGGATCTGGATAACCTCACCTCTGAAATGATGTCCGCCTTTGGCGGCGCCGAGGGCATCGACGGCATGATGTCCCCCGCCAAGGACGAAGACGACGAGGAGGACGACGGCCGCACCGCCACGTTCCCCTTCCTCAACCAGCTTTTCGGCGGCGGCTCCTCCTCCCCTGCCCCCGCCTCCGGCGAGGGCTCCTCTCCCCCGCCCTCCCGCAGTGAAAAAAATGCCGCCAAGCCCGCCAAACGGAAATTCTTGGACAGCTACTGCATCTCCCTGACCCAGCGGGCACAGGAGGGCAAGCTGGATAAGCTGGTCGGCCGGGAACGCGAACTGGAACGGGTGGTCCAGATTCTGAACCGCCGCCAGAAAAACAACCCCTGCCTCATCGGCGAACCCGGCGTAGGCAAGACCGCCATCGCCGAGGGCCTGGCCCAGCGCATCGCCAACCGGGACGTGCCCTACAAGCTGGCGGACAAGGAGGTCTATCTGCTGGACCTCACCGCCCTGGTAGCGGGCACCCAGTTCCGGGGCCAATTTGAGAGCCGCATGAAGGGCCTCATTGAAGAAATCAAAAAGCTGGGCAATATCATTCTGGTTATTGACGAGGTCCACACCATTGTGGGTGCCGGCGACGCCGAAGGCTCCATGAACGCCGCCAACATCCTCAAGCCCGCCCTCAGCCGGGGCGAACTCCAGGTAATCGGCGCGACAACCCTTAACGAATACCGTAAGCATATTGAGAAGGACACCGCCCTGGAGCGGCGGTTCCAGCCCGTTATCGTGGAGGAGCCCTCCATTGAGGACAGCGTCAAGGTGATTGAGGGCATCGCCCCCTATTACGAGTCCTTCCATCAGGTAGCCGTCTCCCCCGCCATGTGCCGCCTTGCTGTCACCATGAGCGAGCGGTATATCACCGACCGCTATCTCCCCGACAAAGCCATCGACCTTATCGACGAGGCCTGCTCCAACGTAAATCTCCACAACAAGGCCCTGGCCCGCCTCAACGAGGTGGATAAGGAGCTGGCGGACCTGGCCAAGGAGAAAGAAGTCATGATGGCCGCCGCTACCGAGGAGTCCTACAAGCGCCTGGCCGATATTAAGAGCATGGAGCTGCGCCTGGAGGAAGAAAAGAAGGGCTTGGGGGCCGAGGCCCATCCCGCCCTCACCCAGGAACACCTGGCCAACGTGATTGAGCTGTGGACCAACATCCCCGCCAGCCGCATTCAGGAGCAGGAGTTTCAGCGCCTGGCCAAGCTGGAGGAGCGGCTGGAGGAACATGTCATCGGCCAGGACGAAGCGGTTAAGGCCGTCTCCGCCGCCATCCGCCGGGGCCGCGTGGGCATATCCCCCAAGCGCAAGCCGGTCTCCTTCATTTTCGTAGGCTCCACCGGCGTGGGAAAAACGGAGCTGGTGAAGCAACTTGCCTCCGACCTGTTCGACTCCCCAGAGTCCCTCATCCGCCTGGACATGTCCGAGTTTATGGAAAAGCACGCCGTCTCCCGGATCATCGGCTCCCCTCCGGGCTATGTGGGCTACGATG
>CANDCW010000023.1 GCA_947383275.1 uncultured Bacillota bacterium
CGCCGGCCCCTGCGGCGCAGGCGGCTGGCGGCTCTTTTGGTAGACGGCTGGTAGATCTGGCTTGCGGCGTACAGCTGGGCGAAGCGCCCTTTTTTCACGCTGGAACCGGCGTGCATTTTATCCCGAACCCGGCCAAATATAAAAGCGGCGCTCCATTTTTAAAGGAAGCGGATAACCAGGCGCTGACGAATGAGCCCCTGCAGTACAAGGGGAAAAGCAAACATGAAACGCCCTATATGTGGAAATAAATTGTTTATGGCCTTGTCACCTGGAAGGTCCTTACATCCTCGGGGCAGTCCCGCTCCAATTCCTGGAGGCACGCCTCGTCCCAGATCTCCACATTTTCAAGACCGGGAACGCGGAGCAGGGGGGTGTAGTCCATATCATGGCATTCGTTCAGCGACAAGTTAGTCAGCCCCTTCAAACGTGTCAGCGGTTCCAGGGAGAGCTCCTCCAGGGCCGACAGGTTCAGCCACTCCAAGGCCTCTGTCTGGTCAATTCCCTCCAAGGAATTGACATGGAACGACAGGCTCAGGATGGCCAGCTGGGGTAGGTTTAAACCGTCAAGGTCCTGTCCCTGGAAATCACCAACGGACAGGCTTGCCAGGCTGTCCATTTCAGGCAGGGGAGACAGGTCGTTTATGCGGTTGTTGCCCAAGTAGAGGATTTGCAGATTATTGATTTCGCTCAAGGGGGTCAGATCTTCAATTCGGTTATCCGTCAGATATAAGGCCCTCAGGGGCAGGTTTTCCAGTGGGGACAGGTCGGTAATTTCCTGTTGGCATAGGTGATCCGTACCCTGGACATCGGCGCGGACAAACAAGTGGACTACTTCCAGCTGAACAAGGAGGAGAACCCCGCCATGGGTCTGCGGGCCATCCGCATTTGCCTCAACCGGCCTGAGGTGTTCCGCACTCAACTTCGGGCGCTGTACCGGGCCTCCGCCTTTGGCCGGATCGCCATCATGTTTCCCATGATTACCTCGGTCTGGGAGGTAAAGGAGTGCCAACGGGCCTGCAAGAGCGTAATGGCCGAGCTGACAAAAGAGGGTATCCCTTTCCGGGCGGACACTGAGGTCGGCATTATGATCGAGACCCCCGCCTCTATCTTTATGGCCGAGGACTTGGCCAAGCTGGTGGATTTCTTCTCCAGCGGAACCAATGACCTGACCCAATACATCCTGGCCTGTGACCGGCAGTGCAACGATTTGGGGAAGTTCTTTGACCCCCACCACCCCGCCGTCCTACGGGCCATCAAGCAGGCCGCCGACGCCGCCCATAAGGAGGGCATCTGGATCGGCATCTGCGGCGAGCTGGCCGGGGACATCTCTCTGCTGCCCACCTTCCTGGCCATCGGCATCGACGAACTGTCTGTGTCCCCCTCGGTAGTGCTCCCCTTGCGGGCGGAGCTCCGAAAGAGTATTGCTAAGACTTGTACTTTGGAACGGCTGGAGGGCTGATGTATGCAGACCTATTCTCTCGTCTTTCTGGATATTGACGGGACACTGCTGGACTCTAACCACCAGGTCATGCCAAAGACCAAGCAGATTCTAAACCGCCTGGAAAAGCGCGGTATTCCCATTATCCTCTGCTCCGCCCGGTCGCCGGGTGGGGTGGAGACAGTGGAAAAACAGGCGGGCATTCACGGCCCGATTGTCTGTTATGGCGGAAGTCTGATCCTGACTTCGGAGCGTTCTATTTTAGCTGACGAGGGAATCAGAAAAGAGACGGCGGCTGCCTTCAGGCAGTTTGTTCTGAAGCATTTTCCGGAAGTGGTACTCAACGCGTATATCTATGATGTCTGGCTGGTGGACGATGTGAACCACCCGGTTGTCCAGCGGGAGGCGCGAATTTCTCAATGTACCCCGTTGGCTGGTAGCCTTCAGTCAGCATCGGAAAATGTTCCCCATATCCATAAGCTATTGGCGATCAGTTCGCAACAGCAAATCACAAAGCTGCAAAATATGGCGGCAAAGAAATTTCCCGAACTGACCTTAGTTCGTTCAGGCCCAACCTATCTGGAGGTCATGCCACAAGGGGTCTCCAAACGAAAGGCGGTAGAGCGGCTTCAGGAATACTATGGTGTAAGTCAAGCCGAAATTGTGGCATTTGGCGATAATTTTGTTGATTTAGATATGCTCCAGTATGCGGGGCTGGGGGTTGCAATGGGGAACGCACCGGAGCCGGTGAAAGAGGCAGCGGCAAAATGCCAATGCTGACAATCACGATACCGATAATCAGCCCCGTCACCATGCTTTGCATAGCGGTCAGGGAGGACGCCACGGCTTCATAGGCGGTGGTGTCAACTGTCAGCATGAAGCAGCCCCAGTCCCGCCCGGTCCAGGACCCGGTACAGCATCTGGATTACGCTGTCTAGAACGAGCTGATTTCCCTTGGAAGATATTGGTAACCAAATCAACTACTTCGACTTTTGAGCTATCTGTTTATAAGCTGTCCCGATATTGCGATGGCGTGACTCCCACCTCCGCTTTAAACAGGGCAGCAAAATATTTAGAGGTATGGAACCCCGATTTTTCAGCCACCTCATAAATTTTCAGGCTGGGGTCCATCAGGAGCCTCTTGGCCTGCTCAATGCGATAACTCAGAATATAATCGCTGATATTCTCCCCGGTCTCCCGCTTGAATATTTTAGACAGATAGTTGGGATGGACGTAGGTAATTTTAGAGAGAACCTCCAAGCTGATCTCAGAAGCGTAATTTTCCCGGATAAACTGCCTGACCAGCCGCACCATACGGCTGCTCTCCGTGTCATTCTGCCGCTGTACCGGTTCCGCCCCAATCAGGCTCCGGTAAACGTCTGGAAGCTGATCCGCAAAAACACTCTGGACGTTCAGTCCATAGGAAGCAGCCGCGGACCGAATCTCTTCCTCCTCATACCTCCCTGAAATCACACAGCAGTACCTGCTCCCACAGGCAAGGGTGTAGACATCCCCCGAAAATCCGGATAGCTGCTCAGTCCATTTTTTCCGGGCTGCGTCTTCCCCTGTCTCCCGTTCTCCGTGCACAACAAGCACCGAATTGCCCAGGTCAAGTCTCTGCCGCAGATACTGCCTGTGGTCCTCCTCCAAAAATTCATAGTCCTGCAGATAACCGGTCAGGCACGTCTGCTTGATCGCATGTACATTTTTTCTGACGCGGCTGAGAAGCTCTTTCAGTCTGGACGGGCTGACCGGCTTCAGCAGATAATCCGCCACGCCGTGCTGAATTGCCATCTGAGCATAGGAGAAGTCCGCATAGCCGCTGACAATTACAATCTGCTGGCAGCAGGTATCAAGCTTTTGGATCATCTCCAACCCGCTCACTTTAGGCATTCTGATGTCGGTAAAAATAATGTCGTACACGGCTTTTTCGCACAAGGCCAACGCCTCTGCCCCGTTTGAGGCGGTTTGGACAAGGGCCTGATTTTCCAGCCGCCGGACCAGCGCCGCCAGACCCTCTCTGGCCTTTGGCTCATCTTCTACAATTAATATCCTCATGCTACACCTCCGAATCGGCGGGAATTTCCACAATCACCCGTGTATATTCCCCCTCCCTGCTTTCCAGCAAAAGCCGGGACTCATCTCCGCACATATATCTCAGACGCTGATTGACGTTTACCAGTCCGATATGGGTTCCCTGTTCTCCGGCGTACTCCTTTTGGGACAGCCGGAGCCTGAGGCGCGTCAGCTGCTCCGCTGGTATCCCCCGCCCGCTATCCTCTACAACAATTCTGACCCGAGCGCCCTCCCTCCCGGCAAAAATACGCACCGTACCGTGCTCTTGATCCTCCAGCCCGTGGGAAAAGGCGTTTTCCACAATCGGCTGCAGGAGCATTCTGGGTACCAGCAGCTCGTCAAGCTCTTTGGGACAGTCCAGCACATAGTCAAGGCGGTCCCCAAAGCGGTTTTTCTGAATCTTCAAATAGTTTTCCGCTTGTAAAAACTCCAGCGACAAATAGACCTGGCTGGAATACTGATCCAGGCTGTAATGGAGCATGTCGGACAGGGCCAGCAGAACCTCGCTGATCTCATATTCCTCTTTCTCCACCAGCTCCCAGTTGATGGAGTCCAGCGCGTTATACAAAAAGTGAGGGCTGATTTGTGACTGAAGGGCCTTCAATCTCGCGTCCCGCTCGCTGATCTGAAGCCGCAGTGTCTTATTGATCAGCTTGTCCAGCTCTGTTTTCATCTGGTGGAAGGTATGATTCAGCATTCCAATTTCATCATCGCCTGTCTCGGGCAGCGAGGTTGTCTGAAAATCACCTGCCTGAAGCTTTTCCATATCCTCCGCCAGGGCGCGAATACCGCGGGATATGTTGTTTGAAATAATACAAGCGGTGCAAACGGAGATGATAACCATAATCACAGCCAGCCTGAATACCCCCAGCTCCCCCAGTCCAAATCCTTCCGGAAGGCCCTGGTACTGCGCCGTATCAGCCTGCATGGAGTGAAATGACAGGCTGAGCACGGCGGTGGGAACAATGCTTATCACCAGGAAGGACAGCAGCAGCTTGTTGCGAAGATTGTTTCTGATTTTATACCGCTGATACCACTTTGGCTGCGGGTGCTCTTCCTGTTCCTGTGTGATAGCACCGATTCCGAACCGACACATACACAGGGATACCACAGGATTCAGCAGATTTAAAATCACAAAGGGGGCGTATTCCCTCACCGGGACGCCCAATGTTTCAGAGATAAACACCCCGGCCGCGGTCCACGGGATCAGGGGGGCGGACAGCGTTGCGCTCTCCTCAATGGTCCGGGACAGCATGGTAAAGGAGAGTCCGTATTTTTTATAAAGATCCCGGTAGATGTCGCCGTTCAGCACAATGCTCAGGTAATTGTCAGAAAAAATGCAGTTTCCCAGCACACAGGTAAACATGGTTGACAGTATCAGCGCAAAGTCAGACTTCAAATACCTCCAGCTGTGGCTGATAACGCTGGAGAGAAACCCCGTTTTCTGCAGCGCGCCGCCCAGGCAGACGGCCAGAAGGCACAGGTAGAAGCCCTGGATCATGGCGTCAATCCCACCCCAGCTTAACAGGTTATCCAATACAGATACCCCGGTCCGGGTATTTTCACCGGACATGAGGGCGCCCATAGCGGCCGAAAAGGTGCTGTGCTGAACCAGTATGCTGCACACCACCCCGGACCCTATTCCGGACAGCAGCGCCACAAACACATGGACCTGAAGAAAACACAGCAGCATAAGAATCAGCGGAGGGAGAAAGGTAAGGAAGCTCAGCTCATACCGGCCGGACAGCCCCAGCTGCATCTGGCGCAGAACCTCCGCGTCCATTTCAGCCTCGCTGGACAAGACCCGGTTCAATATGCCGAACACCAGAAACGTCAGGGCGTAAGTTGGCAGGGTGGTGCGGGCCATAGCCCGAATGTGGGGGTAGACGTCCACATTGGCTACGGTGGTGGTCAGCAGCGTGGAGTCGGAGATGGGGGACATCTTGTCTCCAAACCAGGCTCCCGAGACAATACTCCCCACCACCAGTCCGGCGGGCAGGTCGATCCCTCCCCCCTTGGCTACCCCCATAATCACAATACCGATGGTGCCCACCGTCCCCCAGGAGGTCCCAATAATCAGCGCCACCAGGCTGCACATCAGAAAAGAGGATATCAGGAAGTACCTGGGGTTCAGGATATTCAGCCCGTGATACAGCAGCGTGGGAATGGTACCGCAGTGGATCCATACCCCGATCAGCGCGCCCACCAGCGGAAAGAAGAGCAGCCCGGTCAGTGCCTGGGCGCAGCCGACGGACATGCCCTCCACCAGGTCGTTGACCTGCAGCCCGTCCACCCTTGCAACTGTGGCCACGTAGATCATATCCAAAAACAGCAGCAGCGTAATATCCAGATGGAGGACAAACAGCCCAAGAAATAAAATGACAATGGCGCCAAGGGTTCCGACGAGAGACAGCTTCAAGGATGGCTGCCGCATTACAGATCACTTCCATTCTGATGTTCCTAAAAACAGAAAAGCGCCATCCCCCCTTTTAGCAGGTAAAGGGGGGGGATGGTATTAACACAGAAGAGGGTACAGACGCGGCGGATGCCGCCGGAGTCCAGAGGGATGAACCCCGATGGAGGTCCCCGCCCGTCTTATGCTTTGCTTTTCTTTTTCGCCCCGTTGACGTACAGCAGGCCAATTCCGGTGGCCGCGCTCGCCAGACCCACAATGGGACTGACAAAGTTCAGCACGCAGTAGGGGGTGTACTGGGCCACGGTCACGCCCAGAGTGCCGGTCAGAAATGCGGCGGCGGGGGTCCAGGGGATCATGGGAACCGTCATGGTGGCGGTCTCCTCAATGGTCCGGGACAGCATGCTCCGGTCCAGACCCCGCTCGTCAAATAGGTCGCGGTACAAGTTGCCGTTCAGAATCATGCTCAGGTAGTTGTCTGCAAACATCATATTGCTCAGCACACAGGACACCATTGTGGTGAATACCAGGGCCACATTGCTGCGCAGGTATTTGGCCACATTCTCAATGATCACATGCAGGAACTGGGTCTTGGTAAGTGTTCCGCCCATGCAGACGGCCACCAGGCACAGGAACATGGAACTCATCATGCTGTTCATACCGCCGCGGTTGACCAGAGTGTTGACCTCCGCGATGGCGGTCTCCATATGCACACCGTTCATAATGGCGGACATGGTGTCCATCAGGGAGTTGCCCTGCACCGCCACACTGCAGAATGCGCCGGCGGTAATGGCGCCCAGCAGGGAGATGAAGGCGTGGGTCCGCATAACACAGAGCACGACCAGCACCACAGGGGGCAGGAACACCAGAATGTTGATCCTGAAGTTGGCTGCAAGCGTCTCCTGGATGGGATGAATGACATCATAGTTCAAGGTGGCGTTGCCCGCGTAGAAGAAATTGATGATGCCAAAGATTACAGTGGAGATCAGAAAGGCGGGAATGGTGGTATACGCCATGCCGCGGATGTGGTTGTACACATCGGTCTCCGCAGAGGTGGCGGACAGGACGGTGGAGTCGGAGATGGGGGACATTTTGTCTCCAAACCAGGCCCCCGAGATGATGCTGCCGGCCACCACGCCGATGGGAATGCTCAGGTTGCTGCTGATGGCCACGCCGGCAATGGCCAGGCCCACCGTGCCCACCGTACCCCAGGAGGTGCCGATCAGCAGAGACAGCGCGCTGCAGATCAGGAACGAGGAAATGAGGAAAAAGCGGGGATTCAGTATGTTCAGGCCGTAGTATACCAGGGCGGGAATGGTGCCGCCGATGATCCAGCTGCCAATGATGGCGCCCACAAGCGGGAAGAACAGCAGGCCGACCAGGGCCTTGGACACCCCCTCCTGCATTCCTTCGATCAGCCCGTTCAGAGTCACACCGTTGAAGCGGCCCAGGATGCCCACATAGACAATGCTGACAGTCAGAGCAATGATCACGTCAATCTTGAAAATCAGAACACAAGAAAGCAGAATCACTAGAACACCGAGGACACCAATCAGCGCCAGCTTAAGGGACGGTTTCTTTGTTTCCATATAGTACACTCCTTTTTTAATTTTCCCTGCGTATATCAAAATACGTCAGGGCAACACCCACACACAGCAAACAAAATCCTAACGTATGCAGTCCGGAACTGGCTCCCTCAAACACAATGCTCCGGGCAAGCATGCAGCATATAGGTACCGCACTGAAAACAATTCCGGACGAGATGGCGTCAGACGTCCGAAGCCTTTGAAACAGGACAGGCATACCCGCCCCCCAGAGGCAGGACCCTGCCAGAAACAGCACCAGCGCCGCTCCATCCGGGACGGAATATCCGGCGGGGTCAAGAGTGGCAGCCGGGAGGGCGATTACCCCGCCCATCAGGTTCTGCCAGCCGAGTATAAAATCCGCCGGATACTCCGCCATCAAATCCAGGGTCAGTATCACAGATAAGGTCCAGCACAAGAGCAGTCCCAGCAGCAGCGAACCCCAAACCGGAGCCGGCACGCCCAGGGGGGAGAGCTGCACCACGCAGACCGCGCCGATTGAGATGATCCCTACGCACAGTATGGTCCTCTGCCGGATATAAAGCTCTTTTACCAGGGAGAATCCAATCAGGCAGGTCAAGCTCTGCAGGGAAAATACAGCGGTCAACTCCGCCACCCCTATATAGGCCGCAAAATAGGAGGCACAGACGAAGTACAGCGCATAAAAGGCCGCTGCCGCCGCTGCCGGAGGCAGACTCTCTCTGTTCCATTTCACTCCGGGTCTGCGGCGGAGCCTTCGCGAGAGAAGCAGCTCGCCGCCGGACACCAGCATGGACGCCGCCGCGAACAGCCCCGCCGGGCCGGCGTCTGACACAGCCGCCGTTCCATAAAAGCTGAAACACCAGGCCAGCGCGGCCACGGCCAGCGGCCAGACGCAGTTTTTATGTCTCGACATGGAGCATCATCCGCTTTCCTTTTCCAGACGGACCGGGACAGATTTCATAACCGGGAAACCGCAGATGGGATCAAAGGCGTCGTCCAGCGTGATATCATTTACGTTGGCGTCCCGCCAGCCGTGGGTAATCTGAACCACCCCCGGCATAATCTCATCCGCCGTAGTGACATGAGCCGGAATCACAATGCTTCCCATGCGGGAAGTGACACGGACCGGGTCCCCCTCCCGCACGCCCAGGACACGGGCGTCCGTCTCATGAAGCTCAATTTCCGGGGCTGTCAGCGCCTGGGACAGGGCGGGGAGGTTGTGGCCTCTGGCGTGACAGTACATCAGCTTTCTGGCCCCGGTCACCAGGGCATAGGGGTATTCTGGGTCAGGTGTGTTGGTCCTTGGAGAGACATAGACCGGAAGCTCCGAGTACCCATACTCTTTTAGGTACTCAGAGGTAAATTCAACCTTCCCGCTGGGCGTCCGGAAGGGCCGCTCCCCCTGCTCCAGATACTTCTGATACTTGGGCTTGGCGTATTGACAGCCGGAGGGTGTTTTCTGAAGCTGCTCCAGGGTCAGGCCGGTGTCGGCCAGCAGCCAGCGGTTCAACTCATCCTCGTTTCCCCAGGGGAAGTACTCCCCCGCCCCCAGCCGGTGGGCCAGGTCATGGAAAAACTGGTATTCGTCCTGAACCCCTTCCGGGGGCGGCAGTACCCGGCTGGTCAAAGTCACGGTGTGGAACAGGGCGTGGGTCACCAGCTCACTGCGCTCCAGATAGGTGGCCGCCGGGAGCACATAGTCGGCCAGCTGGGCCGTCTCGGTCAGAAACAGGTCCCGCACCACCAGCAGATCCAGAGAACTCAGCGCCTTTTTTACCTTGGGCGTGTTGGGATTGGTGACAGCCGGATTGGCGGCTGTCATCACAATGGCCCGGATGGGGTACGGCTCGCCGCTTAAAATGGTGTTCATCAGGGTCATGGTGTGGCACTCGTGCCGGAAGTCGTACTGCACCGGGAAGCGGTCGGCCCCCAGCGGCTCCAGATGCCGCAGCGGTCTCTCCTCATAGAGGGTCAGCTCTCTGAGATTCAGCCCTACGGGGAGGTACTTGCCCCCCTTTTGATCCACCGAGCCGATCAGACCATCGATGCAGGCCACGGCCCGGATGCTGTTTACGCCGTTCTCATGGTGCTCAAAGCCATTGCCCACCACAATGCCGGTTTTCGGCATGCTGTTCCGGATCTCCCGGGCAATGGCGGGGACGGCCCGCGCCGCGTCGCAGCCGGTCTCCCGGGAGACATACTCATAGGTAAACTGCCGGACGTACTCCTCCAGCGCCTCAAAGCCCACGGTATATGTCTCAATAAATTTGTGATCCAGCCAGTCGTTGGCTATCAGCTCCCGGATCACACCCAGTGCCAGCGCCCCATCGGTTCCGGGACGGACTTGTACAAACAGATCGGCCTGCCGGGCAATCTGGGTAAAACGCACGTCGATGACAACCAGCCTCGCCCCTCTGGCTCTGGCCCGGTTGATCTGCTGGGTCACGTTGGGGTGGGAGTTGGGCGGGTTCTGCCCCCAGTAAATCAGGCAGTCCGCATTGTCCACATCGGCCTGAAACCCCTGGGGACCCAGTACCAGTCCGTTTCCGATCCACCGGCTGGCAAAGCAGGCGGAGTCGTTGGAGAAGTAGTTGGGGGAGCCGATGGCGTGGATCCACCGCCGGGCCAGCTCCTCCTGCTGGGCAAAGCCGACCCCCTCTCCCTTCCAGACGCCCACGGCCCGGGGACCGTACTTCTCTTGGATGGCCTTTAGCTTTTCGGCTATCTCATCCAGCGCCTGCTCCAGCGGAATTTCCACAAATCCCTTCTCTGTGCGCTTCAGGGGCTTTTTCAGCCGCTGGGGGGAGTTGAACATCTCCTCCCCGTGACTTCCCTTGATGCACAGCCGGCCCCGGTTCCACACGTGGGAGGGGTTCCCCTCAATCTTTGTGATCCGGAAACCGCTCAGGTGGACGTCAATGCCGCACCGGTCGTCGCACATCCTGCACAGGGTCTTTACGATTCTCTCCTCACTCATCGTCCGGCCTCCCCCGCCGGGTTTTTATCACCCGGGCCAGCTTGTGGTCAAATGTGTCCTGTTTCCTTTCGACTAAATCATCGATTTCCTCATAGTTCAATGCCCCGCTGATGCAGTGCTTCACACACTCCGGGTCTCCGCCGCACAGATCACACTTCTGGCTGATCCCCCTTCCGTGGTCAAAGTGGATATTCCCGTATGGGCAGGCCAGAATACACATTTTGCACCCGGCGCAACGGGCAGGGGAAATGACAACCGCTCCCGTCTCTTTGTCACGGGTAATGGCGCCGGCGGGACAGACCGCCATACACCAGGCCTGCTCGCAGTGAAAGCAGGTAACCGGCATGACGAACCGTTCGGCTGTGGACACATCCACATGGATGTTGGACCATCTACGGCTGCAGCTGTCGCCGCTCTGAGCAAAGGCACAGGCCATCTCACAGTCGTGACAGCCCACGCACCGCTCCGGCATAATCGTCACCATCTTCAATGTATCACATCCCATCTGACGTCTTTGAAAAGACTTTCTTATTCACCAGCCGCCCCAGCTCCTCTACCGGACAGGCAAGAGGCTCCCGCCTGGCGATGAGGGGGCGCAGCCTGCCCAGGAAGGGGACCCCTTCGCTGCTACCCACCAGGGACGCGCCGCACAGCCGTCCGTCCTTGACAAAGACGCGGCAATGACCATACCCCAGTTCCTCCGGCAGCGCGTATCCCGCATCAACGTCCCGGTTTCGGATCTTTCCGACAGAGGCCACTGTAACCCTGAACATCTGAGTTACATTCATGTTCAGGCTGCCCGGATAGGGCATGTCCACCCCGGCCATCTGACAGCCCGCCACCTTTCCCATCTCCACCGCCGTGGGCCACAGAGAATGAATGACGTGCGCTTCCCCAAATACCGTGGGACCGGCCGCCGCGTCTCCCGCCGCGTAAATCAGGGGATCGCTGGTCTGCATCTTCTCATTGACCGGAATCCCCTTCTCCACCTGGATCCCGCTCCCGGCCAGCCACTCCACGTTCGGCCTGGTTCCGGCGCCTGCCAAAACCACATCCGCGTCCACAAAGTCCCGTTCGCTCCACCATAGCCGCAGGGAGCCGTCAGGCAAGTGCTCAATCCGCCGGGTGTCCACCGGGGCCAGCAGCCGCACACCGCAGTCCTCAATGGCCCGGGCGACCTGTTCCCCGCCGGCCTCGTCAATGGCGGCCGGCATAATCCGGTGCCCCAGGATTGTGACATCCAGCCCCCGGTACCGGGCGGCCCAGGCGGCCTGCAGCGCTACAAAACCGGAGCCAATCACGGCCACCCGGGGATTGCCCTTCAGCAGGGGGAGCATGTGGTCCAGGTCCTCCCTCGTCCGCATATAGCACACCCGGTCGTGGTCAATCCCCGGGATGTCGGGAACAGAGGCCCTGGCTCCCGAGGCAATCAGCAGCCGGTCATAGGGAAAGCGGGCGCCGTCCTTCAGCCGGACCTGGCGCTTTTCCCTCTCCAGGGCACAGATCTCGCCGTACACCTGTCTGAGCTTCAGACCCTCAAAATAGCCCTCCTCCCGGATGGTCAGATTCTCATAGGGGACGCTTCCCCGCAGCACATAGGGAAGCAAAACTCTGGAGTAGGGCAGTCCCCGATCTCTGGTAATCAGCGTCACCCGGCTGTGCAAATCATACCTTCTGAAATGTTCTATGGCAGACAGCGCGGCGGCGCTGCTCCCTACGACCACAACCTCCACAGACACACCCCTTCTCCCATATCAGACGTTTTTTACGTTCGCATTGTAGCACAATACCCTCGACCAAGAAAAGGTCTCCGCCTTGATCGGTCAATATACTGGTAATAATGTCTAATATTTATACCCAATTCTCTCTTTACACTGTAAAAAATCCCATGGTATAATGAATTGTCCTCAAACCGGAACAGATCGGAGGTGAAAAGCGGGCGTTAGCCAAACATACAACGGGACTTCGAGCTGGACAGACCTAAACGGAGACGCAGGGCCGCCAGCCGCAGGGGCGCCGCGCGCCGCCTGCCGGGGTACAGATGGAAACGTATGTGCCTTCCACATTTGAAAAGGAGTAAACTGAATATGAAGCAATGGTCATTGAGAGAACTCATCTTTTTCGCGCTGTGCTGCGATCTGGGCCTGTTCTCCAAAAAGCTCATCGGTCCTGCCGCCAATCTCTTGACAGACGCCCTGCACATCCCCGGCGGAATTGGGACCGGCTTTTCCCTGGTGTTTCTGGTGATTGCCGCCGCAGTCTGTCCCCGGCCCGGGTGCGGGCTGGTAATGGGGGCTGTGCAGAGCGCCCTGGCGCTCAGCTTTGGCATGGTGGGGAGTATGGGGGCGCTGTCCCCCGTAGGCTATGTCGTCCCCGGGATCGTGATAGACCTTGTTCTGAACCTTACCCGGAAAAGCGGGCTGTCCCTTGCGGAGCGAGCGGCACTGGCCAACGCGCTGGCCTCCGTCTCTGCGGCCCTTGTTGCCAATTGGATCGTCTTCCGGCTCTGGGGTCCTCCTCTGTGGCTCTACCTGGCTGTGGCCCTGACTGCGGGCGCGCTTTACGGGATGCTGGGTGGCGCGGCGGCAAAACGGCTCATCCCCATCCTGGGAAAGGCTCCCGGGGGAGAGGGGGAAGCGGTATGAACAAGAGATTGGCCGCCGTGGCCGTCCTTCTCCTTGGGCTGACTGCGGGCCTGGCCCTCCTCCACGGTGCCTCCCGCCCGGAGATTCCAGAGGGTTCCGTATTGGTACAGACCTCCGGGGGGGACTTCCATCTCATTCTGGACAAGCTTCCCGCCGTCCCTATAACGGGCGAGATCGTCAATGGCAGGGGAGAACGCAAACCGGTAAGCGGAGAGGGGATCGCCCTAAAGGACGCGCTGCTTGCGGCTGGCGTGTCGGTCCCTAGGCAGGTCACCGCCATCGCGGAGGATGAATACAGCGCTGTAATAGAGGGGAACGAGTTGGACGAAGGGCGGATCTATCTGCTCATTGAGGGAAACGAGGGCCGCCTGGTGGCCTTTGGGGATCCCAACAGCAGGCGCAGCGTGTCCCATCTTGTAAGGCTGGTTGTGGAATGAATGACTTTTTTAGCCGGCGGAATCAAGTCTACCCAGCCCTCTTTCAGGGGCGGGCCGCCGTAAAAAAATACTTTGACCGGCGGGAGGACTGGCTTCGGGAGCGGGATCTCTACGCGCTTCTCAACCGGAAGCTGCCTCTACCGCAGGTCTTGTGGAGCGCCCCCCGGATTTTGGTCACGGAGTACCTGCCCCACCCACATCTTCTGGCCGTGCTGGAGCGGCAGACGCGCTCCGGTTTTGACCGGGCGCCCTGGGTGCAACTGGAAAATTGGCTGAAAAGCTGCCAAGCGCTGTGTGGCAATCTCCCCACTGACGGAAACCTGCGGAATTTTTTGTGGGACAAAGAGAACCAGCAGATCATTGGGCTGGATTTAGAGGGGTACGGAATCCGGTCTATCGCAGACAGCGGGGCGGACATACTGGCCAGTCTGCTGGAGTACACATTGCCGGCCTCCGACGTTCAAGCGCAGATCGCGGAGTTCCTGTCCGGACGGCTCCATACCTCGGCCGGTCAAATCCAGCGGGCGAGGGACAGGCTTCTGTCCCGGCGGGGAGGTATCAAATTTGCCCCTATAACCGGCGTTGTTCTGGCCGGCGGTCAATCCAGCCGCATGGGCCGGGACAAAGCCGCGCTGCCCCTGATGGGCAGGACGCTGCTGGAGCGGCAGATCGACAAGCTGAAGCGCCTGGGCTGCCGGGAGATCCTGATCTCCGGTCCGAAAGAGCTTGAGGCGCCCGGAGCCAGGGCGGTACCCGATCTCTATCCACAGCGGGGACCGCTGGGCGGTCTTCACGCCTGCCTGTCCGAGGCCAGCACCCCCCGCTGTCTGGTGCTGGCGGTGGATATTCCCCTTGTACCGCTCCAACTGCTGGACCGCCTCTTCCGACGCCACACATCCGGGGTCACCCTGGTAACCCACCAGGGCAGACGGGAACCCCTTCTGGCCGTATATGACAGCGCGCTGGCAGCAAAAATTCCGCCTCTCCTTGCGGAGGGCGGAACGCCGGTCAGGCGGCTGCTGGAACAGACACAGACCACCCTGTTCCACTACAAGGGCCCGGAATTGTTTTTGGAGAATTGCAATACCCCCAACTCTTATCAAAAGATTTGTATAGCGGCAGAAACATATGATAAACATGATATTTCCTTGCTGTAATGGCGGTACTTTGTACCAGTGGCTTATGTATGGTCTGCCAACACATTGCCGCCCCAAAGCGGCCATGAGAGGCAGCGGTATCTGGTCAGTAACTTTAACTCTGAAATGCTCCCGAATCTTCAGATCATTGACCCGGAACTGTTTGCGCGGGCGCAGGAGAGCATGCAAAAGCGGGCGAGGCCCCAGTGCCTTGTTGATTTCAGAGCGTTTCATAATATCGCCTCCTCAGCCTTTATACCCGCTCCAGAACGGTCAGCGCGATGAGATAATCAGACTGCACCGCATCCATCAGCGGACCGCCCCGCATCCAGCCGGCGCTGACCACTTATCAGGTCAATGTGGAGTTAATGGCCAAGATGGCGGTGAGTCATCTAGCAGAACAAATCCGGCATGAAGCGAATCTGGGTATACGCTTCACCGTTCCAGGCAAACTGGTCATGCAAGAAAGCCGCAAAATTGAGCGGCGGGAATAAGTACACTATAAAGCTCAAGCGGGGCTGAATCAACAATTCAGCCCCGCTTGAGCTTTATAAACCTGATAAGCTGTCGTCTTTCACAAAATTTAACTTATTTAATTATTTACGTATTGGCTCAAAATGAATATACTGTTATGAGGGCTTCATCCAGGCCGACCACTTGGAGTTCTCCTTTGGCGGTGACGGCTCCGAGGCCAACATCGCCTTGGCGTTGGCGAACCTGGGGGTGGACAGTAGCTTTTTCAGCGTGGTCCCCAACAACTCTCTGGGTAAAAGCGCCGTCCGGATGCTCCGGGCCAAAAGTGTATTGCCCGGCATGTACGTTATGCCCACAGCGGCTGCAAAAACAGCCTGCTGGCTTATATGTGGTATCAGGGTCACACCTTTGAGAGCAAGCTGTTCACCTTCACATTCTGGACCGGGTGGGCGGCTGACCTGCATTGTTAAGGAGGAAATGCCATGAAGGAATTTATGGACAAAGACTTTTTGCTGGAGACAGTCACGGCCCGACATCTCTATCACGACTACGCCGCAGCCATGCCTCTGGTGGACTACCACTGCCACATCCCGCCCCAGGAGATTTACGAGAATCGCCGGTTTGATAACCTGGTGGAGGTCTGGCTGGGAGGGCAGAACCCGGACGGCACCTACTTTGGCGACCACTACAAGTGGCGTCTCATGCGCTCCAACGGGGTGAATGAGGACTACGTCACCGGGGACAAGCCCGCCTTTGAGCGGTTTATGAAGTTTGTCGAGGCCCTGGAGATGGCCATCGGCAACCCCATGTACCACTGGTGCAATCTGGAGCTGCGCCAGTTTTTCGGCTATGACAAGCCCCTCACTGTCGAGACTGCAAAGGAGTGCTGGGATTTCTGCAACGAAAAGCTGCGCACCGACCCCAACCTCACCGTCCGGGGCATCATCAAGAAGGCCAACGTAGCCATGATCGGCACCACCGACGACCCCATCGACTCCCTGGAATGGCATAAGAAGATCGCCGCCGACCCCTCTATCACCGTAAAGGTGTGTCCCTCCTTCCGCCCGGACAAGGCGGTCAACATCAGCAAGCCCGGCTTTGTGGAATACATCGGCAAGCTGGCCGCCAGCGTGGGCAGAGAGAGGCTGAACAGTGTGGAGGAGATCTGCGACGCCCTGGTGGAGCGGCTGGAGTTCTTCGCCAAAATGGGTTGCCGGGCCAGTGACCACGGCTTGGACTATGTGCCCTTCCGGCCCTGTTCCCTGGAGGAGGCCAACGCCGCGTTCCAAAAAGAGTTGCGGGGTGAGAGCCTGACCCTGGAGGAGATCGAGGGCTATCAGACCACCATCCTGCTCCACCTGGGCCGGGCCTACCACCGGCTGGGCACCGCCATGCAGCTGCACTACTCCTGCCTGCGCAACACCAACGCCCGGATGTTTGCCAAGCTGGGGCCGGACACCGGCTTTGACGCCATGGCTCAAAATACCTGCGGTGGGGCCATCGCCCAGCTGTTGTCCGTGCTGGACAAGACCAACGAGTGCCCCAAAACCATCCTCTACTCCCTCAACCCCGCCGACAACGAGCAGCTGGGTACCCTGCTGGGCTGCTTCCAGTCCGATGAGATCCCTGGAAAAATTCAGCATGGCTCCGCCTGGTGGTTCAACGACAACAAGACCGGCATGGAGGACCAGATGATCTCCCTGGCCAACCTGGGGCTGCTGGGCAACTTTGTGGGGATGCTCACCGACTCCCGCTCCTTCCTCAGCTACGCCCGCCACGACTACTTCCGCCGCATTCTGTGCAATCTGATTGGCAAGTGGGTGGAGAACGGGGAGTACCCCAACCAGGACGCCTCCCTGAAGAAAATTGTGGAGGGTATCTCCTACAACAACGCCGCCCGGTACTTCGGACTGTAAGCTATGACGAAAGAATTGACTCCTGCGGAATACCAGCAGAACCGCCTGCTGTATGCGGGAGGAAAAGCCCGAATTGATGGATGTCTTTGGCATCTTCATTTGCGAGCTGAGCGCAAGCGACCTGATTTTGTTCAAGGAGCAGAGCTACCCCGGCCGGCGCATCGTAGCCTATAAAGATCATGTCAGCGAACTGGTGGACCTGTCTGATGAAGAACGCAACGCCTTTTTCGATACATTGAATAATACTAAACTTCAATAAGTGGGAGAATATGAGGTATACATATTCTCCCACTTATTCTGATGAGAATATTCACGGCTGCAGTTTGTTGGATGTGCTGAAAAGTTCCATACTCACAGCAGTTGCGCCTCCCCTATGAATGCCTATGTTGCTATTTTATCCCCCGTTGTAGTTTTTTACAATAGAAATAATAAAACGTTGAATTTTAGCATAATGACATACCAGTCCAAGCGCCTTATAATAAATGTATAATTTTAAGGCGAAAGGGAGCGAAAAACTGTGAAAAAATTAAATTTACAAGAACTGCACGACATCATGATGGGATGTGCCATCCTGGGCACCGGCGGTGGCGGCTCACTGACCGAAGGCACTAGTGTGGTGGAGAAGCAGTGGAACGCCGGCAAAGAGTTTAAGCTGTTGGACTTCAGTGAGATTCAGGACGATGCCTACTATGCCAGCCCCTACTACTGCGGCTGTATGGTGCCCGAGGAGCAGGAGGCGGAGGAGGAACTATTCGACGGCTCTGACATCGCCTTGTCCGTGCGTGAACTGGAGAAGTACATGAATACCAACTTCCACGGTGTTGTCTCCATTGAGTACGGAGCCGGCAATACCGGCGAGGTCATGGCCATTGCAGCCCAGACCGGCAAGTACATTGTGGATGCGGATGCTGCGGGACGCGCCGTTCCTGGGCTGCAGTTCTCTACTTATTATGTGACCGGACAGCCCATCACCCCACTGGCTGTGGGCACCATCTACGGCGATGTAGCCATCATCCCCACCGTCAAGGAGGACGCCCGGGCCGAGGCCCTGACTCGGTTCATGGCTGTGGCCACTCATGGTGCCGTTGGTATGACCGATCACCCCATTCTGGGCAAAGACCTGAAGCATGCCGTGATTCCTGGCGCCATCAGCAGGGCCCAGAAGGTAGGCCGGGCCCGGCGCGAGGCTGCGGAGAGCGGAAAAGATCCCATCCAGGCCATTCTGGAAACAGCCGGTGGCAAGCTGCTGTTTACCGGCCGCGTCACTGGCGACACTAACTGGTATGACAAGGACGGCTTTACCTTGGGCGATATCTATCTGAACGGCATTGGCGGCGACGAGGGCCGCGGCTCCCGTGTCTGGTACAAGAACGAGAACATGCTGATGTGGATCGACGGGCAGGTCCGTCTGACCTGCCCCGACCTGATTTGCGTCCTGGACCGCAAGACCGGCAAGCCCATTACAAACCCCAACAGCAAGGAAGGCATGGAACTGTGTGTGCTGGGTTTTCCCTGCCACGAACTGTGGAAAACGCCCCGCGCCCTGGAAATTCTCAACCCAAGATTTTTCGGATTTGACACAGACTGCGTGTTTTTGGAAGAGTGAATCAAATCTCCCAAATAAATGTAGAGGGTGAGGACATGCAGCGGGCAGCAGAAAAAACAATGACACTGGAGGAAAAATTTAACGACTATGAGCGGACGCCTGTCCCACCCTCCGCTCAGCGCACCTGGTTTGAGCAGGGAATGGTATGGCTGGGAGAGGGATTTGGGCTGAGTGGATTGGCTGTAGGCGGTGTCCTGGCTGAAGGACTCGCTTTTCCGAATATGTTTCTGGTCTGTATTGTGGGCGCTTTGATTGTGGTTGTGCTGTCCTCCATTGTTGCCCTAATCGGCACCCACACCCATCTGCCTACTGCCATCAACTGCCGACGGGCTTTCGGCGGTGCCCCAAACTCATCGGTGTCATTTTCTGTCGTGGTCAGCTCCTTCGCCGTCGGTATCGTGATGATGAGCGATTTCAGCCGCTTCAGCAAAACGCCAAAAGATTGCGTTGTCGGTGTCAGCCTGGGCTATTTCTGGGGCTATGTCCCCGTCATGGTATGTGGTGCGTTCTTCACTTACGCCTTTAAGAACTGGAATGTAGTTGAGGTGATGGTACTGACCCTGGGACTGGGTATTTTCGGCGCTCTCGTACTGGCGCTGGGTCAGTGGACCACCAACGACAACAATCTCTATGGTAGCGTGTTGAGTTTGATGAACACCCTGGACGGCGTGTCTAAAATTCCCCGCATGAAGCTGACTTTCCCTGCTGGGCGCTGTCAGCACGGCCATCGCAGCCCTGGGAGTATACCGGTACTTTGTGAACTTCCTGTCTATGATTATTTACATCTATGGAGAAAAACGGAGCATCACAAGGAATAAAAACGGAAAGAGCTGAAACGTAATGGAAAACCAACGGATATTGTCCTATTTTGACGAAATTCTGAAAATACCGCGTCCGTCTTACCATGAGGCCGCGATTGCTGATTACCTGGAACGGTTTGGAACCCAGCGTGGGCTTTCAGTAATGCGGGATTCCTGCAATAATGTGATTTTAAAGAAAGATGGAAACCTTCGGAGCCCCACGGTTGTCCTGCAGGCCCACAGCGATATGGTTTGGGCTGCCGAACAGCCAGCGCCCCCGGGAAACGAGATCCCCAACAAGGTCTATATTGAGGACGGTATCATGCGTGCCAAGGGAACCACGCTGGGTGCTGACGACGGAATTGGCGTGGCCATGATTCTGGCCATTCTGGACGAGGATGATCCTGATCTTCCCCCTATTGAGGCGGTATTTACCGCCAACGAGGAGGAGACTATGGAAGGCGCTATGGCCCTTCGGCCGTCCTGCCTGGACGGGACCTACTTGATCAACCTGGACAGTGAGATAGAGGGCGTCCTTACCATCGGCGCCGCCGGCGGTATTTCTTCTGAATGCGTGCTCCCCATCTGCAAAAGCCCCTCTACATTCCAGCACACGGTGCAGATCCAGGTGACCGGCGGAAAAGGTGGGCATTCTGGTCTGGAAATACGCGAGAAACGTGAAAACGCCATCCACCTTCTGGTCCGCGTCCTGCGCAGCCTGCCCCGGACAGGCTGGGAGCTGGCCGGAATCCGGGGCGGTGAACGCTCTAATGCGATTCCTGTTGGCGCTGTTGCCCATCTCAATACTGACTGCCCCCAAGATATCCGGCAAGCGGTGGCCAACTTTACCACCCAACACCACAGTGAGTGGCGGGATGATGAGCCGGAACTAACTATCCGGGCGGAGATAGCCTCCCGCATGGAGCAGGTTTACGAGGCGGAGAGCGCAGAGCAAATCTTTCTGCAGTATTTTATTTGCCGTACATCAAATATATTCTTTATGACGCCCAGTTGGTAACTATGGGAATCACCAACAAGCAGTCTGGATATCTGCTTACAGTGTACTCTATCGTCAACATGTTCTTGCTTATTCCCGGTGGATTCCTGGCAGATAAGGTCTCAACTAAAAAATCCATTGTATACTCCTGCCTGGGCACCGGGCTTTTAGGCTTTGTCTATCTGTTCAATATACACAGTCTGCCGATTGCGCTGTTTGTCTGGGGGGCAATGGCAGTCAGTACCGGCTTTGTGCTATGGGCTGCCCTTTATCGTACTGTGCGTATGTTGGGTGACGAAGATGAACAGGGGTTCTTGTACGGTGTCTACTATGCCTGCAATGGTCTCTCCTGCGCCATTTGATGACGGTGAGCCGAAATTCTCCATGGGTGATGTTAAAGAGCTGGCCAAAAATAAGATCGTGTGGTACATTTCCATTGTTATGCTGATCGGCTACGGCTTCTATTCCAGCACGGCCTACTTTACCCCTTATCTTACTGAGGTTATGGGCGTCTCCGTTACCGACTCCGGTTTCCTGTCGGCAGTCCGGACCTATCTACTGCTCCTGCTGACCCCTCTCGGCGGCTGGATCGCTGACCGGGTGTTCCATTCCACTAGCCGCTGGCTGACTGTGGGCTTCCTGGTATTGGCGGCTCTGTTTGGTGCGGTGATGATCCTGCCCTCTAACATCAGCGCAGCTTTCGCCAGTGTTTTTACACTGATCCCCAGCGCCTTTGTTATGATGACCTATGGACTGATTGCGTCCCTGATTCCTGAAGCAAGGATTAAGAAAGCCCTGACCGGAACGGCGGTTGGTATTGCTTCTACCGTGGGGTATCTTCCTGATTCTTTCTATTCTGTAATGTTCGGTTCCTGGCTTGATAAGCATGGCGCGGCAGGCCTCCCGAATCAACGGAGAGGTGGTGGAGACCCCGCTGAAAACGAAAAATTCCTACCGCACCATCTCCTTGGGAGGGGATGCGGTAGGAATTTTGAAAGAGCGGAAGAAAACATGCGGTGTCAGCGAGTATGTGTTTCCGTCCCCCATAGGCGGCCCCATCTCCCCGGACAGCGTGATTCAGATGCTCCACCAAGTTCTGAAGCGGGCGGGGCTGCCGAAAGTGAGATTTCATAACCTGAGACAGCAACGCCCAATGTTTGGTGTTGATACACACAAGAATCAGGTTACTAACTTCTTTCCGCGTTAGAACATCTGGCTTGTGGCAGAACGCAAAAAATTTCTTATGCTATGAGTATGGCTTTTGTATGTGCAGTTTGACAGGATCCTGAGCTGGATGTCCTCGGGGGAGAGCGTTTGTCAAGGGTAAGATTTATAGCGGCATTTAAAATTACTGACATTGGCCCATGCAGATGTAAGGGCAGAGCCCCGCTATACGATTAGCCAGACTGATATAACTCCTCAATGGAAAACGCCTCATTCATCTGTGTATAAATCAGAAATTGAGACAGGAACAGGATATACCACACGCCGAGGACAGGCAGCAAGAGCAAGGTCCAAGGAGCAAACAACACGAATACGGTCCAGTACCCCAGCTGCAAGAGGCCAACACCCAGTGTGCGCCAGAGGTATTTGATGCAGAACAGCAAACAGTTTTGCAGCCGGACGGACGCATTCTGCTGGAACAGCACCAGCTGGGGCCAGTAGAGGGTGTTGGAAATGGGGGTCCTCCGGGAAAAACAGTCCCATGTTTACTCCCTCCGGTCAGGCTGCGTAGTGGCAGCCGTTCAAAAAATCGGTCAAAATTGTGCGTTCATCTTCGGTAAAGCTGTCCAGGCAGTTCAGCTCCACGCTGACGGCGTAGTCCTGACAGGTGCCAAAAGCGGAGACACCTCGAGCGTAGGGGTTGGAATCGGACCTGCAGGTGTAGACGGAGACAACGTAGTCCTGTCCGTTATAGGTCTGCTGGCCGGAATCGGTGACATCGTAGGTCTCTGACTGACGGGCGGTCCAGTTCTCCACCGCCTGTTGAGCGGCGGCCGAATCCTTGCGGCCATAGACCAGCACATCCAGTCGGGCGGGATAAAGGACCACCTCGTCCCCGTCCTCGTTGGTGTAGGGGGCGCCCTCGCCGATGGTCCAGGAGGCCAGATACATATCCGCAATGGACAGCGCGTCCTTGTTGTCCTGCAAGGTCAAATCGTGCCCCGGGGCCTCCACCCCCAGAACGCCGCCCAGGGTGGTCCAGCGTTCGTCCCAGTCCGAACCGTCAGCGGCGGTTGCAGGAGCGGACTTTCCGCAGCCGGACAGCAGCAGGCACAGGGCGGCCAGCCCGCAAATCAGCCGTTTCATGAACGTTCCTCCTTCCTCAGCGCGTCCCACAGCTGGACGCAGTTTTCCAGGTTCTTGGGGGTACGGCCCTCCCAAAAATCCCGCCGGGCCAGGAACAGGCCGCTTTCCAGCAGGACCCAGTCCTCTTGCAAAACCTCGTACCCGGCTTGAAAGGCCTCCGGGTCCTCCAGCAGGAAGAAATAGCTCTCGCAGGAATCCAGGTCAGCCATCAGCTTGACGTTGGAGGCGTAAGCGTATAGGGCGTCATCCGCGTTCTGCGGGGTGACATACTGGTTGAACTTGATTATGACTTTGCCGTCCCCGTTGCAGTCGGTTCCCAGGGCGGACAGGCGGTCCTCCCAAGCGGCGGTTTCCACGTCCGGGAGCGGGACCCCGCCCACATAAGCAATTTGATAGTCCGGACGGACCTGGGTGGCGGCGTGCCAGACCAGATTGCCCGCCATCAGCACGGCCGCCGCGCCAAGGACCACATACCACTTGTGATAGTGCCACCAGTTCCGGCGGCGCTGTTTTTTTGTGTGCTCCACCAAAGCGTCGGGCTGGACGTCCCGGTATTTCCATTTTAGGTATTCGCTGGCCATGGGGGAAGTCTCCTCTCTGGTTGCGGGCGGCCAAAGGCCGCCCCTACGGTTCCCGGGTTGTCCCGCCTGCGGCGTAGGCGACGGGCAGGCAGACCAGGCTGGGCAGGTTGCTTCGGTCCTCCCGGAGGAGGAGATCCACGCTGGTCTCCGCCAGCCGGGGGACCGGCTGGACGATGGTGGAACAGTAAAAGCCGTCCTGGGCGAAGCGGCGAATGCCGTCAAAGCCGATGAGCTGCACGTCCTCCGGCACCCGCAGACCCAGCTCCAGCAGCATGGCCCGGATTTGAATCGCCAGGGCGTCGTTGACGCAGAAAATGCCGTCGAAGGCCAGACGCTCCCCCTCTATGCGGCTGGAGAGGAAGTCCCGGAAGGGGGCGTAACCCTCCTCGTCGCTGAGACGCAGGGAGGCGCAGTCTATCCTTCTTTGACGGAACACCGATTCAAAGCCGTCCCCCCGCTTATCCGACTCGCCGGGTACCTTAGAGCCGATGCGCAGAAACAGCGGGTGTACACAGCCCAATTCCAGCAGCTTTTCCGCCGCCAGCTGGCCGCCGCCAAAGTTGTCGGAGGAGACGCAGGGGACGCCGGGGCTAAAGTACCGGTCAATGCTCACATAGGGCAGCCGGGGGTCCACATCCAGGTCGGGGTTGTAGGTCAGGCCGATGATGCCGTCCACCTTGTTCTGCTGGACCATCTGGATGCACCGCTGCTCCACCGACCGGTCGTAGGCGGTGGTGGACAGGATGGTCCGGTAGCCCCGCTGGGCCAGAGCCGAGCAGACCTCCTGGGCCAGCAGAGCGAAAAAGGGGTCTGTGACGTTAGGCAGAATCAGGGCCACGGAGCAGGTTTGATTGGTTTTCAGCCCCCGGGCGTAGCTGTTGACCTGGTAGCCTAGCCGCTTGGCGGCTTCTTCCACCCTCCGGCGGTAGTCCTCGCCCACCGGGATGCTGTTAAAGACCTTGGATACCGTCCCCAAAGCCACGCCGGCCTCCCGGGCCACGTCCTTCATGGTAGGGGCGTTTTCTTTTTGTTTCATGGAATTCACCTCGTAAGCCGTGAAATGTTTCACCGATAATTTTATTATATCCGTGAAACGTTATTTTACAAGTACTTTTTGAAAATCCGAAACAAATCAGCCAACTATACAAATTCGAGGCCCGCTTTTTGTGGAAAAGGGAAAAATCTGTTTCAAACGAAATAATTGCCTTGACAGCAAGTAAATGGCTATACTATCATAAATACACAGCATATGTAACGTTTCATATCGCGAGCGAGTAAAAGGAAACAAAATAGGGAGTGAGCGATCAATGGCAAAACGAAATCCCTCGGCGGCGGCGGTTCCCGCCGCCGCGCTTGCCCGGCCGGGCAAGACGCTCGGTCAGCGCATCATGGACAACTGGCAGCTGTATTTGCTGCTGCTGGTCCCGGTGGTACTGACCTTTGTTTATAAGTACATCCCCATGTACGGCATCCAGATTGCCTGGGAGACCATGAGCGATTCCCTGGCCGAGCAAGTGAACATCCGCATCACCGGAGGCCAGCTGCCCGACGCTTTTATGGGGGTGGGCTTCTCCAACTACGATCTGGCCCGGTACGGGGACGACGGCACCTTCCTGGACCTGACCCCCTACCTGACCCCGGACATCATGCCCAACCTGTGCGCTATTCTGGAGGAGCACCCGGAGATCCGGGCGGCTATCACCCAGGAGGACGGCAAGATCTATGGCCTGCCCGCCGGGGAGCAGATGACCACCGCAGGCATCGGCGCGCCTATGGAGGAGGCGTTCTCCATCTTCTCCGTCCCCCAGTACAGCATGATCAACAAGGCGTGGCTGGACGATCTGGGGCTGGCGGTGCCCACCTCTCTGGATGAGCTTCACGATGCGCTGAAAGCCTTTAAGGACAACGACATGTCCGCCAAATACTACGGAAACGCCGCTGGGACCACCCTTCCCATGACCACTGGCTTTGACGAGTGGTGCTGGGGACAGAACATATTCTATTCCGGCTTCGGATTCACCAACTGGCCCAACGACGTCATCAACGATCTGCACCTGAAAAGCGACGGCGCTGTGGAATTTGTCTGCGCCTCCGACGCCTACCGGGACTGTCTGACCTATTTCCACGACTGGTATGCAGAGGGCCTTATGGATGTGGAGATGTTCTCCCAGAGCGACAGCCAGCTGATTGCCAAGTGCCAGCAGGGCTATGTGGGGGTGTCTGCCTGGTGGTACATTGAGGAACTGATGGGGGAGTACGCCAAGGATTACGTTTTCCTGCCCCCTCTCACCGGCCCCAAGGGCACCCAGTATGAGAACACCCGCGGCGTCACGATTCGCCCCGGTTCGCCCATTACCTCCGGACAGCTCAATCTCACCAACAAGTGCCAAAGCCCCATCAACCTGCTGAAATTCTTCGACCAGTGGTATGACGGCGAAATTGTGATGCAGCTGCAATACGGTCCCATCGGCGTGTTCTTCACCGGACAGGACGAGGCGGGTATGTGGCTGGCCATCACCGAAGAGGAGGCTCAGGCCAAGTACAACAAGAGCGCCGGAGAGGTCCGCAACGCCTATGAGACCATGGGTCCCAAGCTGATTCTGGCCGAGTACTACAGCGAGGTCTTCTATATGGAGGACCGGGCCATTGAGCGCCTCACCGATCTGGACCAGTTCTGGATGCCCTATGTGGAGGACACCTCCTTTTATCCAGTGAACTGCTGCAAAAGGCCCGGGACTTTGAAGCCCAGTACGGTCCCCATATCCCTGACAGCGAGCGCCCCGCCTTTCACGTCACCCCCACCATCGGCTGGATGAACGACCCAAATGGGTTTTCCTTCTACCAGGGGGAGTGCCCCGATTTCTTCCCTCTGGACGGCAAACAGGTGCTGATGACCAGCCCCCAGGATATGACCCCGGTAGGGCTGGAGTTCCACGCCGGCAACGGCACCCTCTGCTTGATCGGGGACTATGATCCCCAGGGGAAAGGGTTTGTGCGGCAGCATATTCAGGCTATTGACTATGGAATCGACTTCTACGCTGCTCAGACCCTGTTCGCGTCTGACGGCCGGCGCATCATGGTTGCCTGGATGCAAAACTGGGACACCGCCGGAGCCAAGCCTCACCACTGCCGCTGGTTCCGCATTCGAGTGGCAAAGGACGGAGAACATGAGACGATCATCCGCTACCGTCCCAGCAACGGCACCCTGAAAATCGACCGCACCCGCAGCGGCCTGCCTCGGGATATCGTCCACACCCGCAGCTTTTTGGTCCGGCCTCAGGACGGCGCAATCAAGCTGCGCGTCATCCTGGACCGGTTCAGTGTGGAGGTATTTGTCAACGACGGCGAACAGGCAGCCACTACCGTCATCTACACCCGCCAGTCAGCGGACGCCATTACCTTTGAGGCAGGCGGCTCTGTGCTGGTGGATGTGGAAAAATATGACTTGGTATTTGACGGACCAGAAATGGAGACATAACCCATGGAACAAAAACGGTTCGATGTGGTTGCGTTGGGAGAACTTCTCATTGATTTCACCGAAAATGGCCTCAGCGGCCAGGGGAGATAAGGTACAATAAGTTGCGGAAATAAAAAAGACAAGGTTTGCAGCCCTCTGGTAGAATGAAGTATCGACACACCATTCAGAGAGGAGAGAGCAAACCATGTCAGAGAAGATTGTACAGCTAAATGAAGAAGTAATCAAGGGTCAACTTAAGGAGCTGGTTCGCGGGAGCGTGGAAGAAACGCTGAATGAGCTGCTGGAGCAGGAAGCGGAGAAGCTGACTCAGGCAGCCCGGTATGAGCGAAATGAGGCTCGCCAGGGGTACCGCAGTGGTCACTACAGCCGAAACCTTACCACCACCTCCGGCGATGTTACGCTCCATGTGCCCCGCCTGAGCCCGCCCGGGAGGAGCCGTCTCCAGCTCAGAAGGAGGTCAACCCAGCCCAGGGCCTGGAGTACAGCGTAGAGGATACCCCCAAGTCCAGCGGGGGCCTGGGTATGATCGACATGAGCGGGGTGCGGGGTGACGATGAGCCCGATGAAGAAGCGGACAGCCTCCGGGACGGTGATCCCAGCGGGTTGCTATGTTAGCCTTCGTGATAAACTGAAATTAGGTATTCATTATCTTTAGCATGTCAGGTCTTGCGTAATGCCCGCACACATCATGCTCCATTTTGCTTGAAGGAACTTTCTGCATATCTAGTGTGGCGTATATGATTCCTTCCTCATCCCAAATACAAGCGCTCGCCAAATGTCCAATGGATCAATGACACAGCTGCCGCCCCTGCAAACCAAATCCGGCAAACGACTGATCGCGGGATATTCATTTAAATCATTTGGATAAGATGTTTTTCTGATTATCATATCGCAGTTAATAAAGTAGCAGTGCCCTTCAATCGCAATATGACGAATCGTATTCTGCCACTCCTCATTATCATTTGTGTTGGGTGAAATATAGATTGAGATACCCTTTTCATAGAGCGCTACCCTGGCAAGCGGCATATAGCTTTCCCAGCAAATCAGATTTCCCATTGTTCCCCAGGGGGTATCCATGATTGGGAAATAGTCCTGATTGGCATCTCCCCATATTACCCGCTCGCTGCCTATAGGTTTCAGTTTTCTGTGGTTCAGGGCAGTCCCGTCAGGGGATATCATGATGTTGGAGTTATAAAGAGTACCGTTTACCTTGTCTCTCTCTGAATAACCCATGCTCAAATACACACGATATTTTTTCGCAAGATCTTTCAAAACTTGAATTTCTGCGCCATCTGCAAAGACAGAGTTATCATAAAATCTTTTCCAGTCTTCACGTCCACCCTCTGTACGGCGGCCGGTGGAAAAGCCAAAATTCATTCCAAACGGATACCCTGGAATGAACAGCTCCGGAAAGACAATCAATTCCGCCTTGTTTCTGACACATTCCTCGATTAAAGCAACTGCCTTTTTTAGGCAGGCATCTTTATCAAACATAATTGGCTCCGCTTCGCCCTGGGCGGGGATAAGCTGAAGCTGTTTTCCGTGGCCATGCTGTCCCACGTTTCAGACCCCCGGCTCATCCAGCGGGAGCTGCGGTACACCGCCATCCCCGATCTGCGGGAGGAGTACCACCCAGTCTAACCCCTTCGATGGCGCGGAGCAGCGCCACCCCATGGGCAGCCGCCGGTACGCTACCATCGCCGGGAAGTACGGCGGCGGCGTGTTCTGCAATCTGCCTGACGGCACCGTCTGCATGTGCAATTACTCCTACCGGCATGAGGACTCCGACTTCATGGTGGGTGACACCGTGATTGTCCTGGTCCAGCGGTTTACGGAGGAAAAGCGGCAGATGTACGGTAAGATTATGAGCAAGTGGTAAAAGCAAGGTCCGCACCGTTTGATAAACGGCGCGGGCCTTTTCATGCTTAGACGACAGGGGATTCCTTGCTCCAGGCAGTATCCCCACACATACCAGGCCGACCATTTAAAGATCAGCTTATAGGGTTCAATGACGAGGAAGTCCAAAGAATCTTTGCAGCAAAAGGCAAGGAACAGGGCCAAGGTAAGGGCGCCGTAGCCAAATTCTCCACCTTCCAGTCTGCTGAAAATCAAGCAATCCCCCAAATTGGGGAGCAAAAAAGCCCCGTACCAGATGGCCCAGGGCATTGACAAAATCAAGATATGCGGTTATACTGAGAATAGAAAGGGCGCTGCCGGTAAGCGGGTGGCCCCCTAGTTAGACGATTGAAGTAACCGCCGGGTTGGGGAACCGAGGGCGGTTACTTCTTTTTATTGGCCGCAATAAAGAGGCCGATTATGCCGATGATGACAAGTGAGTACTGGAACAGTTCACTGTATGTGACCATTGGGCAAGCCCCCCTTTCGTGAGATCAGAGGGCAAAGAAGCTGCCCTCTGTCGAGAGGGCCAACCGCCTACCGTTACTAGCAGCGCTGAAAGATAATTCTTTCCTATTACCAGCATACCATAGCCGCCGACAAAATGCAACAGAAAAGGAGGGGAACTATGAAGGACGCCGTAATCTACGCCCGGTACAGCTCAGACAAGCAGGACGAGGCCAGCATAGACGCCCAGGTCCGGGCCTGCCGGGAGTATGCGGCCAGCAAGGGCTATGCTGTCCTGGAGGTGTACGCAGACGAGGCGGTCAGCGGTAAAGGCTCCAAGACGGCCAGCCGGAAAGCCTACCAGAAGCTGTTGCGGGACGTGAACAAGGGCCGCTTTGATACCATCCTCATCCACAAGTATGACCGGGTGGCCCGCAACCTGGGGGAACATGTCAACCTGGAAAAGAAGCTGAAAGACCGGGCCGTGGAGCTGATCGCCGTGGCCCAGGACTTCGGCTCCAGCGCCGAGGCGAAGATCATGAAAACTCTCATGTGGTCGCTGTCAGAATACTACCTGGACAACCTCTCCAGCGAGACGAAAAAGGGCCACAGGGAGACGGCCATGAAAGCGAAGCACAACGGCGGGTATGCTCCCTTTGGCTATGATGTGGTCAATCAGGAGTATGTGGTCAATGCGCTGGAGGCGGGCTATGTCCGTAAGATATTTGACGCCGCCGCCAATCGTGAGGGCTTCACCGCCGTCATTGAGGAGCTGGCCGCAGCCGGGATCACCGGCAAGCGGGGCAAGCCCATCAAGTACACGCAGATATATGAAATGCTCCGCAATGAGAAGTACACCGGGACATACATCTACACACCCCAGGAGGAGGAGCGCCGGGAGGACCGGCGGAGCAAGCCCAACGCCATTAGAATAGAAAACGCCTTGCCGCAGATCATCAGTAAGGCCCAGTTTATGGAGGTGCAGCGCATTATGACAGAGAGAAAACAAACCGGAAAGAAAGCAGGGTATCTGTGCAGCGGCCTGGTGTACTGCCAGTGTGGGGCCAAAATGCACGGGACACGGTCCGTCAGCAAGGGGCACGAATATTTCCGCTACTACTGTTCCAAGAAGTGCGGCGCTCCCTCAATCCGCATGGAGGAAGTGGACAAGGCCGCCGTGGACTACCTCCACAAGCTCCTATCCTCAGAGAACCAGGACAGGATCGCCGCCGCTCTGCGTCAGTATCAGGCCGGGGAGAAGAACCGGGTTGAGGACTTCAACAAGGCCCTCCAAAAGCGCATAGAGGCGAAGCAGGGGGAGTATGACGCCCTTATGAAGAATCTATCCACCGGGGCCTTGCCGCCCGCTGTGGTGGCCGATATTGGCGAACAAATGCAGACCATCAAGGCAGAGATTGTCCAGCTCCAGGAGACCACCCCGCCAACGGACTTTACCGTTGACCAAATCAAGGCCTGGCTGGATGTCTTGAAGGCCAGCGCAGACGAAAAGGCCGTCCATCTTCTCATTGAACGGATCGAAGCCACCCCAGGAGAAACTAAAACGGACTTCAACATGCAAAGCACGCTGAAATCCGTCTTAGGTGAAATTGGTTGCGGGGACAGGACTTGAACCTGCAACCTCCGGGTTATGAGGCCGATTTGACATGTCTAACTGGTTAAATCTAGTCTCATAAGTTGCAGGAATCTCATTTTTATGAGAGTATTGATAACTTTTGAGACGAACGTCTCACGAGTCTCACAGCATAAACATCGGATAAGCATCAGTGCTCCCGATTTTTTTACCGATTTTCTCCGGGGTATCCAAGCCCGGAGGTCACGCGTTTTCCAAACCCGAAGGTCGGGCGTGGAAACTGGCTCGCTGTAGGTCTATATAAAAATCAGGGCAGCTCGTCTGATGTAAATGAGCCACCCTGATGATAGAATTTTATTTCTGAGCAAGGATATCCATGACCTGCTCCAAAGACATTTTGAACTGCTCCGCAATTACCGCTGGATCAAGAATACCTTTTAGGGCCGCAACAGCCCTGCTCAGACCTTCCTCAATGCCTTCTTCGCGCCCTTCTTCACGTCCTTCTTCACGTCCTTCTGCATAGCCTAATCTGCGTTCATCCATCATCTTCTGCGCATACGTCATATACGACACCTCCAATGCCTTATCACTGCGCACCTCTTGTATCCGCTCCCGGGTTTTCTGGCCCAACGGAGTCTCATAGGGCTTATCCATATCGTTTGTGCGAATCAGATCCAAGAACTCCAAAATCGGTTTACTGGCGTTGCCCTCTGTGTACCGGCTGTTGAGGAAGAACACATGGGAACCATCCTCGTAGGGGACATCGGTGCCCTTCAAGAAAGAGACACGCTCTCCAACGGCCTTACCAATGTGGAAGTAGTCAAAGGTACAAACGAATATGATGTAACTCTCGGAGAGACTGGTGTAGTCCGCACCCTTGGGCAGTTCCCCACGATCAATGGCGCTCTGATAGAATCGGACCCGCTTGGGCAGGGCATCCTCGCGGTCAGCCTGAATTTCCACATTGAACACAGTACCCTTATCGTCTTTCAAATATACGTCCAGCCGGATTCCGTGATACTCATAGCTGTCGCCCAAATCCTTTTGGTGGTCGATAAACTCAATGCGCTGAATTTTGATTCCCAGCAAGGCTTCCAGAAACAGCTTGCAGATTTCCTCTGACCGCATGACTTGGCCAAACATGAAATCGCTGCGCAAGGACAATTCACTGAGCGGGGTAATAGTATATTGCTTCGGCATAAGTCAGCGCTCCGTTTCTCTCTTACTGTCAGCAGTATAGCATAAAAAAGGAATTTGGTCAATTTATTAGCTGATTTTGTTACAAAGATTTAATTTATCGCCTGACATACAGTGTCAGGCTCAGCCTGTCGAAAAAGCGGCTTGTCTGGGAAATGTCCAGGCAGGCCGCAAAGCAAAAAAGAAAAGTACGGGGGGAAACCAGCGGGCAAGAGAGACAAGATTGCCGTTTTGCTTTCCATCTGGCCAGCTTTTTGAGATTCATAGCAGCAAATTTAAGCCTCACCCATTTGGAAACCTGGGCCAGACCTCTATAATGCGTATAACGCATCCCATGCTTTTCTTTGGCATCGGCAAAAAACCGCTCAATGGTTTCCTTGCGTTTGGCATAAAGATCTTTGTATTCCGGGGTGTATC
>CANDCW010000024.1 GCA_947383275.1 uncultured Bacillota bacterium
CATCAACCTCCACTTCACCGGCGACTTCCACGCCATCGGCGCGGCCAACAACCTGATGGCCGCCATGCTGGACAACCACATTCAGCAGGGCAACGCCCTGGGCATCGACGTGAAGCAGATCACCTGGAAGCGGGCCGTGGACATGAACGACCGCCAGCTGCGCCACATCATCAACGGCCTGGGCGGCAAGATGCAGGGCGTGCCCAGAGAGGACGGATTCGAGATTACCGTGGCCAGCGAAATTATGGCTGTGCTGTGCCTGTCCTCCTCCATCACCGACCTGAAGGAGCGGCTGGGCAAAATGATCGTGGCCTATACCTACGGCGGCAAGCCCGTGACCGCCCACGACCTGAAGGCGGAGGGCGCTATGGCCGCCCTGCTCAAGGACGCCATGAAGCCCAACCTGGTCCAGACCCTGGAGGGCACCCCCGCCTTTATCCACGGCGGCCCCTTCGCCAACATCGCCCACGGCTGCAACTCCGTCATGGCCACCCGTATGGCCCTGAAGATGGGCGACTATGCCGTCACCGAGGCCGGCTTCGCCGCCGACCTGGGCGCGGAGAAGTTCATCGACATCAAGTGCCGCAAGGCCGGCCTCAAGCCCTCCGCCGTTGTCATCGTGGCAACCGTCCGCGCGCTGAAGTATCACGGCGGCGTGCCCAAGCCCGAGCTGAACAATGAAAACCTGGAAGCGCTGGAGAAGGGCCTGCCCAACCTGCTCCAGCATGTGGACAACGTGAAGAATGTTTACGGCCTGCCCTGCGTGGTGGCCATCAACGCTTTCCCCACCGACACCAAGGCAGAGCTGGATCTGGTGGAGAGAAAATGCAACGAGCTGGGCGTCAACGTGGCCCTGTCCGAGGTGTGGGCCAAGGGCGGCGAGGGCGGCAAGGCCCTGGCCGAGGAGGTCGTCCGCCTGTGCGAGCAGCCCAATCAGTTCTCCTTTGTCTATGACAGCGGCGCGTCGATCGAAGAGAAGCTGGACACCATCGTGAAGCGGGTATACCACGGCGACAGGGCGGTGCTCACAGCCAACGCCAAAAAACAGGCGCAGCAGCTGGCTGATCTGGGCTTCGGCGATTTACCCATCTGCATGGCCAAAACCCAGTATTCCTTCTCTGACAACGCCGCGCTGCTGGGCGCGCCCAAGGGCTTTGAGGTCGCCGTCCGCAACCTGAAGGTATGCGCCGGCGCCGGCTTCATCGTCGCCCTCACCGGTGATATCATGACCATGCCAGGCCTGCCTAAGGTTCCCGCTGCCGAGCGCATCGATATCGATGAGAACGGCGTGATTTCCGGGCTGTTCTAATCTGCCTTATATAGATGAAACTACCGCCGCACGGCCCGAGCTGTGCGGCGGTAGTCAAAGACCAAAAGGGCCTGCCCCATTAAGGCAGGCCCTTTTGGTTTATTTGGGCAGGAGAACATCCTTCTGTTCAAAGTAGGCCCCCAGTTCCACGGAGGTCTGGGAGTCGCCGTACTGCTTGAGGGAGGCCAGCAGCGTATCCAGCTCCCGTGTATCCGCCACGGCAAAGCGCAGCAGGGCGTTGAGCTTGCCGACCAGGTGGTGGTGGGCGGTAATAGAGGCGGTATTTTCGCAAAACCGGCAGAACTGGCTGTATTTTTCCGGGAAGACAGCTACCAGGATAAAGCCCGTTAAATTGCTGTCCAGCAATGTGCGGTCAATGCTGATGGAAAAGTGCCGGATCACACCCTTCTCCTCCATGCGGCGGATGCGTTCGGAGACAGCGGGGGCGGTGAGGCCCACCCTGTCCCCAATGGACTTCAGGGTAGTGCGGCTGTCAGACTGGAGTATATTCAGGATTTGATAGTCGGTGCGGTCCATCAGCCCACCACAGCACCTTTCTTGATGACGGTTTTAACCAGATTGCTGCCCATGCGGTAGCAGATATAGTCCAAGTCGGGGGCGTCCCAGATCACCAGGTCGCCCTGCTTGCCCGGTTCCAGGGAGCCCACCTTCCCGGCCATATCAATGGCGGAGGCGGCGTTGAGGGTGACGGCGGTGAGGACTTCCTCGGGGGTGAGCTTATACTTGAGGCAGCCCAGGTTGATGACGAATTGCAGGTTCAGGCAGGGGCAGGAGCCTGGGTTGAAGTCGGAGGCCATCGCCACCGGCACGCCGGCGCTGACCATGTCCCGCGCGGGGGCAAAGGTGGCGCCCAGATAGAAGCTGGTGGCGGGGAGAAGGCAGGCCACCACGCCCCCCTTTGCCATGCTGGCAATGCCTTCGGGAGGACAGACAATGAGGTGTTCGGCGGAAATGGCGCCAATTTCACCGGCCAGGACGGAGCCGCCGATTGCCTCGATTTCATCGGCGTGGATCTTGGGGCGCAGGCCGTATTTCAGCCCGGCCTCCAGAATCTGGCGCGACTCCTCTACAGTAAAGGTATCGGCCTCGCAGAAGACGTCGCAGAATTTGGCAATGCCCTGCTCTTTTACTCTGGGCATCATCTCCTCACAGACCAGGCGGATGTATTCCGCCCGGTTGGTCTTGTACTCTGCGGGGACCAGATGGGCCCCCATGAAGGTGGCCACAATGTCCATGGCGTGGCGGTCGTTCAGATTTTTGATCACCTGGAGGGCTTTCAGCTCGTGCTCGGTGGCCAGGCCGTAGCCGCTCTTGGCCTCGCAGGTAGTGACGCCGAAGTGCAGCATCTCATCCAGGGCTCGGGCGGCTTTCTGAGTCAGCTCCTCCTCGGTGGACTGCCGGGTGGCGTTGGTGGTGGACTGGATGCCGCCGCCGGCGTTCTGGATCTCCAGGTAGGTCTTGCCGTGGAGCTTCATGCCCAGCTCGTTCTGCCGCCAGCCGCCGAAGATCAGGTGGGTGTGGGCGTCTACCAGGCCGGGGGTGACCAGGCTGCCCTGGGCGTCGATGACCTGATCCGCCGCGGGGGCGGGGCCGGTGCCCACCTGCGCCACGCTGCCGCCTTCCATCAGGACCCACGCGTCCTTGAGAAGTTCAATTTTTCCCTGTTCTGGGCCCTTTTTGGGGCCGGCGCCCCTGGGGGTGGCCAGCATGCCGATATTGGTTACAATTACTCTGCTCATGTTGCCCATTCCTTTCCAAAAGAGGGGGCGTTTTACGCCCCCTCTCAATCATACTGCGGTGAAATTTTAACCCTTCATGCCCTTAACGGCCTCGGCCACAATGGCGTCGTCGGCGATGTAAGGCATAGTGATGTGGTCCTGGCCGGCGTACAGCTCGTTGTATTCGGCCACGGTGCTCATGGAGTTGGGGTTGCCGGCCCAGTTGCGGCGGGAGACGCCGATCATGGTATCCCAGGGCATGGACATCTTCAGGATGGTGTCCACCCGCTCGGAGCCGTCCAGCACCATGCCGAAGCCGCCGTTGATGGCCTTGCCGATGCCGGTGCCGCCGCCGTTGTGCAGGGCGATGAGGCTCATGCCCCGGGCGGCGTTGCCCGCGTAGCACTGGGTGGCCATTTCGGCCATAATATTGGAGCCGTCCTTGATGTTGGAAGTCTCACGGAAAGGGGAGTCGGTTCCGCCGGTGTCGTGGTGGTCGCGGCCCAGCATGACGGGGCCGATCTCGCCATTGCGGACCATCTCGTTGAACTTCAGGGCGATGTTCATGCGGCCCATGGCGTCCTGATACAGGATGCGGCACTGGGTGCCCACCACCAGCTTGTTCTTCTTGGCGTCCCGGCACCAGACATAGTTGTCATAGTCCTGATAGCGGCGGTTGTGGGCCTTGATATACTCGGCGGCAGCGGCGTCGGTCTTGTCCAGGTCCTCGGGGTTGCGGCTCAGGCAGCACCAGCGGAAGGGGCCGTAGCCGAAGTCAAACAGGCAGGGGCCGAGAATGTCCTCCACGTAGGAGGGGAATACAAAGCCGTCCAGGTCGTTTTCGCCGTTTTTGCAGATGGATTTGACGCCGGTGTCATATACAGCCTTCAGGAAGCTGTTGCCGTAATCGAAGAAGTAGGTGCCTTTCTCATGGAGCTTGCAGATCATCTCGTAGTGGTGCTGGAGGGTCTTGTCCACCAGCTTGGCGAAGCCCTCGGGGTCCTTGTCCAGCATGTCGGTGCGCTGCTCGAAGCTCAGGCCCTGGGGGCAATAGCCGCCGTCGTAGGGCACATGGCAGGAGGTCTGGTCGGAGAGCAGGTCCACATGGATGTTGTTGTTATAGACGTACTCCAGCAGGTCAACGATGTTGCCGTGATAGGCCACGGCGCAGGGCTGCTTGCTGGCCTGGTGCTCCTGAGCGATCTTCACGGCCTCGGCCAAATCGCCGGTGCGGTGGCTTACCCAGCCCTGGGTATAGCGGGTCTCAATGCGGGAGTCGTCCACCTCGGCGATAATGGAGGCGGCCCCGGCGATTTCAGCAGCCTTGCCCTGGGCGCCGGACATGCCGCCCAGGCCGGCGGAGATGAACAGGCGGCCGGCCAGATTGCCGTCCTCGGGGATGCCCAGCTTCAGGCGGCCGGCGTTGAGCAGGGTGTTGAAGGTGCCGTGGACGATGCCCTGGGGGCCGATGTACATCCAGCCGCCGGCGGTCATCTGGCCGTAGTTGGCCACGCCGATGGCGGCGGCGCGGTTGAAGTTTTTCAGATCGTCGAAGGCGCCCACCATCAGGCCGTTGGAGATGATGCAGCGGGGGGCCAGCTTGTGGCTGTGGAACAGGCCCAGGGGGTGGCCGGACATGACCACCAGGGTCTGCTCGTCGGTCATGACCTCCAGGTACTTCTTGATCAGGCGGTACTGCATCCAGTTCTGGCAGACCTGGCCGGTCTCGCCGTAGGTGACCAGCTCATAGGGGTATAGGGCGATGTCAAAGTCCAGGTTGTTGTCAATCATCACCTGGAAAGCCTTGGCCTCGGTGCAGTTGCCCTTGTACTCCTCAATGGGCTTGCCGTAGAGCTTGCCGGCGGGGCGGAAGCGGTAGCCGTAGATGCGGCCGTGCTCCTCCAGCTCCTGGGCGAACTCCTTGGCCATCTGGGCGTGATGGTCAGGGTGGATGTAGCGCAGGGCGTTCTTGATGGCCAGGGCCTTGTCGGCCTCGGACAGGTGGGACTCGCGGCGGGGGGCGCGGCGGTAGCCCTCCTCAAAGGCGGGGTACTCGGGCAGGTCGTAGTCCAGCTTGATGGTCATGGCGTCTGCGAGATTCATAAGTGGTTCCTCCGCTTCATTAAGATTTTGTGAAAAACATCTGCATTGACACCGGAATGTCTTTCTCATGTATTGTATTTTACCAAAAATATGATAAAATGAAAAGTACCACTATTGTATATTTGATATACAAAAACAGTATGGCTATTTTCGATTGTTTTATGCGGGAAAGGAATGATACCGTGAATTTCAAGCAGCTGGAGTACTTTGCCGCTGTGGCGGAGGCCGGGAGCATCTCAGGGGCGTCCCGGGAACTCCATGTGGCCCAGCCCCCCATCAGCCGCCAGCTGGCGCTGCTGGAGGACGAGCTGGGGGCCTGCCTGTTTCTGCGCACAAATAAAGGAATCGCGCTGACCGAGGCGGGCCGCTGCCTCTATCAGCAGAGCCAGCAGATGTTTCAAAGCTTTCGGGCCATGGCGGACAGCGTCCGGGAGGTGGCCGCCGGGATGCGGGGTCAGCTGAAGCTGGGAGTCATTTACTCCGACATCCGAATTGCCACCAGCCTGCTGAAGGAGTACCATGAGAAGTTCCCGCAGGTGGAGCTGTATGTCCGCATGGGCTCCCCCGCCGACCTGCTGGACGATCTGGGCCGGGGGGAGCTGCATGTGCTGTTTCTGCGCAGCCAGTCGGAGCGGGCGTTCGGCCTGAAGGAGCGGGTGCTGGGAGAGGACCCGCTGGAACTGGTGATGTGCCACGCCACCGACCCCGCGCCGGGACAAAAGGCTGTTCCCATCCAGGCGCTGCGGGATGTTCCTATGTGCCTGCTGCGCAGCGACGACCTGTGGGGCTACAGCCGGGATCTGCTGGAGGAGTGCCGCCGGGCGGGATTTTCACCCCGCGTGGTTTGCCACTGCTACGACACCCCTATGGAAATGCACCTGGTTCAGGAGGGGTTTGGCGTGGGCTTTTTACCCAAATCCATCGTAGCGGCCCACCCCGGCTCGCCGGTCTACACCAAGCCGGTTCTGGAGTACGCCGCCAAATCCTACCCCATTCTGGTGTGGGAAAACGACCCCTATCAGGCGGGCTGTGTCAAGCGCTTTTTAGAGCTGGCCGACGTTCCCTGAGATTTTTTGCGCCCCGCCCCAGCACAGGGAACAGGGAGCGCTCCCCCAAAGGGCTTAATATTTTTAAGCAAACAACCGAAAACACCTTTGTCCAGGTATTGTATCTTTGCGCCAGATGCAATATAATAGAAGCACCAAAGAAAACCGCCCTTATAAATATTTTTTTAGGAGGAAATCACAAATGGCAAGACTTGTCGAGTGCATCCCCAATTTCAGCTGCAGCAAGGAGAAGGACGAGGCCACTTACAACGCCCTGGTGGAAGCGGCCAACAGCGTGCCCGGCTGCACCCTCTTCGACGCCCAGACTGACGGCAACCACAACCGCTGCGTGTTTACCCTGATCGGCAGCATCGAGGCCATTGAGGAGGTCGCCTTCCGGCTGACCAAGGTGGCCACCGAGCGCATTGACATGACCAAGCACAAGGGCGAGCACAAGCGCATGGGCGCCACCGATGTGATCCCCTTTGTCCCCCAATCCAAAGATGTAACCGTTGAGGAGTGCGTGGAGCTGACCAAGCGTCTGGGCCAGCGCATCTGGGACGAGCTGAAGGTTCCCTCCTTCCTCTATGAGGACTCCGCCGTCCGGCCCGAGCGCCGCAATCTGGCTACCTGCCGCAAGGGCGAGTTCGAGGGGATGCCCGAGAAACTGCTCCAGGAGGAGTGGGCCCCCGACTTCGGCGAGCGGAAGATCCACCCCACCGCCGGCATCACCGCCATCGGCGCCCGTATGCCCCTGGTGGCCTTCAACGTGAACCTGGCCACCTCCGACGTGGAGATCGCCAAGAAGATCGCCAAGGTCATCCGCGGCTCCTCCGGCGGCTTCCGCAGCTGCAAGGCCATGGGCTTTATGATGGAGGACCGGGGCATCGCCCAGGTGTCTATGAACATGGTCAACTATGAGGACACCCCTTTATACGTAGTCTATGAGATGGTCAAGTCCCTGGCTGAGCGCTACGGCACCTATATCGTGGACAGCGAGATCGTGGGCCTTACCCCCGCTAAGGCCATGATCGACTGCGGCGAGTTCTACCTGAAGGCCCGGGACTTCGACTGCCACAACCAGATTATGGAGTATCATCTGCTGGACATGAAGTAAGATAGAAGGAGAAGGACGAACATGAAATTAGCCGATCTGAAAACATCTGAGTTTGTGGACCTGCTGGCCTCTGACGCCCCCGCCCCTGGCGGCGGATCCGCCGCCGCCCTGGAAGGCGCCCTGGGCGCCGCCCTGACTGCCATGGTGTGCTCCCTGACGGTGGGGAAGAAGAAGTACGCCGGTGTCCAGGAGCTGGTGGAGGCCGCCCAGAAGAAGGCGCTGGACCTGAAAGCCCGCTTTGTGGATGTGATGGACCGGGACACCGAGGCGTTTAACGTGGTCAGCGCCGCCTTTGGAATGCCCAAGGGCACCGACGAGGAGAAGGCCGCCCGCTCCGCAGCTATCCAGGAGGGGCTGAAGGGCTGCACCAAGACCCCCTTCGAGATGATGGAGCTGGCTGTGGAGACCTTGGAGCTCACCGCCTCCATTCTGGGTAAGTCCAACGACAGCGCTGCCAGCGATCTGGGTGTGTCTGCCTTGTCCCTGCGCGCCGCCATTCAGGGGGCGTGGCTCAATGTGCTTATCAACATCGGCAGCCTCAAGGACAAGGAGCTGGCTGAGGACTACCGCGCCAAAGGCGAGGCCCTGCTGGCGAAGGCCCTGCCCCTGGCCGATGAGATTTACAACACCGTTGTGAGCCAAATGTAATAAAATAAGTACCTGGTCAGAGTAGATACAGCGCGTCAAGTGCCATTGGATGGGAGGTTGCCAATGGACGAAGGGACGCGAAGCCCGCGTTGCTGTATCGCATCCGCTGCCATGGGGGAGTATGCTCCTTTCATGGCAACACGCCGTGAAAGGAGCGTATTTTTATGTCAAAGAGAAACCATGTAATGAACCTGTGCCGGGTCGCCCTGCTGGTGGCCATGTATGTGCTGCTGGGCAGCTATATGGTCATTCGGCATCCTGCGATTGAAATTTCCTTTAAGTCCCTGCCCGTGGTGGTGGGCGCCCTGCTCTTTGGCCCGGTTTCCGGAGGGCTGGTGGCGCTGTTGGGGGAGTTTCTGGCGCAGCTGCTGGCTTGGGGGCTGCAGCCGAATACGATTTTGTGGGTGCTGCCTCCGGTGGCAAACGGCCTGGTAGTGGGCGCGTTCGCCGCGCATTTCTGGAAGAGCGGCAAGCCGCTGGAAAACCGTGTGGCATGGTGTTACGGCGCTGCGCTGCTGGGCTCCCTCGCCACCAGCTGCGTGACCACCGTCTCCCTGTGGCTGGATAGCCTGATGTATGGCTACTACTCCTTCGCCATTGTCTTTGGCGGGGCACTGCTCCGGTTTGGCAAGGATATTGTCATCGTGGCAATTATCACCACCGTGGCCATCCCCCTGACCCAACTGCTGCGGCGGACAGGTGTGGCTGCTCTTGGCAGCAAGTGAGGAGGGCTCTTTATGGAGTGGAAACTGCTGACAAAAACGGACTATGTAACCACCAGCTGGTCCGGGGGGACCACGACCCAGCTGGCCATTTCCCCGGAGGGGGCGGTGTACGCGGACCGGGATTTCCTCTGGCGGCTCAGCTCCGCCACCGTGGAGTTGGAGCACTCAGACTTTACCCCCTTGCCCGGCTACCACCGGTTTTTGGCGGTGCTGGAGGGGAAAATCCGGCTGAAAATCGACGCCAACGAGCCCTTTGAACTGGCTCCCGGGCGGGTGGCCGAGTTCGACGGCGGCGTGCCGGTGGAGAGCTGGGGACAGTGCGTAGACTTCAACCTGATGGTGCGCAAAGGAAAGGGACTGGGCGCGGTGGCCGTTTTGTCCGGAGACTGTGAGGAGAGCTGGGACCCCGGGCCGGGAGATCTGGCTGTTTATTGCGCGTCCGGCAAGGTCCGCTTTCCGGAATGGGGGTTGGAGGCCGGAGCCGGCCAGCTGCTGCTGTGCCGGGGCGCCCGGGGCGGGGCGGTCAGGCTGGTGTGTGAGGCCGGGGCCGCCATGCTGGCCTCCGTCAGGGAGGCATAGGCGGATGACAGGACAGGAAGCGGTTGAGCTGATCCATCGGGAGGCATGGACCGGGCGCAAACCCGGCCTGAGCCGGACGCTGGAGCTGCTGAGCCGGGTGGGCAACCCCCATGAGAAGCTGAACTATGTTCACATTACCGGAACCAATGGAAAGGGCTCCACTGCCGCTATGATTGCCTCGGTGCTGACAGCCGCAGGGCTGCGGACAGGGCTTTCTACCTCGCCCCACCTGTGGCGGTTCCATGAGCGGTTTCAGGTGAACGGGGCGCCCATCCCGGATGAGGCCCTGGGCCGTATTGCGGAGCGGGTTCTTAACGCGGGAAAGGATATGGAGGACCCGGCCACCGAATTTGAGCTGATGACAGCGGTAGGGATGCTGTATTTCCTGGAGGCGGGATGCGACATTGTGGTGCTGGAGGTGGGCCTGGGCGGAAGGCTGGATTCCACTAATGTGATCCCGGCCCCGGAGGTGGCGGTCATTACCAACATCGGCTTGGAGCACACTGCTGAGTTAGGCGGTACCCGGGCGCTGATTGCCCAGGAGAAAGCCGGGATCGTGAAGCCTGGCTGTGATGTGGTCCTCTACCAGCAGAGCCAGGAAGTGGAAGAAGTTGTGGAGGCCGCCTGTCGGGTGCAGGGGGCCAATCTGGTCCGGACTGCTCCGAAGGAGCTGCAGGTGCTGTCCTCCGGGCTGGAGGGACAGAGCTTCCGCTACCGGGAAAAGGGGCCCTGGCACATTCCACTGTTAGGAGAGCATCAACTGTCCAATGCCGCCGCGGCCCTGGAGACGGTTTGGGCTTTGGCCCGCCGGGGCTGGAGGGTTTCGGAGCAGGCCGTTGCAGACGGCCTGGCCAGGACGGTGTGGCCCGCCCGGCTGGAGCTGGTGCGGCGGGGGCCTGATATCCTCCTGGACGGAGGGCACAATCCTCAGTGCATGGAGGCGCTGGCCCGGGCCCTGAAAAAGCTGTATCCGGGCAAGAAGCTGATCTTTCTCACCGGCGTGCTGGCGGACAAGGATTATCCCGCCATGGTGGGGGAAATGCTCCCGCTGGCCAAGGAGTTTTTTACCATTACCCCTGACAGCCCTAGGGCGATGCCCGCCCGGGAGCTGGAGGAGTACCTGAACGGACGCGGAGCCAGGGCGTCGGCCTGCGGGACCGCCCGGGAGGGCGTCGAGCGGGTACTGGCGGCCGCGGGGCCCGAGGATGTGGTGTGCGCCTGCGGGTCGCTGTATATGATTGGAGAGGTGCGGCACCTGTTAGGGCTGTGCTGACAACAGGAAAGGCGGGACATTTATGCTGAGCCCAGCGGAGTTTGTCAACTTTTATGCCCTGACAGGGGCAAAAAAATCCTCCAACAGCGGGGGAAAGCTCTGCCTGTCGGCGCTGTTGGCGGGGTTCTTCATTGCCGCCGGGGCGGTGGTGGCCAATACGGCGGGACACATGCTCACCAACGCGGGGCTGTCCCGAGTTGTCTGCGGCCTGCTGTTCCCCTTTGGGCTGATTATGGTCATTGTCACAGGCGCGGAGCTGTTTACCGGCAACTGCCTGATTACCATCTCCCTGCTGGAAAAAAAGGCGGCGCTGGCCGGAATGATACGGAATTTGGTGATTGTCTATGCGGGCAACCTAGCGGGAGCGGTGCTCCTGGCCCTGGCCGTCGTCTACTGTGGGCAGCTGGACCTGTCCGGAGGCGCATTGGCGGTACATACCATCCGCACCGCAGCCGGCAAGTGCGCGATTCCCTTCGGAAAGGCGGTAGTACTGGGGATTTTGTGCAACGTCCTGGTATGTGCCGGGGTGATGTGCTCCTTGTGCGGCAAGAGCCTGCCGGGGCGGGCCATCGGGGCCTTTGTGCCGGTGAGCTTCTTTGTAATCGGAGGTTTCGAGCACTGCGTGGCCAACATGTACTATATTCCGGCGGGACTGCTGGCGCTGCGTGAGTATGGCCAATTGGCGCAGGAGGCGGGCGTGGAGCTTTCCATGCTGACCGTGTCTAACTTTTTGGGCAACCTGATTCCGGTGACCATTGGTAATATTATTGGCGGCTGTGGCTTTGGCGCTTTGATTTGGGCCGTGCATAAACCATCCAAGTAACAACCCAACCGTGTCCGGATTTATGAAAAGGAGTGGCGCAATGTGCATTGCGCCACTCCTTTTTAAAGTTCTCAAATTACCCCAGCAGGCGCTGGTAGATGTCCAGATACTGCTGAGCGGAATTTTTCCAAGAGAAGTCAGCAGCCATACCCTCTTTCTGGATGCCGCTCCAAGCCTTTTTGTTGTTGTAGTACAAGTCTACCGCTTCGCGGAGGACCCAGACCATATCGCCGGCGCTGATGTTAGCAAAGGTAAAGCCTCGGCCGGTGCCCTCGTATTTGTTATACGGGGTGACGCTGTCTTTTAAACCGCCGGTCTCCCGCACCACGGGAATGGTACCGAAACGCATGGCGATCATCTGGCTCAGGCCGCAGGGTTCGGATACGGAAGGCATAAGGAATAGGTCCGCCCCGGCGTAAATCATGTTGGACAGGGGGCCGGAATAGGTCAGATGGGCGGCAAAACGACCAGGATACTGGCCCTGGGCGTGACGGAATGCCTCCTCATATTGCCAGTCCCCCGTGCCCAGGATTACCATTTGTACGTTCATCCCCATAATGTCGTGGAGCGCGTCGGTGACCAGGGAGAAGCCCTTGTGGCCCACCAGCCGGGAAACACAGGCGATGAGAGGCACGTCCGGGTTCTCCTGGAGGCCGACGGCCTGCTGGAGAGCGGCCTTACAAGCGGCTTTTCCCTTAACCAGGGTTTTGGCAGTGTAGTTGCTGGCCAGGCCGGGCATAGCGGCAGGATCGTAGAGGTCTACATCAATGCCGTTGAGGATGCCCTCCAGCTTGCCGCTCTGCTGGTTAATGACCCCGTCCAGGCCGTGGGCGTAGAAGGGGGTGCGAAGCTCCTGGGCGTAGGTGGGAGAGACGGTGGTGACAAAGTTGGAGGCCATGATGGCGCCCTTCATCAGGTTTACATCCCGGTGGTAGGCAAGCATTCCCTCGTTGAAGTAACTGCGGTCCAAACCGATGACATCCTGGAGGACCTGGTCGCCATAGCGGCCCTGATACTCAATATTGTGGATGGTGTACACCGTCTTAGCACCGGCCAGCTCGGGAATGCGGTACTTCTCCTCCAGCAGATAGACGGGAACCAGGGCGGTCTGCCAGTCGTTGCAGTGGATGATGTCCGGCGACCAGCCCAGATGGCCAGGGACCTCTACCACAGCCCGGGAGAAATAGGCGAAGCGCTCACAGTCGTCAAAGTGGCCGTAGAGCTGCCAGCGCTTAAAGTAGTATTCATTGTCCACAAACCAAAAGGTGACGCCCTGGTACTCCACCTCAAAGATGCCGCAGTACACCTGGCGCCAGGCAAGCGTGACATTGAAGTATTTCAGAAAGGTCATCTTAGCGCGCCAATCCTCGCTGATCCCCTCGTAGAGGGGGAGAATTACCTTGACCTCGTGGCCTTCAGCGGCCAGAGCCTGGGGCAAGGAGCCGGCCACATCGGCCAGCCCGCCGGTCTTGATGAAGGGGGCCGCTTCGGAAGTCGCAAAAAGAATTTTCATAAATAGTCCTCTCTTTAAATATTGTTGGTACAGTCGGACGCTTTCCACCTGGGAAAGCGTCCGAGCAGTTGTATACGGCCTTAGACCACAGAGCCCTTGGCGATGGCCAGGGGATAGGTGGCGTGGCCCATAAGCATACGGCCTTCGTTCACCGTTACATCCTTATCGGCAATTACATAGGACAGGGAGGCTCCGGCCCTGACGACGGTTCCCTGCATGAGCACGCTGTTGGACACCTTGGCGCCCTTCTCCACCACCACGCCGCGGAACAGGATGGAGTTCTCCACCTCGCCCTCGATCTGGCAGCCGTCTGCCACCAGGGAACAGATGGACTTGGACTCCGGCCCGTAATAGGTGGAGGGATTGGACTGATCCTTGGTGCGGATAGGACGGTCGGGGTTAAACAGGTCGGCCCGGATCTCAGGGTCCAACAGATCCTGGGAGTGCTTGAAGTAGTCGCCGACGGACTGGAAGCGGGCCGCGTACCCCTCGTGGATATAGGGCATGACCTTCAGGGTGCTCAGGCGGGGCAGTAGCACATCCCGGCTGAAGTTGTGCAGGTTATGGGCGGAGCAATACTCCACCATGTCCAGCAGCAGCTTCTTGGACAGGATGTAAAACTCAAAGGATTCCAGTGCGTCCCCGGCGGAGGGGGGATTAATGGGCATATCCGTCACCCGGCCCTGGTTGCTGAGGGACACATAGACGGTGCTCCGGGGAGCGCCGCTCAATTTCCGGGAGCAGACAACGGTGACATCCGCGCCGTTTTCTATGTGCTGGCGGAAAATGTCGGCCACAGGCAGGTTGACGGCAATGTCGCCGCAGCCCATGATGACATAGTCCTGACGGATGTTCTGCAAGTAGGAGTATACGCTGCCCAGCGCCTCCATGATGCCGCGGTACTCCCCGCGGCCCTCCTGGGCAATGCTGAAGGGGGGCAGAATGCGCAGGCCGCCGTGCTTGCGGCTCAGCTCCCAGTCCTTGCCGGAGCCCACATGGTCCAGCAGGGACTGATAGCTTTGATGGACCACAAGGCCCACATCGCTGATACCGGCGTTTACGTAATTGGAGAGCATGAAGTCGATGAGACGGTAACGCCCGCCGAAGGGCAGTGAGCTTGTATTGCGCGGGCGGGTCAGCTCGCCCAGGTTGGCGTCAGAGTGGTAGGCAAAGAGAATACCATGGAGGTCATTCATGCCTGCTCACCTCCTTTCACATCTTCACGGATCATTGCTTTTGGCAGGACAGTGGCCTTCTCGCCGATGTTGACCCCGCCGGCCACTACGGCGATGCCCCAGTTCTCAGAGCCGTCGGGAGCGGAGCCTACGACGGCGTCCGGCCCCACAGTGGCGTTTTCAGCCACGATGGAGTAGTAGACCTTGGCCCCAGCCTTCACTGTGGCGCCGGGCATGAGAATGGAATACTGAATGTCGGCGCCCTGCTCCACGGTGACGGAATTGAACAGCACCGAGTTGGCTACTGTGCCGTCTACATGGCAGCCGCCTGTGACCAGGGAGTGGGAGATAATGGCGTCAGGCCCGGTGAAGTGGGGCGGCTTGATGGGAGTGCGGGCATAAATGGGCCAGCTCTCGTCATAAATGTCCATGCCGCTGCTGCTGCCGGCCAACATGTCCATATTGGCGTCCCACAGGGAGTCAATGGTGCCCACGTCCTTCCAGTAGCCCGCAAAGCGGTAGGCCATCAGCTTTTCGCCGGCGTTCAGCATGTTGGGAATGATGTTCTTGCCAAAGTCGTTGGAGGAGTTGGGGTCGGCCTCATCGTCGATGAGATACTTGCGCAGCTTGGACCAGGTAAAGACATAAATGCCCATGGAGGCCAGGTTGCTCTTGGGCTGGGGGGGCTTCTCCTCAAATTCGTAGACCTTGTCGTCAGCCTCCACGTTCAGAATGCCAAAGCGCTTGGCCTCTTCCATGGTGACCTCCAGCACAGAGATGGTGCAGGCGGCTCCGGACTTTTTGTGGAAGGAGACCATCTCGGAGTAGTCCATCTTGTAAATGTGGTCGCCGGACAAAACCACCACGTACTCGGGGTCATACAAGTCCAGAAAGCCAATGTTCTGGTAGATGGCATTGGCAGTGCCCTTATACCAGCTGCCCTTTTCGCCTTCGCCCAGGTAGGGGGGGAGGATATGGACGCCGCCGTCAGACCGGTCAAGGTCCCAGGGCTGGCCGTTGCCCAGATAGCTGTTTAGCTCCAGAGGGCGGTATTGGGTGAGAACGCCTACCGTGTCAATACCAGAGTTGACGCAGTTGGACAGGGGAAAATCGATGATGCGGTACTTGCCGCCAAAGGGGACGGCAGGCTTTGCCACGTTGCTGGTCAGAGCGTAGAGACGGCTGCCCTGGCCGCCGGCCAGCAGCATGGCGACAACTTCTTTCTTCATTGTTGGTCACCTCTTACTTTTTTGGGGTTAGCATATGAAAATCAGGGATTGGTCCTGAGAATGCCCGCTATTCACCGGCTTTTTTCCTGCTGCGGGGGGCTTTTGTGGGCTTGGCGGCCTTTTCCGCCTTGGGCTTGCGCCCCCGGCGCTTGGGTGCCGCCTCCGCTGCGGGGGCCTCTTCGGCCTTCGCCTTGGCGGGCTTCTTCTCCGCCTTGGCGGGGGCGTCGGCCTTCTCCGCCTTGGGCTTGCGGACGGGATTCTTGCGCACGCAGCGCAGAATCACGGCGGACATGGGGGGCAGATCAACAGCTAGGGACTGCTGTTGGTCGTGGCAGGGGATCTTCTCTGTCTTGATAGGCTCCTTATTCCCCAGGCCCTCGCCGCCGTAGGCCGGATCGTCGGTGTTGAAGGCTACCGCCCAGGAACCGCCGAACGGAGCGCCCACCCGATAGCCGTTGCGGTGCTCGGGGGAGAAGTTGCACAGCACGATAAGGGGAGTGCCCTTCCGGTCCCAGCGCAGGAACGCCACGGTATTGGCGTTGTTGTCATCGGCACACAGCCACTGGAAGCCCTGCCAGGAGTCATCCTGCTCCCACAGCGGGGCGTTTTCCAGGTAGAAGGTGTTCATGGCCTTGAAGAAGTCCTGAGTCTGGCGGTGGGGTGCGTACTGGAGTAGATGCCAGTCCAGCGAGTACTCGTAGTGCCACTCATTCCACTGGCCCAACTCAGCGCCCATAAAGGTGAGCTTTTTGCCCGGATGGGTCATCATATAGGTGTAGAACGCCCGGACGCCGGCAAACTTCTGGGGGTTGTCCCCGGGCATCTTGCCGAAGAAAGAGCCCTTCATGTGGACAACCTCGTCATGGGACAGGGGCAGGATATAATTCTCCGAGAAAGCGTACATCAGGGAGAAGGTAATGTCCCGGTGGTTGAACTGACGGAAATAGGGGTCCAGCTTGATATAGTGGCAGATGTCGTTCATCCAGCCCATATTCCACTTGAAGTTGAAGCCAAGGCCGCCGTCGTCCACTGGCTTGGTTACCTTGGGCCAGGCGGTGGACTCCTCCGCCACCATCAGCACATCGGGATGGGCGGCGAAAATGGCGGTGTTCAGATCCTGGAAGAACTTGATGGCCTCCAGGTTTTCGTGGCCTCCGTTGACGTTGGGCAGCCATTCGCCCGCCTTGCGGTTGTAGTCCAGATAGAGCATGGAGGATACCGCGTCTACCCGCAGGCCGTCCATGTGGTACTCCTCCAGCCAGAACATGGCCGAGGAGAACAGGAAAGAACGCACCTCGGGACGGCCGAAATCAAATACATCGGTGCCCCACTCCTTGTGCTCGCCCTTCCGCGGGTCGGCGTATTCATAGGTGGGAGTGCCGTCAAAGTTAAACAGGCCGAATGCGTCCCGGGGGAAATGGGCGGGGACCCAGTCCATAATGACGCCGATGCCCGCCTGATGGAGCTGATCGATGAGATATTTCAGGTCGTCCGGTGTGCCGAAACGGCTGGTAGCCGCAAAGTAGCCGGTACACTGATAGCCCCAGGAGGCGTCCAGAGGGTGTTCCGTAACAGGGAGCAGCTCCACATGGGTGAAGCCCATCTCCTTCACGTAGGGAACCAGATAGGAGGTGATATCCCGATAGCTGAGAAATTCGCCTTCGCCAGTACGCCGCCAGGAACCCAGGTGGCACTCGTAGATATTCATGGGCCGGCGGTAGAGCGGGTTCGTGGAGCGGAACGCAAGCCAGTCGTGGTCGCCCCACTGAAAGCCGGTGTCCAGATCGTAAATTTTGGTGGACACGTCGGGACGGGTGGCGGCGTGGAAGCCATAGGGATCGCACTTGCCTACGAAGCCGCTGCCGTCCGCCTTATGTATGGCGTACTGGTAGGCGTCGTAGCGGTTCAGGCCGGGGAGGAACGCCTCCCAGATGCCACCCTCTACCCTGGCCATAGGGGTGGCCTCCAGGTCCCAGTTGTTGAAATCGCCAATGATGGTGACCTTGGGAGCGTTGGGGGCCCAAACCCGGAACAGGTAGCCCTCGGCACCGCTTTCATCCTTGGCAGGATGGGCGCCGAAACACTTCCAGGCGTGGGTAGAACGGCCTTCAGAGAACGCTTCAAGCTCTAAAAAAAGGTCGTTGGAGGAAAGGTTTTCTTGGTATTTGGACATATTTATCACCTCGTGGAATCTTTTGGAAACCCTCTGTCGGCGAAAACCAACAAGGAGGTATTGCGCACAGTGGAATATATTTATAAAAAGTATACAACATACGGAGAGGACAGTCAAGTAAAATAGTGGAAAATTGGAAAGAAATCCTTAGAGCGGCAAGGGGACGGGGGATGCAGGGCAAGGGCGGGGCCCCTGCCCTGCAGGGGTAGATCAGCCCGCCATTAACAGCCTGCGGAGCATTCTGGTGAAAATGCCGGGGACAGACAGGCGGTCTACCTGCCGGCTGGACAAAATGGGAATGGCGTCCCGCAGCTCATCCCCCACATAGACCTCCAGCCGGCCCAGGATCTGGCCCTTCTCAACCGGCGCCTCCACGTCCGTAGCCATGGAGAGCCTGGTGGTTACCTGGCCCTCCTCCCCCTTGCGCACCAGCAGGCGGCAGTCGCGCTCCGGCTGGGGCTGTACCTGGGCTTCCGTTCCCAACAGCACGTCCACCGGGGCCAGCGGGGACTCGGGGTAGACGGGAACCATGGCATAGTGGGCAAAGCCGTAGTCCAGAAGAGCCTTGGCGTCTTCAAAGCGCTGATTGCTGGTGGGGGACTTCATAACCACCGAGATCAGCTCCATACCGTCCCGCTCGGCGGTGGCCGACATGCAGTACTTGGCGGAGCTGGTGAAACCGGTTTTCAAACCAGTGGCCCCCTGGTAGAACCGGACCAGACGGTTGGTGTTGGTCAGGCCGAACTCGCCGTTGCGGATGGCGTCCATCCAGATTGTCGTGTACTCCCGGATGGAGGGGTGGTTTAAAATCAGCTCCCGGGACATCAGGGCAATGTCATGGGCGGAGGTCACATGGCCTTGGGCGGGCAGGCCGGTGCAGTTTAAAAAGTTGGTGTCCGCCATGCCCAGCTCCTGGGCCCGCTGGTTCATTCGGGCGACAAAGGCCCCCTCGCTGCCCGCTACATGCTCCGCAAGCGCGACGGCGCAGTCGTTGCCGGATACCACGGTGACGCACTTGAGCATCTCGGACACGGGCATCTGCTCCCCCTCCTCCAGATAGACCTGGGAGCCGCCCATGCCCGCGGCGTAGGCAGAGACCGTGACCGGGTCGTCCTTCGAGAGCTGGCCCGAGTCCACCGCCTCCATTACCAGAAGAAGCGTCATGATCTTTGTCACGCTGGCGGGCTCCAGCTTCTCATGGGAATTTTCCTCCAAAAGGAACGTGCCCGTCTCCTTTTCCATCAGTACGGCGGAGGCGCAGGAGAGGGACAGGCCGCCGTCCGCCGCCGGGACGGCCCCGGCAGCCGGAATGGCGGCAGCCAGAATTAGCCCGGACAGAATAAGAGATACGCTTTTTTTCATAAAGGATTCCTCCTGATCCATGATTTTGCGGGTATGGTCAGGATGTGGAGCGGGACTTTTTTCTATGCACCCAGTAGACAGGAATTTTTTTCAATCGAGGGACAGTGTATCCCACCCCGATGAAAAAAAACGGCGAAACACCGGGGATCCCTGAAAAGCAAAAAAATTTTTTTCGATGCACCGGAACGTACAACTTTTGCCCTCGGCCCCCCAGGGATGTAAGGAGGGATGAAGTGGCTAAGACAAGAAAGCTCCCGGACAGGGAGCAGATTATCGCGCGGATGTGGAAGTTGGCCAACGCCGGGGCGGGAGACGCCGTCAAGCTGGCCTGCTTCCCGCCGGAGGAGTGGTGCGGGACAAACGGGATGGACCTGGACGCCCTTACCGAATTTAAAAGGGGGAGCAACGGCGTGGTGGAGTTAAAGTTCGCGGACCGGGGGCGGCTGCTGGAGCGGCTGCTGGACGCCGTGGACCACAGCGGCGAGGATCAGGTTGACCGGTTCCTCCAAGCCATGGAGGAGCAGGAGGGGTAGCTTGGTTTTTTCGGAAAAGCAGAGGCGGGTACTCACCTGGTGGCGGCCCGGCTCCCCGGACCGGGGACGGCAGGCCATCATCTGCGATGGGGCGGTGCGCAGCGGCAAAACGCTGTGTACCGGCCTGTCCTTTTTCTGCTGGGCTATGAGCTCCTTTCAAAACCGGAACTTCGCCCTATGCGGGCGGACCATTCAGTCGGTGCGGCGCAACCTGTTGTCCGAGCTGCTCCCGCTGCTGGAGCGGATGGGCTTCCGGTGTGTGCAGAGGGTGTCGAAGAACGTCGTTCAGGTGAGGCTGGGCGGGCGGAGAAATTCCTTCTACCTCTTTGGCGGCAAGGACGAGGGCTCCGCAGCCCTTATTCAGGGTATCACCTTGGCGGGAGCCCTGCTGGACGAGGTGGCGCTGATGCCAAGGTCCTTCGTGGAGCAGACCGCCGCCCGCTGTTCCGTCACCGGAAGCAGGCTGTGGTTCTCCTGCAACCCGGAGTCCCCGGCGCACTGGTTCTATCAGGAGTGGGTGCTGAAGGCAGAGGAGAAAAATGCGCTGCGCCTCCAGTTCGCTATGGGGGACAACCCAGGGCTGTCCACTCAAGTGCGGGAGCGGTACGCCAACACCTTTCAGGGTACCTTCTACCGGCGGTTTGTGCTGGGAGAGTGGGTAGCCGCAGAGGGGCTGGTGTATGACTTCTTCGACGAGAGCTTTGTTCGGGAGGCGCCGGATGGGCCCTTCGAGGAGTGGTACGTCTCCTGTGATTACGGTACCTCCAACCCCACGTCCATGGGGCTGTGGGGCAAAAAGGACGGAATATGGTACCGGCTGGACGAGTACTACTACGACGCCCGGGCCATGCGCAGGCAGAAAACCGATGAGGAGTACGCCGACGACCTGGCGGCTCTGGCCGGGGCGCGGCCTGTCCGGGCCGTGGTGGCCGACCCATCGGCGGCCAGCTTTTGCGAAACTTTGCGGCGCAGGGGCTGGCGGGTGAAAAAGGCGGACAACCAGGTGCTGTCTGGCATCCGCCTGACCGCCCGGCTGCTGAAAGCCGGCAGGATTGTCATTTGCAGGGGCTGCAATGACGCGATTCGGGAGTTCTCCCTTTACCGCTGGGACGACAAGGCCCAGGGACAGGATCAGGTGCGGAAGGAACACGACCACGCCATGGATGAGATCCGGTATTTTGCGTCCACGATAGCCGGGAAGAGCGGACAATACGGCTGGTTTGCCGGAAGCGTGGAGCGGAAAGCATTTTAGAAAGGAGCGATCGCCATGAAATGGTGGAAGCAGAAGCGGCGCGAGCCCCCCGCGCCGGTGGTTCAGGTGCGCAGAGGGGAGGGCCAGCCTTTCAGGGTACTGGACCAGTATGTCCCGCTGCACACCGGTGAGACGGCCCTATACCGGGCCATCCGGGAAGGGGTGCCCATTGTGGACGCCGCCATCTGGAAGCTGACCCGGTTGTGCGGAGGAGTGGGAGTCCGCTGCGGCAACGCAAAGGCCCAGGTGGGTTTGGAGGAGTTTTTCCGGACGGTGGACACCGGCTGGGGCCAGCGGGGAATTCAGTCCTTTCTGGACCGCTACCTGGACGACCTATTCACCTGCGGCCACGCCCTGGGCGAGATTGTGCTGGCACCGGACGGAAAGGAGGTGGCCGCGCTGCTGTGCGCCGACCCGCGGCAGGTGGAGGTCAAGCTGGGGGAGAGCCCCTTGGACTTCCGGCTGTGCCGGACGGGCCTGGGGGAGGACCGGGAGCTGCCCTGGCAGGAATTGCTCCTCTTTACCCCCTTCCAGCCCACGGGAGACGCCCCCTGCGGGGTGTCGCTGCTACGGTCTATGCCCTTTATGGCCGGCATCCTGCTGAAAATTTTTCAGGCCACCGGCCAGAACTGGGAGCGGGCCGGCAACCTCCGCTTCGCCGTGGTGTGCAGGCCCGGCGAGGGGGAGGAGGCGTTTGCCCAGGAGCGGTGCAATCAGATCGCCCAGGAGTGGTCCGCCGCCATGCAGGCGGGACGCGAGGGCAGCGTGCGGGATTTTGTGGCCGTGGGTAACGTGGACATCAAGGTCATCGGCGCGGACAGCCCCGTTCTGGACAGCGAAATCCCTATACGCCAGATTTTGGAGCAGCTGGTGGCCCGGACGGGCATCCCGCCCTTTATGCTGGGACTGTCCTGGTCGTCCACCGAGCGGATGAGCGCCCAGCAGGCGGACCTGCTTACCAGCGAGGTTACCGCCATCCGCCGGGCTGTGGAGCCCGCCCTATGCCGGGCCGCCGAGCTGTGGCTCAGGCTCCACGGCTTCGGGGAAAAAGCGGAGATTATCTGGGAGGACATTAACCTCCAGGATATTGTGGAAGAGGCAAAGGCCGAGCTCTACCGGGCTCAGGCGGAAAAGCTGAGGAGGGAAGCATGAAAGTTATAAAAGAGACTGAGGGCGGAGCGCGCGCCGCCCTGACCCCGGGCGACTTGGAGCTTATAGGGGCGCTGGCCCGCCGGCCCCTGTCCCAGGAGGAGGTGTATACCTTTTCCGTGCGGCTGTGCGACAACGAGATCGACCGGGATTTTGAGCGCTTCGCGACCCAGACCCTGGAGCAACTGGCCCCCATGTTTGTGGGGAAAAGCGGCATCTTCGACCACCAGTGGTCGGCGCGGGGACAGGCGGCGCGTATCTATAAAACCGAGGTGGTATGGGAGTCGGACCGCATGACCCGAACCGGAGAGAACTACTGCTGGCTTAAGGGCTTTGCCTATATGGTGCGCACCGACAGCAACCGGGACCTGATCACCGAAATCGAGGGCGGAATCAAGAAGGAGGTCAGCGTAGGCTGTTCGGTAGAGCACTCCGTTTGCTCCATCTGCGGCTGTGACCGCACCATGGCCGACTGCGGGCACGAAAAGGGCAGGGAGTACGGCGGACAGCTGTGCTATGCCACCCTGGAGGGCGCGGTTGACGCCTATGAGTTTTCATTTGTGGCGGTGCCTGCCCAGCCGATGGCCGGAGTGGTGAAGTCCGCCTGGCGGGGCGCCGGCCGGGCCATGGAACGGCTGGAGGAGGAGGCCGCGCTGGGCCGTAGGTACCTGGAACAGCTCCAGGGCGAGGTGATCAGGCTGGCCCTGCTGGCCGACCGGGAGCTGAGCGGGCAGACGGTGAAGTCCCTGGCCGGCAAGCTCTCCCCTATGGAGCTGGAGGAGCTGGCCAAGTCCTTCTCCCGCAGGGCGGGGGAGCGCCTGCCCCTGAAAACCCAGCTGTCTTACGACAGCAGGACCGCCTCTGCCCGGGATGAGCAGGACAGCGCTTTTATGGTTTGATGATAAAAAGGAGGTAATGATTATGGCATATTACTACGACAATCTGAAGCTGGACAAAGGGATGTATCAGGAGGCGGGGCGCTCCTTCAGCCAGGTGCTGGAGCGCATGGACCCCAGCGAACGCTACAAGGGCACCAGCCTGGAGGGGCTGGACGCCTTTCAGCGGCAGCTCAAACGTTTCGACATTAAGGTGAGGGGCGCGGGCAGCGACGTGGTGGAGAAATTCTTCCGCACCGCTGACGCCGCCGTCCTGTTCCCTGAGTACATATCCCGCACCGTGCGGCAGGGCATGGAGGAGGGCGACATCCTGCCCAGCATTACTGCCGCTGTTACCCAGATTGAGGGCATGGACTACCGCTCCATCACCACCCAGGCCGGCGGCGAGGAGAAGGAGCTTAAGCTGGTAGAGGAGGGAAGCGCCATCCCCGAGACCACCATTAAGGTCCAGGCCAATTTGGTCAAGCTCCACAAGCGGGGCCGTATGCTGGTAGCCAGCTATGAGGCCGTCCGCTACCAGAAGCTGGACCTGTTCTCTGTCACCCTGCGGCAGATCGGCGCCCATATCGCCCGCACCCACCTGGAGGACGCGGTGGATGTGCTCATCAACGGCGACGGCAACTCCAATCCCGCCGAAAAAACGTCCTTGGCCGACGGGGCCTTTAACTACGAAGCCCTGGTGGACTTCTGGGCCAAATTTGATCCCTATGTGATGAATACCCTGCTGGTGTCCGGGGACGTAATGCTCCAGCTGCTGAAGCTGCCCGAGTTCCAAAATCCCCTTACCGGCCTGAACTTCCAGGGCACCGGCCAGCTGGCCACCCCCTTGGGTGCCACACTGCTGCGCACCAGCGTGCTGCCCGAAAAGACCGCGGTGGGGCTGGACAAGCGCTTTGCACTGGAGATGGTTCAGAGCGGGGACGTGATGGTGGAGTACGACAAGCTTATTGACCGACAGCTGGAGCGGGCGGCCATTACCACCATCAGCGGCTTTGCCAAGGTGTTCCCCGAGGCCAGCCGTGTGCTGGAGCTGTGAGATGACCGGCGAGATTATGGCCCTGTGCAGGGCGATGGGGGCCGCTGAGGATCAGGAGGAGCTGCTGCTTCCCCTGATTCAGTCGGTCCGGCGGCAGCTGGCGGGCCGCTTGAAGGAGGGGCTGCTCCCGGAGGATTGCGGCCCCGCCTTTCCGCTGGCCGCAGCCATGACCGCCATGGACCAGCTGTCCGGCATGACCGGAGGCGGAGGAAATGCGGTCTCCTTTACCGCGGGCGACCTGACCATACGCCAGGAGGCCGGGGACGGCGGAGGGAATAGAGCGCTGTCCGCCCAGGCCGACCGGCTGCTGGCCCCCTGGCTGGGAGACAACGGTTTTGTCTTTTACGGGGTGGAAGGATGATGGAGCGGATGTGGAACGACATTTTGAAGCGCTTTGGACAGCAGGCGGTTCTCCGCAGCGGAGAGAGCGAAGTGCCGGTCAAGGCGCTGATCCAGCCCTGCTTGACGCGGGAGCGGGAACAGCAGGCCCCCACCCCTATGGGACTGGGGCGGCAGGACCTGTTTCGATATATGGGGCCTGCTGAGCACCCGATCCGCCTGGACACCCTGGTGGAGTGGAAGGGACGGGAGTATAGGGTGCAGTCCGCCCATCTGGTGGGCGAGCGCGTATGCCCTCACTGGTGGGCCATACTCTACCCGAGGGATGAGGTGGCGGTATGAGCGCGGGGCTGGAACGTATCCGCCAGGTGATGGCGGACTACCTGGTCAGCCGGGGGATCGCCGCCGTCACCGCCTGGCCCATGAGCCCCAGGCAGGCCCGGGAGGAGCCGGTGGTGGTGGTCTCCGTACGGGGATGCAGGGCCGGGCCCGCCAGCTTCCAGAATTACCTGGGAGAGCGGTACGACGAGGCGTCTGGACGGTGGGAGGAGCGCTACGGCAAAAAAGCCGAGCTCACCTTCGGGCTGGACATCTATGCCCCGGAAAACGGGGACGGCGGAATGCTTCAGGAGGCCTTCGACGCCCTGGCGGGAGTTCTAGTGCTAGGCGGGCCGGAGGGGATGGAGCTGCGGGAGTTCTCCTGCGGGCAGACCGTCCGGGACGCGGAAAGCCGCAGGCTCAAGCGGCCGGTGGAGGCGGTATGTACCCTGTGGCTATGCGCTGTCGCTGACGCGGGCGGTGCGTTTGTTGATTTTGAATTGCGAGGTGTGATGAAAAAATGAGTATCAGTGTGCATCAGCGTCCAGGGGTTTACTCCTCCTACGACGCGTCCGCAGTGGTCAGCGGCAGGGGCACCGGCCGCATGGCCGGTATTGTGGCCGTTAACGCCCAGGCGCCGGCCGGAATTGTTCAAACGATTACTAGTTACGACAGGGCGGTGGCCGCGTTCGGGTCCAATGGCCCGGAGGATTTGACGGAGCTGATCCGGCTGGCCTTGAAAAACGGGGCCTCCGGAGTGGCCGCTATCCCCGTGGCAGGCGCGGAGGGCTACGAGGCCGCCTTTGAACAGATGGCCGGGCTTGAGGACATTGCTGTGGTCCTGTGCGACAGTACCGACGCCGCCATACAGAAAAAGCTGCGGGACAGCGTAATCGAGGCGTCCGACATGCGCCGTGAGCGGCTGTGCGTGCTGGCGGGGGCCAAAGGTGAGAACGTGGACGGGTTGATTGCCCGGGCGAAGGAATTGAATCACGAGCGCGCGGTGCTGGTGGCCCCCGGTGGCGTGGACGGGACGGGAGCGGCAGTCTCCGGCCTGCCCCTGGCCGCCGCGGTGGCCGGGGCTATCGCCGGAGAGAGCGACCCCGCCGTCCCCTTGGGCGGAGCGGAGCTGCTGGGCCTGAACGGAGTGGACCTCCGGCTGGGCGACAGCGAGGTGGACCGCCTGGTCCTGGGCGGCGTTACCCCGGTGGAGAGCCTGGGCGGCGTGGTCAGCGTGGTGCGGGGTGTAACAACCCGGACCACAACCGGTGGGACGGCGGACGCCGCATGGCGGGATTTGTCTGCAATCCGGGTAGTGGACGATGTGATTCCAGGCCTGCGGGACGCCCTGCGGACCAGGTTCCGCCGGGCCAAGAACACGCCCCAGAGCCGGGGGGCCATCCGGGCGCAGGTGGTGCTGGAGCTGGAAAACAAGCTGGCCCGGGAGATCATTACCGGCTATGAGGATGTGACAGTTACTGCGGACGCGGAGGATCCTACCCGGTGCCTGGTTGAGTTTGCCTTTACCGTGGCCCATGGGCTGAACCAGATCTGGCTGACCGCCCATATTACCGTTTAACAAGGAGGGCTTGAAATGAGTGTTGCAGGATTTCCTACCAGCAGCGATATTTATCTGGAAGTGGACGGCGCGCGGGTGGCCGTGGTTCAGAGCTACGCCGCCAAAACAACCAAGGGCAGCACGGCGGTGGAAGCCTTTGGCGAGGCGGAGCCGGTGGCTACCGTCCCCGGACAGGCCGCTCATGTGATCGAGCTGACCAGGCTCTACGCCACCGATGAGGCCATCCGGGATAATATCGATTTTTACGCCATGTCCGGCTTTTCTCTGGTGATCTGTAAGCCGGATAAAAAAATCATCTACTCCGACTGCCAGTGGAGCTCCATTCAGGAGAGCGCAAACATCGGCAGCATGGTGCTGGAGAAAGTTACCCTGGTGGCCTCCCGGCGCATCGAAACGGGGGTATAATTATGGCCCTGTCCATATTGGCCGGCCGCGACCGGATGGCCCTGGACAATGGCTTCGACCTGCGGCTGCTGTCGGCGCTGGAGGTGCTTCAGGCACGGCGGGAAAGCCTGGAGCTGGCCGGAGACGGCCGGGAGCAGGCCCTATGCTCCAACGCCTGCCTGCTGGCCCGAGCGCTGGAGGGAACTGAGGACCGCCTGCCTGTCTTTTCCGACGGGCGGGCGGTGCTGGCCGGGCTGACGGCGGCGGAGATTGCGTCGCTGGCCGCCCGGTGGAGCGCCTTCAGCCGGGAGAACGACCCGGGGCTGGAGCTGGCCCGGGAGGAACTGAAGAAGGTGATGGAGGATCTGCGCGGCGACTCCGGCGAACGGCTGCGCTGGCGGGTGCTGAAGCAGTTTGGCGCCCTGCCCACCGAGGGCCGGGCAGAGGCTATGAAGGGGCGTGACTACCTGTGGTGCCTGACCAATACAATTCTGGACCGGGAGGAGGAGCTGGAGCGCCTGTGCCCCGATTGCCGGGCCAGAGCGATGGAAGAGCGCTGCGTGCTCTGCGGCCGTCCTGCCAGGGAGTGGGGCGAGGGTATGCAGAACGCCTCCTTTGACCCGGCGCGCTTTGAAGCGTTGAAGGAGGGGGTCGGCCTTGATTGACTATCTGGAGGAACAGATGGGCGGCGCCGACGCCTTAATGGAGCAGATCCGGCGGATGGAGCGGAGCGTGCCCGGCCTGGCGCGGGAGGAGGGGCAGGTGGAGGCGCGCGCGGCTGGGACATTGCCGCGCAAAGAAGAGGAGCAGACGTTTGATCCAGACGGCAAAATTGAAACCGGAAATGAGAAGACGGTTTACAATTTAAATAGACAAGTCAACTTGACTGAAAAATCAGTTGACAACCCGGGAGCCCAGCGGAAAATCCAGGTCGAGGAGGCGAATATCGGCCAATCCCAACAAGGTGGGGACGGGTCCCGCACGCCCGTCGGAAAGCCCGACGGGCTGGAAGAGGCGTGGAGCGGTACAAAGGGAAAACAGCGTCCGCCCTTGGCGGTTCGCCTGGAGAAACTGGAACGGGCCGCCGCCGCGCTGGCCGCTCCGGCGGGAGGGAGAACAGTTCAGACCGGCTGGGAGGACAGGCGGCGGGCCGGGTATCCCGTCTCCCTGCCGGGCCCCCTGGAGCGGGCATCCTACCCCAATATCAGTGGAACGCCGGGTGGGAGCCAGCCGGGGGAGAACACCCTCAATGGTCCGGCCCCCACAACGGGCGGAGTGCTGAGCTGGGCGGAACAGGCTGACCGTGCCTTCCGCAGGGACAGCCGCCGGTATGACGGGGGCTTCTACTTGTATTGAGGAGAGTGATTGGATGAATCTGATGCCGATGCGCTATAAAAGCTACACTTGGCCTCACAATCCCCGTGTCTATTCCATTGACTTTCAACGGTCTGTGGCGGTCCATAAGACGCCCTTCAGCCGTTATCAGCTGCAGGACCTGGGAATGGGACACCGGGTGATGGAGGGCGAGGGGGAATTTGTCGGGGCGGGAGCCTATGAGGAATTTCAGCGGCTGGCCTGCGTCTTTTATGAGGATGGGCCAGGACTTCTGGTCCATCCCCTGTGGCAGGTGGCCAACGCCTACTTTATCGCACTGCGGGTGGAACAGGCGCCCCGGCCCGATTATGTGCGGTATTCCTTTGCCTTTTGGGAGGAATACGGCCTATATAACGGTTTGGCCTCTAAGACTGTCCGGGATGTGGCCGCCTCTGGGGAAGATGAGGCTGCGTCCCGGCCCTCCGGCCAAGCTGCGTATCACCAGGTGGTGAAGGGGGATACCCTGTGGGCGCTGGCAAACTGGTATGGAGTGCCGCTGGAGGAGCTGGTGGCCCTCAATCCTCAAATTAAAAATCCAAACCTGATTCGAGTGGGCCAGGAGGTGAGGGTGCGGTGACCGCCTATGTGACCGACGCGAACCAGGTGCGCTGGACGCTGCCAAAGCCGGTGGCCTGGCGGCTGGAATACACAGTAGGGGTGCCCTGCGACAGCTTTTGGATGCGATGTGTCTGGGACGCGGACAACCTTACCAAACCGGAGGACTGGGTGCGGTTTACCGCAGAGCACCAGGGGGAGCGGGTATTTACCGGTGTGGTGGACGAATGCGAGGTGGGCATTTCCGCTAAAGGCCGGCTGCTGGAGGTGTCCGGACGGGGGATGGCGGCCCTGCTGCTGGACAACGAAGCCCTGGGCCAGGATTATCAGGTGGCCACGCAGAAGGACATTATCCACGACCATGTGAGGCCCTATGGAATTTCGGTGGCGCCTGGGGCGCAGCTGCGGGCGGTGGATCAATTTTCTGTTTCCACGGGAAGCAGCGAGTGGTCCGTGGTATATGAGTTTGCCCGATACTACGGGGGGGTTGCCCCCCGGTTCGACCGGGAGGGTAGGCTGGTGTTGACAGGCTGGGAGGACAAGACGGCGCGGCTGGTGGACGACAGCACCCCCCTGATCTCCCTGGTTCGGCGGGACAGGCGCTACGGGGTGCTGTCTCAGGTGCTGATGCGGGACCGGTGGAGCGGAGCGGTGGAGACGGTGGACAACGAGTTCTTTCTCGCTGCCGGAGGTATGGCCCGCCGGATCATTACAGTACCTGCCAGAAGCAGCTACAAGGCTATGCGGTACAGCGGACAGTTCCAGCTGGACAGATCGGCGGCGGAACTGAAGCGTATGGAAGTGACCGTGGGTCAGGCATTTTGCGCCTGGCCGGGAGATTTGGTCAATGTAAACCGAAGCGGCCTGGATTGGAACGGCCAGTATCGAGCCGCCGGGGTGACCGTGGGAATGGATGAAAGCGGCTATTGGAGCCGGATGGAGCTGACAGTTCCCGACTTTACCGTGTAGCGGGACAGGCTGAGCAAGAAACAAAACGCTGGTATGAGGTGAAACGTATGTGGACATCGGAGCGAAATCGGAGCCTTTCTGTGAAGGAAGCGGCAGCGGAGGTGGGTACCGTCACACTGGGCGGAGACCCCGCCGGGGTGAGCCTGGGAGGAGAGCGGCGCTGGATCAATGTATACGGGCCCGGGGGCTACAGCTGGCGGCCCACCTCAGGGGATAAGGTGATGATTCTGAAAGCCGGCGCGGAGGGAGAATCCCCCTGCATTTTGGGCACGACACAAGATGCCGAGGGGTTAAAGCCCGGAGAGGTCCGGCTGACAGGCGTGGAGTGCAGCCTCCACTTAGGCCAGGGGCAGATGGAGATGAACGGTGCGGAGGGTGCGCTCCGCCTGGGCCGGAGCGGCCTGGAGCTGACAGGCGGGCTGTCTATCGACGGCCAGCCTATCGAGGACATAATACGGCAGTTGGCCCGAGAGGTGGCACAGCAGGTTTGCAGAGAAATGATGAAATAAGGGGGAAGGGCCTTGGAGTGGAAGATTGTTGAGGGGGACTACGTCCCAGACGGGATGGGGAGCCTGACCGCGCTGTCAGGCGGTGAGGAGGTACTGGCCCGGGTGCTGTACCGCCTTACCGCCCGGCGGGGGAAACTGCCGTTCCTGCCCGATCTGGGCAGCCGCCTATATCAGCTGGGACGGGAAAAGCCATCCGCCCGGCGGGCGCTGGCGGCGCAGTATGTAGAAGAAGCCCTGCGGGAGGAGACGGACCTGGCGATTCAGTCGGTAGAGCTGGCTCAGGAGGGGGACGTGGGGCTGCTCACCGTATACCTGGACTGGCAGGGCGAAGCGTTAACCGTCCGGCTGCCTCTGAACAAGGAGTCCGGGCGGTTCGGAGGAGTGGAAGTATGATGAGAACCATTGACAATATTTATCAGGAGATGCTCTCCCATTTTGGCGGGCAGACAGGGCTGGAACCCCGAGAGGGGTGTGATCTGTCCGCGCGGCTGTACGCCCTGGCGGCTCAGGTGTACGCCCTTTACATCCAAGCGGACTGGGTGGTCCGGCAGGCGTTCCCGCAGACGGCGGAAGGGGAATTTTTGGACCGGCACGCCCAGCTGCGCAGTCTGGAGCGCAAGCCGGCGGTGGCCGCCGGGGGGGTTGCCCGCTTTACCGCCGGAGATACAGCCGATGCTCCCAGAACCATCCCCCAGGGAACAGTGTGCATGACGGCGGGGCTGGTCCGGTTTGAAACCACAGCCCCTGCGGTGCTGGAGGCGGGAGCGCGAACGGTGGATGTCCCGATTCGGGCCCTGGAGCCTGGGCGGCTGGGCAATGTTTCCGCTGGGGCCATTGTGGCCATGGCGGTGGCGCCCATTGGAATCGCAAAATGCACCAATCCGATGCCTTGCGCCGGAGGCGCGGACGGTGAAGGAGACGATGAGCTCCGGGTGCGGGTGCTGGAGACCTTTAAGCGCCTGCCCAACGGCGCCAACAGCGCTTTCTACCAGCAGGGGGCTTTGTCCTTCGACCAAGTTGTGGCCGCGACGGTCATTCCGCGGCCTCGGGGAATCGGTTCGGTGGACGTTATCCCCGCTACTCTGACAGGTTTGCCCAGCCGGGAGCTGCTGAATGAGATGAAAGCCTATTTTGACGAGCGGCGGGAGATCGCCGTGGACCTGGAGGTCAAGGCCCCGGAGACTGTGACGGTAAACATTGCCGTTGCGGTAGAACCGGAGGAGGGTCGGGACAAACAGGAGGTGCTGGCACTGGTGGAACAGACTATACGGGAGTGGTTTACCGGCAGGCTGTTGGGTCAGCGGGTCCTTCGGGCCCGGCTTGGCGAGATTATCTACCACTGTGATGGCGTGACCAACTACGCCATTAAGACGCCCTCCGCCGATGTGGACATTGAGGTGGATCAGCTGCCGGTGCTGGGGACCCTGAAGGTGGAGGCGAAGGCATGAAGCATGCGGAGTGCCTGAGGGACCTGCTCAGGCCCCTGGGGGTTTACAATCTGGAGGCCACCTTCAACGGCGGCGAGCTGGACGTACAGGGGGAGCAGCTGGACAAAATCATGGCCTGGCTGGAGGAAATCCAGCGGGAATCCTCCCTGGCGACGGCGGAGAGCTGGGGGCTGGAGAACATTGCCAGACTGTTCATCCGCCGCCCGGTGGCCAAGGAGCCGAAAAAGCTGGCAGCGGCTCTGGCCGCCCTGCTGCGCATCGGGGGAGACAGCTTTACGCTGGCCGCCATCAACGACACCATCTCCGGCTGCGGCGTTCACGCTGTGGTGAAGGAACTGGGAAGGGAGCGGGTGTCTGTCTCCTTTCCCGGGGTGGCCGGAGAGCCGGAAAACTTTGAGGAACTGAAAAAGATTATTGAGGACATTCTGCCCGCCCACCTGGGGATTGAGTACGATTTCTGGTACCTCACCTGGGCGGAGCTGGAGGCCCATATCCACAGCTTCCGGGAAATTGAAGAGCCCAATTTTACCTGGAAGATGCTGGAGACCTGCGTGGAGTATCTATAAGAACAGCCCCGCTGCCGAATCCGGCGGCGGGGCTGGCTAGCTGTTTAGGAGGACGCGGCATATTCCACCTTGTAATAGTCCATTAAAACGGTACGCGCTAGAACAAATTTTCGAATAAGCACTTGACATTCGTGGGAGAAAAGAGTATCCTAAACACAGTTATGGAACACAAGTTCTATAGCTGTGTTTTTCTTATATAGGAAAACCGGCACCCCAAACAGGACACCGGTTTTCTGGTGGAGGAGGGTGGATTCGAACCACCGAAGCGAAACGCAACAGATTTACAGTCTGCCCCCTTTGGCCACTCGGGAACTCCTCCATAT